>PLTV01000363.1:0-8079 GCA_003164635.1 Acidobacteriaceae bacterium
GCTTGACGATGATGACGGCGGGCTCGTTGAATTCGCCGGCCAACTCCCAGCAGGCGTCGAGGTCGACGAGGTTATTGAAGCTGAGTTCCTTTCCCTGGAGCTGGTGGGCTCCGGCGATGCCGAGACCGGTTCCATCGGAATAGAGAGCCGCGCGTTGATGAGGGTTTTCACCGTAGCGGAGAGACTGGGCCAGCGGAAAGTTGACGCGCACTGTCGAGGGCAGCGCCTGTGGCGCGTCAGGCACCTGCGGTGCGGCAGACGCCTGCGGCGCTGGCGCCTCTTCGATCGTGTCGAGGGTGTTGGCGATGGCGGCGTCGTAGGCTGCGGTGGTCGAAAAGGCTTGTTTGGCGAGACGCCAGCGGGTGGGGCGGGTGAAGGCGCCTTGATTGGCCTTGAGCTCGTCGATCAACTGCGGGTAGTCGGAGACGCGCGTAACGATGGCGACGTCTTCAAAGTTTTTGGCGGCGGAGCGAACCATGGAGGGGCCGCCGATGTCGATGTTTTCGATGAGGTGGCCGAAGGCGACGCCGGGAGTCGCAGCGGTCTTCTCGAAGGCGTAGAGGTTGACGACGACCATGTCGATGGGCTGGATGGCATGAGCGGCGACGGCCGCTTCGTGCTCGGCATTGCCGCGGATGTAGAGCAGGCCGCCGTGAACGAGGGGGTGGAGGGTTTTGACGCGGCCGTCGAGCATTTCAGGAAAGCCGGTGAGGTCGCTGATGTCTTTTACCAGGAGACCGGCTTCGCGCAGGGTGCGGGCTGTTCCTCCGGTGGAGATGAGTTCGACGCCAAAACCGGCCAGAACCTGGGCAAACTCCACCAGGCCTGTTTTATCAGTGACGCTCAGCAAGGCTCTATGAATGGGTTTTACAGACGCAGGAGATTCGCTCACGATGTGCTTCCTCTGAAGGGTTAGGCGCGGTGCGCATTGCGGTACGATGGGTGGGATCGATGCTGCGGCTCAACTTAAAGAGTACATCGAAGGGTCGGGCATTCCGCATGACGAGAGCGGCGGCCGGCACAGGAATCCACAGAGCTACCGGGGTATGAGAGATGCTTTAGAGTTGAAGCATGGGAAGTTACCCGCCGATGCCGCCATCGCTGGAAGATTCTGCCGGGCGCGCCGGCATGGGCCGCGAGCCGGAGATCTTGCCGCCGGGACCTGTGATGCCGCAGCAGCCGGTGATGCGCAAGCCGCGGCCGGGGTGGCAGTCGGCGCCGGCGACGTATCTTCTTGTGGGTATCAACTGCCTGGTTTTTCTGGTGATGGCGGCCAAGGGCGTGAGCATCGGTGCTCCAACCACTGAGCAGCTGATGCATTGGGGCGCCAACAACGCCGGGTCGGTGCTCGTGGATGGGGAATGGTTCCGCATTATCACCGCGATGTTTGTGCACGTGGGCATTTTGCACCTGGCCACGAACATGTGGTGTTTGTGGAACCTGGGATTGCTGGCTGAGCCGCTGATGGGTTCGCTGGGCGTGCTGGCGGTGTACCTTCTGACGGGTGCGGCCGGAAATTTGCTTTCGACCGACATCAACTGGCTTTTTCCCATCCGGGACGGTGCGGGCGGCGTGTTTTTCCCGGCGGGTGCGGGTGCTTCGGGTGCGGTATTCGGGATCGCCGGTGCGTTGATTGTCCTGCTCAAGTCGAACCGGCTGCCGGTGCCTCCGTTGGAGTTGAAGAAGCTGCGCCGGTCGGTGATTTATTTTGCGGCGCTGAACCTTGTGCTTGGCTTGTCGATCAGCGGGGGCAACCTGTTTTTGCATTCCGGGCTGAACATCGACAACATGGCTCACCTGGGCGGATTCACCTGCGGGCTGCTGTTTGCTGCGCCGATGGTGCCGAGGCTGGGGTCGCCGCGGAGTGTGTTCAATACACGGCTGCGAGTCGCGGTGGGCATGATCGTAGGACTGCTGGTTTTGTTTGCGTTCTACATCAACAACGTGACCCCGCCGGCGGGATTGTCGCACTTCCTGAACAGCTGAGATCATTTACGAGTTTTTCAAGCACGCGGAACGTCGAATCCCAAACCAGGAGGAAGACCATGAAGCGCCGCGAATTTTTGAAGCAGGCTGGGCTCACCGCCGCAGCCGTCGCATCCACAAGCCAGATCGAAGCCGCCACAGTCAAGGCTACGCAACCGATTGCCAGGCGCACGCTGGGTAAGACGGGCGAGCAGTTATCCATTATCGGGTTCGGTGGAATTGTGGTTATGAACGAAGAGACCGGCGCGGCCGGCAATATTGTAGCCGAGGCTGTCGATCGGGGAATCAACTACTTCGACATTGCTCCGAGCTACGGCAATGCGCAGGAGCGACTGGGACCAGCGCTTGCGCCTTACAGAAAGAATTGTTTTCTGGCGTGCAAGGCCGAGGATCGCACCAAGGACGGCTGCCGCAAGCAACTGGAAGACTCACTGCGGCTGCTGAAGACAGACCACGTCGACCTGTATCAATTCCACGCACTGACGAAGATGGCGGAGCTGGACAAGGTGCTGGGACCGGGCGGCGCGATGGAGACAATGGAAGCGGCGAAGAAAGCAGGCAAGATCCGCTACATCGGGTTCTCAGTGCATTCGGTGGAGACGGCTGTGGCGGCGATGGACCGCTACAACTTCGACACGGTGTTGTTTCCGGTGAATTGGGTGCTGTTCACGCAGGCCGGGTTTGGTCCACAAATTTTGAAGAAGGCGCAAGAGAAGAAGATGGGTATTCTGGCGCTGAAAGGGATGGCCAAGACGGTGTGGGCCGCGGAGCAAAAGCAGAACCATCCTGAGCCGAAGTGCTGGTATCAGCCAGCGGCGTTCCCTGACGAGGCTTCGCTCGGATTGCGCTGGACGCTGGGACATCCGATAACGGCCGCAATTCCGCCGGGGGATGAGCGGTACTTCCGGTTGGCCATGGATGTAGCGCAGAGCTACAAACCGCTGGAGGCGCACGAGGAACAGGCGCTGCTGAGCGGCGGCCACGGCGCGGAGCCGATCTTCCACCTGGGTAACGACGTATAGAGTGGGGAAACTCAGCGGGGGAGCTGAGTTAGCGAATCGCGGTCGCCGCGAATTTCTTAACCATTGCAAGCAGAAGTTTGCGGTCGCTCTCATTCAGGTTCGAAGAGTAGCGCCGGATTTGGGTGAGGAAGCGGAGTTCCTCGTCAGTGAGCTTATGCGAGTTGAACTGGTGCCCAAAGGAATCATCGGCAAAAAACTGAGCAATGGGCATGTCGAGCGCAAGAGCGATCTTGGACAGGGTATCGAGCGAGGGGACGGTATGGCCGTTCTCAACCCTGGAAAGATAGCAGCGCAGGAGTCCGGTTTTCTTCTCGATATCGCCCTGTGAGAGGCCCTTTTGGAGCCGATGAGCGCGAATCGTTGTGCCAATTTTCATGTCGGAAGTTGTGTCCTGTCTGCTGCCAGGCAATACTTATCCCTGGCAGCGATCAGATGAGTGTTGGCTTAAGAGTTAACATGTGCGAAAACAGAAATCAATAGCAAATCCGTATCTCTCAGTACGTTTGGGTTAATGGCGGTACACCGACGGGTTGGCGAGAATGGTTACTAAAGCAATACTCCAGGTAGCAGGAACCCCTGATCGAGACGAATCTGGGGTTTAGAGGGTCTTTCGCAGCCAAGCGAGCCCTTCGACGGGGTTGTCATTATAGGGGGCGCAGGGTTCAAATCCCAGGTTCAAGTAAAGACGGTGGGCTGAGGCCATGGTTGCTGGAGCGGTATCGAGATAAATCGACTTTCGGTCGGCCGCAACGGCCCGGTCCAGGACTTGCTGGGTGAGCGCGCGGCCGAGATTCAGGCCGCGTGCCTGCGGTCTGACCCACAAGCGCTTCAGCTCCCAAGCCTGGGGAGCGATCGTTTCAGGAAGCGCACGCCAGGCAACAAAGCCGGAAGGCGAATCTTGAACGTGTGCGATGAGGCATCCGCCATTTTGTTCGAGGTAGGAGAAGGGAAGGCGTGCGGCTTCCATTTCAAGGGTCCCGAAGCAAAAGCGGGCAGCGCCGGGTTGCGTCACGACGAAGCGGCCATATTCGAGAAGCAAGGCGCGCGCCGATGCGAGGGTAGTTTCAGATGAGTCTGATCGTATCTCCTCGATTGTGAACGGAGGCGATGCGGATTCCCGGGCTCCCATGCCTGAGTTTACGATGGCGGGTGAGCTACGCAGCGAGCCGTCGCGGCGCGCCGGCACGTAAACTCAGACAACAAGGACAGCGTCTGACTGAGTACAGGACATAGGCCAGCGAATGCGGCCAGGAGCGCAGATGCAGCGAGCAGCCGCGTGGGTAGTCTGGGTGTGGACAGCTGCCGCGGCCTGCGCGACGGCCGGAGCCCCACAGGCTGTTGCGGCGCAGGCTCCTTTGCCGGCGCAGAGTGCAACATCGACTGCAACTGATGCGCAACAATCGGCTCCGGCCTCCTCGGCTGAGGTGGTTTCCGCCGGTGGAAAGCTTCATGGCGTGGCGAAGAGCGGCAACATTCCGCTGCCCGGCGTAACGGTGACAGCGCAGAACACGCTGACCGGCAAGCGCTATACGACGACAACGGATATCACCGGGGCGTGGTCGCTGACGATTCCGCAGAATGGGCGCTACGTGATTCGGACACAATTTGCGGGCTTTGCGGCGGGCTCGCAGGAAGCGCTTTTGAATGCCACAAACCACGACCAGGTGTTGAGCTTCAATCTGATTCTGGCGTCGCGGGCTGAGGAGCAGGCGCGCCTTGCCGGACAAAGCGGTATGGGGGCCGATGCGGCGGCGAGGCAGGCGATTCGGCAATTAGCCGGAAGCGGTGCGCAAAGCCTGAGCTTGATGAGCGCCATGGGAGGCGACGCGGAAGTGCAGGCGGGATCGCCCAGCGCAGGATCGGGAGCAGCGTTGCCGTCGATCGCCGGCAATAACGATTTTGGAGGAGATTCTGTAGCGATTGCCGGGCAGTCGGGGCAGGTGAGCCCGGCTGCCGGAATGGATATGGACCGGATTCGCGACGCGATGGAAACTGCGCGGGCGCAAGGGGCAATTCCTGGTGGACAGGCGGGCGGATTATTTGGGGGCGCTCCGGGAGCCGGCGGATTTGGCGGTGTCGGATTCGGGGGTGGGGGATTTGGAGGCGGCTTCGGAGGCGGAGGGTTTGGACCTGGCGGTGGCGGGCCGGGAGGTTTCGGCGGTGGACGGGGAAATGTTCGGGGGTTTAATCCTGGGCAGCCGCATGGAGCGATTTTCTGGACGGGCAGCAACTCGGCATTGAACGCGGAGCCGTTTTCGATTGAGGGGCAAACGCAGGAGCAGCCCGCTTCCGGCAGCAATCGGTTCGGCATCACGTTCATGAGCGCCCCGTATATTCCGCATTTGACCAAGCCGAGCGGCAAGGACACGATGTTCCTTACGCTTTCAGGTACGCGGAGTTCGGCGCCGGAGGATGAGTACGGTATTGTTCCCACGGCAGCGGAGCGAGCGGGAGATTTTTCCGCGGCAGGACTTCCGGCGATTTACGATCCGACGACGTTGCAGCAGTTCACGTCGAACGGAACGGCCAACGTGATTCCCGCCACGCGCATTTCACCGCAAGCCGCGGCGCTGCTTGCGTACTATCCCGAGCCCAACATCACCCCGAGCGGCACAGACAACAACAACTATCACCTGTTGACCACGGCACAGACGAATACCACGCAGGCGGGTGTGCGCTATATGCGCAGCCTGGGCGCAAACGCGACACAACCGGGCGGTGGGCGCGGCGGCGGTGGCGGCCGCAGGAACACGAACCAGGGGCTACGGCAGAGCATCACCGCCAACTACAACTGGAGCCATTCCGCCGCGGACAGCACGAATATCTTTCCGCAGTTGGGCGGCAAGACTTCATCCGGTTCGAACTCGGTGCAGGCCGGCTATACGCTCGGATATCACAAGGTGACGAGCATCTTCAATGCGGGCTGGAATCGATCGAATAGCGAGGCCTCGAACTTTTTCACCAACGGCGTGGATATAGCAACCCAGGTGGGCATTCTGGGGCCAAATGGCACAGCGCTGAATGCGAGTCCACTGAATTATGGACTGCCACAAGTCGCGCTGAGCGATTTCACCGGACTGTCGGAGAAGCAGCCGAGCTTGTCGCTGTCGCAGACGATTTCACTTTCGGAGACGCTGAGTTGGATTCACGGCAAGCACAACCTGCGGTTCGGGGGCGACTACCGGCGCGTACACCGGGATTTTCAAACAGGCACGAACGCGACCGGGAACTTTACGTTCAGCGGTCTGTTTACCGAGGATGGGAGCGGCGATAGCTCGACTGGACTGTCGTTGGCGGATTTCCTGCTTGGCTTGCCGCAGGAAACATCCATCGATGCGCTTGTGAACAAAGCTTACCTGCGCGACAACGTGATGGACGCGTATGCCATGGACGACTGGCGTGTGTTGCCGAGCCTGACGCTGAACTTCGGCGTGCGCTATGAGTTTTATGCGCCCTACTCCGAGAAATACGGACACCTGGCATTTGTCGACACCAATGCGAATTCTGGATTCACTGGACAAACCGAAGTGACTGCGGGCGCAAAAGGACCGTTCAGCGGCTCACTGCCCAATTCGCTGGTGTACCCGTTCCGCACTGCGTTTGCGCCGCGCGTGAGCCTGGCGTACCGCCTTCCAAAACAGACCGTGTTGCGGGCTGGATTCGGAATGAATTATTCGGTGGGGCAGTACGCAAACTTCGCCACTACGATGGCGACTCAGCCGCCATTCGCGAACGAGCAGACGAATGAAGCCGCGGAGGGGAACACGGCTTCCTCGGCGTGCGCCAGGACGATACCGGCGAGCTGCTTCACGCTGGGGAATGGATTTCCCGCGCCAAATACGACGGGTAATTACGCGATTGAACCGCATTATTCACTGCCGTACTTGCAAGTGTGGAACCTCGATGTGCAGAAGACGCTGCCGTGGGGAATTGTGATGAACATTGGCTACAACGGTTCGAAGGGAAATCATCTGGATATGCGGAGCGCGCCGCGCGCTACGCCGGAGAATCCGGGAACAGACCCGACCAACCTGGTCTTCACGTATGACCAGGCGCAAGCTTTCTCGAAGTTCAGTGCGGGCACGGTGCGGGTGAACAAGCGGCTTTCGAGCGGATTTGCGGTCGGCGCCAATTATCAATACTCGCATTCGATCGACGATGCCGGCGCGGTGAACGGAGTTTCGCAGGTGGTGGCGCAAAACTGGCAGAACCTTGACGCAGAAGAAGGGAATTCAAGTTTCGACATTCGCCACCAGGTGAGCGGGACGTATGTTTACGAATTGCCGTTTGGCAAAGACAAGTTCTGGGTTACGACGGGGACGGGCTCGCACATCCTGGAGGGGCTTTCAGTTTCAGGCAGCTATACGTTTGCGACGGGCGAACCGTTGACGCCGAGTTATTCCGCGGCGGTATCGAGCATTGCCTGCGGAACCGCAGGCGCGCTGCGGCCAGATCGTACCGGGACTTCAGTGAAGGCGGGCGGCGGATCGTTGAATGAGTGGTTCAATCCAGCGGCATTCTCGCTGCCGACGGGTACACCGGGCTACTGCAATGCATTCGGCAGCGCGGCGCGGAACTCGATTGCGGGGCCTGGCACGATTACGAATAACGTGTCGCTGTCAAAGACGCTTGGACTCGGCGATACGCGCAGTATGGAAATCCGGGCGACGCTGAACAATGCATTCAACACCGTTCAATATGCGGGTGTGGGCACGGTTGAAGATCAGCCGCGATTTGGGCAAGTGACATCGGCGGGACAGATGCGGACATTTCAGTTTCTGGCGCGATTCAGGTTCTAGCGGTATGCGCGGTTGGCCAGATCGCAGGGTGTCGTCGCGTTTGTGAGACGGCAAGATGAAGGGAAGGGAATGACGGGTTGGGGTCAAAGGATCGGAGCGGGGGTTGTGGCGCTGGCGCTTGTGTGGCCGGGCGCACAGCCGGGGTCTGCGCAGAATTCCGACCAGGCGGGAAGCACGCCGGTATCGACAACGCAGCAGGGCGGATTTGTATTGAAGATGAATGGTGAGCTGGTGCTCACCAACGTGGTGGCGCGCGATTCAAAAACCGGCGA
>PLTV01000363.1:8135-9546 GCA_003164635.1 Acidobacteriaceae bacterium
GTGGTCGCAAAGCCTGAGGAACTGCGCAATCACCGGCTGATCGTGATGTTCTTCGATCTCACTTCGATGCAGCCTGAAGATCTGGATCGGAGCGTACTGGCGGCGCAGGAGTTCCTCAAGAACAAGATGCAGCCGGCGGATCTTGTGGCGCTGGTTTCGTTGGGTGACACGCTGAAGGTAGACCAGGATTTTACAGCAGACAAGAAGGCGTTGATCAACGAGGTGGCGGTTTATAACGGCACGGAAGGGCAGGGATTCGCGGCGGGCGCTACGGCAAATTCGAACCAGGTTGAGGACACAACCGGCTATACGCCCGATGAAAGCGAATACAACGATCTGAATACCGATCGCGAGTTGTTTGCGTTGCGGGCGGTGGCGAATTCGCTGGAGAAGATTACCGAAAAGAAGTCGCTGTTGTATTTTTCCGGCGGGATCCAGCGCGATGGAATCGAGAACCAGGCATCGTTGCGGTCGGCGATCAACGCGGCAGTACGCGCGAATTTGGCAATCTACAGCGTGGACACGCGTGGTTTGCAATCGATTGGCCCGCTTGGCGACGCTTCGACGGGGAGTTTACGGGGCACGGGCGGCTTCAGCGGCGGAGCGTTGCTGAATAACATGAACTCGAACTTTGCGACGCAGGAAGTAATGGCGACGCTGAGTTCGGACACGGGCGGCAAAGCGTTCTTCGACTCGAACGATTTTGCGCCGGCATTTGCGCAGGTGGAACGCGATACTTCGGCCTATTATGCAATCGGATTCAGAAGTACGAACCTGGTGCGCGACGGCAAGTACCGCAAGCTGACGATCAAGGTGAATCGGCCCGGCGTAAAGCTTGAGTATCGGCCGGGATATTACGCGCCGGCAGACTTCAAGCATTCCGGGCATGAGGATCGTGAGCGCGATCTCGAGGAGCAGTTGGCCAGCGATTTGCCGGCGACAGACATGGCCGTGTACATGGACGCGATGTATTTCCGGTTAGACGAGAATCGGTTCTATGTGCCTGTTTCGCTGATTGTGCCGGGGTCGCAGATTCCGTTTGTGAAAGGCGGCGACAAGGACAAGGCGACGCTGGATATCATCGGCTCGGTTATCGACGAAGTGAAGCGGCCGATCGGCCATGCACGAGAAACGGTGAAGCTGAATCTTGACCCGAGCCTTCAGGCGAGGCAGAAAAACATCCAATACACAACAAGCTTCGATCTTCCGCCGGGCAAGTACCAGATGAAGTTTGTGGTGCGCGAGAATCAGACGGGACGCATGGGGTCGTTTGTGGCTGAGATCAATTTGCCGGAGATGAAGAAATCTCCGCTGAAGATGAGCTCGATTGTGCTCGCCTCCATGAGGCAACCGAGTAAGAAGACGAGTCCGCTGATTCGAAACGGCGAAGAGTACGTGCCCAACATCAGCC
>PLTV01000261.1:0-7107 GCA_003164635.1 Acidobacteriaceae bacterium
GCGCGGAAGGAAAACTCCTCACGCCATTAAGCAAAAACCAGATCAAGGCCGTGGAAAAGACATTGAGAGGAAAAGTCCAAAAACAGACTTTACCTCTCAACTTGCAAATCCCGCATAAGACGCGGGATTCGCACTTTTCCACCGCCTCTACGACGACTAACTTATGAATCCGGACATTTCATTTGCTACGAAAAGCGGACATTTTCACTTGCTAATGACACTTCCGGATTGGCGACGACTCGCCCGGAATCCTCAGCCAGTGGTAAATTTGGTTCGAATCTGCTTTCAGGGGCGGCTGGGAACTGCAAATACTCGCAGTGTCTCTCCGAGTTCAACTGCTAGGACATAGGCATGACCTTCGGCAACGGCAATCGCCTCGCCAGTCTCTTTGTCCTTGGAGATGCTTACTATTCCAACTTCGGAGAGGTCGTCGCTACGGAAGACGGATAGCCAGTGTTCATGCGAATTTACCGCGCCTCCAAGATCGTGACTAAAGATTCTGCAATCGGTCAATAACGTGTGCTGCTCCTCTGACACATCGTCGATCCGGCAGGCGCAATTCCGGTCGAATCCTCGTTCGGCATTTTTGGAACATAGAGAATGTTCAGGCGCTTCTTCCTTTAGCTTTCGGCCGTCTACGTCGAGAACCTCCAATTCGTAGTAATGCGCACCGTTGTACAGACCATACATTCCGTACCAAAGATGCGCGACTGATTCGACGGGGAGTGACAGGAGGTAGGTGTTGAAACGGTCCCGATTCCAGTGGTCGTAATAAACATTCTGCTCGACTTCGACCACATCCATCGGAAGGCGAGGGCTGTTCAGCCTGTTATGCTCAGTGAAGTCTAGGCTATGCAGCAACAATGTGTTCGGTTCGAGACCGTGCCCTTTGTAGATGATAGATTCGAGAGTCTCGACTGAAGTTATGCCTGAGACTTTCAAGACTTCTGCGCAGGCCTCGTCGTTCTGCTTATGGACAGTCGCCAGAGCGCTCCTCCACTCCGCCGCAGGAGTCTGCACCGGCAGAAGTGGAACATCTCTCGTCGATAAGCATCCGGGGCCCGGCTTCAGATCGGGGACGGAGATTAATCGGTTGCGTCGATCATAGAGGTGCTCGTATTTGCGAGTGGATGGCTCGTTGTCCCATCCCTGCAATCCTATCCAACCGTTGCTCAATACCCGTGCACCTTCAAAGTTCGCATCGTCTATGTTCGCTGTGTGAATATTTCCGACGATCTGCCATCGCTGTAAGTCGATAACCGTAATGAGGGTATCCGGCTTGCGCGGAATGTAACCCTTATGTGCGAAGAGCGGCGCTCCCCAAATTGCTGGCGCAAATGCAATCGCGTAATGTCCATCTTGGGTAGTCTGAAGGTCAGTATCAACCGAACCATACTTGATTTCCGCACCACTCCAGACCGGGATTCTCATGACCTCGCTAACCGGCTCTTTGGACCACCAGTTTCTCACCCGCACGAGGAACCACTGACCACTCGCGTCTGGTTCAAAAACCAAGAGACTCTGATCCGGGGCGACTTTCATTGAAAAAAGCCTTCTTGCTGCCCATTCTCCGAATTTGCCCGGAGATGATGGTGCAGGCAGCCTTATCTCCGCAGCCAAGTTGAGCGGGGTTTGGGTACTCGCCAATGCAGGGAGACAGCCAAGGAAAGACTGCATGAGAAGGAGAGTGAGAATCATGCACCTGAACATACGGGGAATTCTAGTTCAACCTGATGCAAATTTCTGTGTCGTTAGGACGCTTTCGAGAGTGTCCTAATGGCGAAGTTGAGCTGCGTCGGATATCTCAGATTACGGGAACCCGCCGAGGCTCAGATCAAGCATAGGGTCGGCAGGATTCAGAATTCCGAGTGTGTCACCGCCCACTCGTCAGTAACACTTCAGTACACACTCCAGCACGCCTCCGGCGATGCTGCTTTTTCTCTTGCACTCTTCATGGCAGGATTCTTGTGTCCTGGGTTTCCCTGCGGCTGGATCGGTTGATCGTGAAGTTGCCAAAAACTCCTCATCTTGACCAATAATTCAACGAATGTATGGCTCTCCCAAGCAAAGCCCTTCGTCCGCNNGTGTGAGTGCCCCCTTCCCTCGCTTTTGGAGACCGGGGAACGCCTCAATCACCTGCCGCGGCGCCCCTCTCCCGGCTGCCCGGCCAACTTCCAAAACTGCTCCACTTTTCTGCGCCCGCTTTGCAGGCAATTTCGCATCCCCGGCGCATAATCCATCTAGATTCGTTTCCACGAGAGGCATTTCCGCGCAATTGCAGGAAAATTGCACTCGCAGCCCGATCAACGAACAATTTGAACCTTCCAGACAGGCCCGTAACTCCTTTGCTGTCTAGATTCTGCAAATAAGTCCTTTGGAATCTAATTTTTAGAGCGGTCGACCCTCTCTATCTATCTGATTCCAGGAAACTTCTTTACAGAAATACCCTTTTTTTATTTTTTTTTTACTGGCAGAAGTGAAGCTGCTTTCCGAGCTGCGCAAAGAACTGTGGCCTCCCTTCTCCGCTGCTGTAAAGAAGCAGCGAAAACTGGAGGCCACATTTTAATTACGATCGGGTCTCAGCGCGTTATGCCGCTATTTGTAATCGCTGAGGAATTTGCTCACGTTGAGCGAACCCAGCCCGGTGACCTCGTCAAATCCCGTGCCCACCAGGAAGCCTGGCTGTCCGCCCGTCAACTTCGTCGGGCTCGGAATGCTGTTGTTGCACATGCTCGGTGTCTTCACCGAGCAGCTCTTCACGCCGCTCGAACTGACCGTCACATCGTGAAAGGCCGAAGCTGACTTCGATGCCATGGTGTACAGCTCGGCGTTCAGGTTGCCCTGCTTGTTGCCGAGTTTCTGGTCCAGCAGAACCGTAATGCCCGCCATGCCGGGCGCGGCGGCAGACGTTCCGTAAAAGTAGGAGAAGTAGTATTCGCCACTGGAATTCGGTACACAGCTTGACCCGCCTGCAGCCAGGCACCCAAAGTAGCCATCGTGGCCCGCAGCCGTAAAGGCAAGATCCGGCATGTAGCGGCCGCTGCGCGCAGAGGGCACCCCCTTACCGGTCTGCCAGCTCGGCGTCTTGATGAACTTGCTCACGCCGCCGCCTGAGGCTGCGGCCTGCGTTTCGCCGCCGTTGAGCGGTTCGTTCCAACCGCCTTCGGGAATGTAGCTCAGTGCCGAGCCAAGGTTCGACTTGTTTGAGGAGCTCCAGTATTTGCTCTGGTCAATGTCGTTGAACTCCGTCCCGCCCACGCACGTTGCGTGGCTCGACGAGCAGATGTAATTCGGGCTGTTTGGCGCGGGGCTGGAAGGTGGCGTGGAGAAATAGGCATCGCAACCCGACGCCCCGGAATCGCCCGAAGCCACGAAGACCGAGATGCCTTCAGCCTGTGCCTGCGCGAAGATGGAATCCCAGTATTTGACGCCTGCGGATCCAGCCTCCGACTCGCAAAGACCGAAGCTCAGATTCATTACCTGCGCAGGAAGAGGTTCGGTTTGCACAAGGTATTCCGCATCGGCCCCGATGTCGCCGCCGGCCGACGTCGTAACCACCAGCAGAAGCTTGGCGCCGTTCGCAACGCTGCCCGCGCGAAACACGTCGAGTGTCGCTTCGACCTGGTCGCCAATGTCCGCGCCGTCTGTCGGCGGAGCCGTGTAGGCAGGTCCGGGATCCACACCTCCGAACTTCGTCGGAACCACTTCAGTCGGGTTCGGGAACGTCGTCTTGGTGAGCTTGCGAAATGCTGAGAAGTCGGCGAAGTCGGTACGCGAGCGGCCCACGATGCCGATGGTGTAGCCCTTGCCGGTGACGCTGCTGGGCACATCGTAGATGGTGTTGAAGTCGGCAGGCGTAACGAAATTGAAGCCGTCGACCGACATGGCCGGCCGCGCCGAGTGTACCGGCTGCACGTGGGACAATGGCCGGTCTTCGATGGAATACAAGCCGCGAATCGCTTGCACCATCGGCGCGAGTTCAGTCGGCACAAGAGGCGCCGAAGCCACGGAGATCTTTGGTGAAGCGCCTGCGTCGTAGTAGTTGATGTCGGTCTGGAAGGCCAGTCCAACATCGCCGGCCGTGCCGCTGATGCCGACGAAGTTCTTGCCGGGAGCCACCCAGTCCACGTGCAGATTCTGGGACTTCAACCAGTCCGTGAGCGCCTGCAGTTCGCTGTCGGCGACGCCGTAACGCTCTCCGACTTCGCGGGGTGTCAACCATTTTTGATAGTTGGGCGACGCCGGATCCTGCTGCTCGGCAAGGAACTTGTCAAAGGCCGCTTGTTTGGCGGCCGAACGCGCCAGGACAATCGTCAACCCAGTGAGTTTTTGATCCGGAGGCACGGCGCCGATGGAGTTCTCCGGCCTGGCCCACGAAGGAACATGATCGGCGAGTTCGCGAAACTCCCGCGTCGATCGAGTGTCCTGCGCGGAGGCAAAAGCGGCTCCGGCAAAAAGCAATGCGGCAGTGAGGGCGAGGGTTCTTCGACCGTTCCGAAACCCTGTATGGAAGCGCGGAACGGACCTCGCGCAAAGCGGCAACCGATGGAATCTGGACATAATTATGGGAAGCTCCGACTAGGCCGCAATCGTAGCACAAGGGTTCCCAGCCTTGCCGGACCGGGCGTAATCCGGCGCTATTACCTTGGGGCGAACTCGATCGCCGCGAGCGGATGTTCCGGGGGCCCAGACCAAAGCTGCATAGACCCTGTTTTAGCGCGCCGCGGGCTCTGCCGAGTCGGCCAGAGCGTAAGCAAGAACCGTGACAACCGCCGCATTTTCACCTAGATGACGCGGGTCGACCTTGTCGAAGGTGTCGGCTGCCGTGTGGTGGTAATTGAAGTAGAAGCGGCTGTCCTGTACCGGCGCGAAGCTAGGCACGCCGTTCTCCGTCAGCCCCCCGATGTCTTCACCCGTTTCGGGCGACGCGTCCAGCGTCGCCGCTCCGATAGCGTCCAGCACCTGCGCCACCGGGCGCAGCCATTGACCCAGCGCCGGCTTGCCCGCGTAGTAGATTCCCGTCGGATGGTCGGCGCCCAGGTCCGACTCAATGGCCCCCATGTGATTGGCGAAATCGGCCTTGTGGTCAACCATGTATTGGGCTGCCCCTTGCGAGCCTTCCTCTTCGCTCATCCAGGCGATGAAACGCACCGTCCGCCGCGGATGAATGCCGAGCTCTTTTAGTAGATGTATGGCCTGCATCGATACCACCACCCCAGCCCCATCATCGATGGCGCCCGTGCCCAGGTCCCAGGAGTCCAAGTGACCGGAGACAACCACAACCTGCTCGGGATGTTCGGTTCCCTTCCAGTCCGCGATCACGTTGAAACTATCCGCATCCGGCAGCGTCTGCGGCGTAAGGGTCAGGTGCAGTTTCACGGGCCCTTGCGCAGTCAGGTTCTTCAGCAGATCGGCGTCTTCCGCAGTTACCGCGGCGGCGGGAATCTTCGTCACCTTGTCGGAATACTCGGTGAGTCCCGTGTGCGGCAGGCGGTAGTCGGCGCCACCAACCGAGCGCACCAGCACCGCAACTGCACCGACGGCAGCACCAGCGATCGGTCCAGCGCCACGGTACACAACACCGCCGCCGTAGGCCATCCCTCCATTGCCCGTTGCGGCAAGCTCTTTATCGAACTTGTGATTGAAGAGCAGGATCTTTCCCTTTACCGCACCCGCGGGAAGCGCGCTGAGCTGTGCCCAATCGTCTACGACAACAACGTCCGCGGTCAGGCCCTCCGCCGGCGTGGCGACACTTCCACCCAGCGCAGTAAGGACGACCTTCTGCGTGGTTCCAGGTGTCTGGCCCGTCCACGCCACCACGTCGCCGGTCTCCTGGCCTCGCACCCAATGCGGCACCTTGGCTTTCTCAAGTGTGACTTCGGCGCCCAGCGCCCGCATCTCCGCAGCAACATATTCCACCGCTTGCCCAGCCTGCGGCGAACCGCTCAAGCGCGGACCAATGTTGTCGGTCAGNNCCCGAAATCATGGCGTTCAGCCGATCCATGATCGATCCCGCAGGGGGCGCAGGGTTCTGCGCACATGTCACCTGCGTTCCAAGGCCGGCAGACAACGCCACAACCAACGCGATGCGAATCTTTGTTTGGGGAAATTCCATGCCGGATGGTACCACGGAGCCGTTGCGACTCTTTGCCGGCACTGCCGTCTATATAGTTGAAAGGGCAATGCCCTGGCGACACTCGATGGGAGCTGCCTGCGCATGCGGATACTGTCGCGCACTGCGCCGCTTGCATCGAACGAAGAGTCCGGCATTCCAAACAGATTTCCCCGCAAATGGCTATACTGGTGGTTCATGCAGTCTAAAAAAGCAGCCGCAAGGCTGGTTATTCAACGAGGTCACACGAGCTTATGATCTTGCTCTTAGAACGGCTGCGCACCCGCCGTCTCGCTTCGACGTTCGTCGTACTTGCCACGCTTTCAGTCGCAATTGTCGCCGGCTCCTTTGCCGCGCACGGAGTCCGTGGACAAGAGAAGCAGAACTCGAGCACGGATGCTACCCCGCTGAAGGTAGTCAACTCCACCATCGCTCCCAATGAATTTGTGCGGATCGCGAAAGAAGTGGGTCCGGCCGTAGTGAATATCAATACGCAGACGCTCCCCAAGCAGTCGGCGATTCGGCCACGTCCGCGCAGCCACGCCATTCCCAATCCGCATGCGCAGCCCCCCAGCGGCGGCAACGGCGATGACGGCGGCGACGACGACCAGCAGCAAGGGCAGGGTCAGGGAAACTTCCAGGACTTCTTCAACAAGTTCTTCGGCGGCCAGGTTCCTGATCAGGAGGGCGGCGACGACAACCAGGTGCGCGAATCTTTGGGATCGGGCTTCATCGTCGATTCAAAGGGCTACATCATCACCAATAACCANNGACAAGGCAACGGACCTCGCCGTCATCAAGATCGACACCAGTTCGCCCCTGCCGACGGTGAAACTGGGCAACTCGGACCAGACCCAGGTTGGCGACTGGGTAGAAGCGATTGGCAGCCCCTTCGCACTGGCGCAGACTGTGACTGCCGGCATCGTCTCCGCAAAGCACCGCACCATCGAGCCAGGTGCCAGCGGACAGTTCCAGCACTTCATCCAGACCGATGC
>PLTV01000261.1:7113-9113 GCA_003164635.1 Acidobacteriaceae bacterium
GTCGAGGTATACAACGACCTGATCGGCGCCAGCCACAAGGTCACGCGCGGATCGATCGGCATTCGCTTCAACCAGGGCCTTTCGGGCGCGGTGAATCGCGTTTACGGGTTCAAGAACGGCGTTCTCGTGCAGCAGATCGTGCATGGCGGCCCGTCGGATAAGGCAGGCCTCAAGGCCGGCGACATTATTACCACGGTCGATGGCCGCACCATCAAGGACGGCGATGACCTGGTCAACGAGATCACCAGCCGCCGGCCGGGATCGACCATTCGCCTCGGCTACCTGCACGACGGCAAGCCCCTCGATACCACCGTAACAATCGGCGATCTGGATAGCATCTTCGCCGAGCAAGCCAGCCAGCAGGCGGAAGGCGGCCAGGACAATGGCGCCGACGCCGGCGAAAGCAAATTGGGATTGGTGGTTCGCCCCGAGTCGGAGGCAACGCAGGCCAAAACGCACCTTCCCGGAATGGTGGTTCAGTCGGTGCGAACTGGCTCGTACGCCGACTTGCAGGGATTGGAGCCGGGCCTCCTGATCGCCAGGATCAACAAGCAGGCGGTGGGCACCAAAGACCAGTACGACGCCGTGGTGAGCAAGCTGAAATCGGGAGATGACGTGGTCTTTGAAGTCATGGATCCGCGCCATCCCGAAAGCGGCATCCAATACCTGGGAAGCACCTTGGAGTAGGCGAATTCAAGTGCCGGTTTGTGGTCGTCTCCGCGACCGGCACTTCTCGCTTTCCGACAATTTGGCGGCCTAACGTACGATTTATCACCGTAATGCGAGACAAAGGGGTAGTATTAAATTTGATTCCCGCAAAGATCGTTTGCATTTAAGGAGAGCCAGCATGTCCAAAATTCGAACCTGTCTGGTTTTCGCAATCTCGGTGGGATTTCTGTCTTTGCCGGCATTCGCTACGCGCACGCATCGAACTGTGGCCAGCGGCCGCACCCGCTCCGCGCACAAGGCAATCCCCAAGTCCCATAAGCTGCACGGGCAACAGGCCATCGACTCTGCGCGTGTGACTGAGATCCAGGGAGCCCTGGTCCGGGCGCACTACTTGACCGCCGAGCCCAACGGAAAATGGGACGCCGCCACCGAAGCGGCCATGCAGAAGTATCAGTCCGATCAAGGCTGGCAGACCAGGCTGATGCCCGATTCCCGGGCCCTGAAAATGCTGGGACTCGGTCCGGACTATTCCACGGCAATCAATGCAAGAGATGCAGCTTTTTCCCCTCCGCCCCCCACAAGTACGATTCCCGCCGAGCAGGCAAACGGGTTCGCGCAGGCGTCGGGTGTGAATCGCTGAGAGAGATCGAGGTTTCGGGCGCATGCTGGCCCGATCCGAAGCAGCCCTCCCCAAAGCAAAAGGTCCGCTCCAAACAGGGCGGACCTTTTGTCGTCTAGGAAGCGAAGGGCGCCCCACACGCGTCTCAGTTCCTGGGTCCCCAATCAGCGATCGTTGCTCCTTGAGGCGGAGTTTGGGCGTGGCGACTCGAACCACGTGCTTTTGTCTTTTGAATCCAACCCGCCACCCCTGCCTGCATCTCGCCCAGCACCATCGGCAACACGTCAACTTCTTACTTCGCCAGCGCCAGCTCCGCAACAACCGCGGCAACCTTGTCGAGTATCTGGATCCAGCCTTCCATTTGACCGCTGTCTTTCGCGCTCTCCAGGGGTTCATTTCCAATGAAGGTGAGTTTCGTCTGGCCGTTGCCGAATTCCTCAAAGAGGGTCACGTCGTACGCACCCTCGACAGCCTCATGTTCGATTCCTAATTCCGCAGGGTCAACCTTGTTTCCCTTCGGATCGGCAAAGTACATGAGCGAAACGATCTTCTCGTACGGAACAATCTCGAAGTATTCAACCGCATTCCAGAACTCCTGCCCATCCGGCGTCTTCATGCAGAAGAGAGATTTTCCCCCAACGCGAAAATCCATCTGGCAAACGGGCGCAGTAAAGCCCTTCGGCCCCCACCACTGCATCACGTACTTCGGGTC
>PLTV01000091.1 GCA_003164635.1 Acidobacteriaceae bacterium
GGGCCGGAGAAGGATGTTCCCGCGCCCGATGTGAACACCAATGAGCAAACCATGGCCTGGATTATGGACACCTACTCCATGCACATGGGCCACACCGTGACCAGTGTGGTTACGGGCAAGCCGCTCAACATCGGCGGTTCGCGCGGCCGCATCGAGGCCACCGGCCGCGGCGTTATGCTGGCTTGCGACGAGAGCCTGCGCTACCTCAACATTCCCGTTGACGGCTGCCGCGTCATCATTCAGGGCTTCGGCAATGTCGGATCGAATGCCGCCCGCTTGATGCAGGAACACGGCTACAAGGTCATCGGCATCGCCGAGATGGATGGCGGCCTGCACAATCCCAACGGCATCGATATTCATCAGTTGGTTGAATATAAAAACCGCAACGGCACCACACTCGGTTTCCGCGGCGCCGAAGCCATGCCCAGCGAAGAGCTGATCGTCTCCGACTGCGAGATTCTGATCCCCGCCGCAACTGAGAATGTGATCACCAGCCGCAATGCCGACCAGATCAAGGCGCGCATCGTGGTGGAAGGCGCGAATGGCCCCACCACAGCGGTTGCCGACGAAATCCTCGCCGACAAGCGCATCTTTGTGGTCCCCGACATTCTTGCCAATGCCGGCGGCGTCACCGCCAGCTACTTCGAATGGGTGCAGGATCGGCAGGGCTACTTCTGGAAGGAAGNNGCCCACAACGTGAACAACCGCATCGCAGCTTACATGCTCGCTATCGATCGCGTGGCTTTCACGATCAAGCAGCGCGGCATCTACGCATAACGCATCGCAATCGTTGCGCAAAAAATGGGATGAGCTTCGGCTCATCCCGTTTTTATTGGTTCCGAGCCTAACCGCACGTGCATCGACTCGATCTAATTGTTCGAAAGGCGAGTTGAACGACCATGAGAATTCTTGCCAGCGTGTACTCTCGATTGATTTCGCTGTTTCTTATCGGCGCGCTGCTCATGGCGTCAGCACCGGTTGCGCAGGCCGCGCCCATCACTCCGATTCAGGTTCATGCGCGCATCGCCAGGCGCGGTGTCGGCAACTGGGTTGGCGTGCAATTACTCAATGGCACGGCATTCGCTGGCCGGATCGTCAGCTTCGATGACGACTCCTTCGGCTTGCAACTGCACAACGATCCCACCGTTACGTCGATCCGCTATGCGGATGTCGTCCGGCTGAACACGGGAGTTTCAAGCGGCGCGTTCTGGGCGATTATGATCGCCGGCATCGGCGGCGTCGCGGCGATGGCAGCCATCGGCCTCCACGAGGTACACGCGCACGACCAGATGCCGACCCTGCCAGCGCAACCGCTCCTAACCACGAATCACTGACCGCGAATCACTGCCTTTCTCAATCCATCAGCTTCATCATCAGATAGGTGTATTGATCGGCCCACGACTTGGCTTCCTGCTTGCTATCAGCGCCTACGCCATGGCCGCCTTCCACAATTTCGTCGTACAAAAAGGGCTCGTGAAACTCCTCCATGCGCGCCGCGAATTTACGCGCATGCACCGGGCCCACGCGGTCGTCCGCGGTTGTCGTGAAGATTAGCGGCTCAGGATAATGCGCGTCAGGCTTGAGTTGGTTATAGGGAGAGATCGACGCCAGAAACTTCCGCTCTTCCGGCACGGAAACCGACCCGTACTCGCCAGTCCAGGATGCGCCGGCCGACATGTGCTCGAATCCGAGCATGTCGAGCAGGGGAACCTGGATCACGACTGCTTTCCACATCTCGGGGTGCTGCGTGAACTCCACGCCCATCAGCAGGCCGCCATTCGATCCGCCCATGATGCCGAGCTTGGGCGTCGATGTGATCTTGCGCGCGACAAGGTCCTGGGCCACGGCGTAAAAATCGTCGTAGATGCGCTGCCGATGCGTCTTCAATCCCGCTTCGTGCCACGCCGGACCAAACTCGCCGCCGCCACGAATATTCGCCAGCACATACACGCCCCCGTGTTCCAGCCAGAGTTTGCCCGTAACGCCGGAATAGTACGGGGTCAACGACACCTCGAAGCCGCCATAGGAATCGAGCAGCGTCGCATTTGAGCCGTCGTAGGCCATGTCTTTGCGGTGCACGACAAAGTAGGGCACCTTCGTTCCGTCCTTCGAAGTCGCTTCGAGTTGGTCGACCACATCGTGGCTGGCATCAAACAAGGGCTTCTCCGATTTGCCCAGCTCCAGAGTTCCTGTCTCCGCGTCGCCGAGGTACAGCGAAGTTGGCGTCAAAAAGCCTGTGAGCGAAAGAAAGAAGCGGTCATCTTTCAAGCTTGAGGTCACCATATCGACGGATGTGTTGTCAGGTACGGGCAGCTTGCGGTTCGTCCACGTGCCGTCGCTCTTATGCGTGTACACATAGGCGCGCCCCTGCACATGATCGAGCGTGGTCAGAAGCAGGTGATTTTTCGTCACCCCGGCACCTTCCTGCACAAACTCCTGCGCGGATGGCGCAAACACAACTGTCGGCTTCAAATGAGCAGAGTCCTTCTTGACCTCCTCTGCATCCAGCGAAAGCACCGACCCAGCCGCAAATGCCTTGCTCCCGCCTTCCGGTGTCCAATCCTCCTTCAGCGTCACGATCAACTGGTCATCGACGAATCCATCGAGACTCGCCTTCAAAGGCAAGCCCAGCTTGCTTGTTCCGCCCGGCGTCAGGAGATAGATCTCACTTTCAAACGACGACACGCTTCTCCATACCAGGGGAAACCGGTGTCCCTGTCCATCCGTCAGAACCCCGGCTGCGTTGCCATATCCGTTGTCGTCTGGATTCCCGCGATAAACTTCCTTCGATTTTTCAATCGGCTCGCCGCGCTTCCATTCATGAACGTTGATAGGGTAGCCGGCCTTGCTCATGGTGCCCGTTCCCCAATCGCGCGAGACCAGCAGCGTGTCCTTGTCTTCCCACGTCACGTTCTGCTTGCCGCGCGGCAATGTGAACCCGCCCTCGACAAACTTGCCGGTTTTCAAATTGAACTCACGCAGCGTGGAGGCATCTTCGCCGCCCGCCGACAGCGCTACCAGGCAGAGTTCCTCCTCGGGCTCCAGGCAATCGAGTCCATGCCCGACCCAGCTCTGCTTGTCTTCCTTCGACAAGGCATCGTAATCGAGCACCGTCTCCCACTTTGGCTCTGTCGTCAGATAATCTTTGAGCGACGTCCGCCGTACAATGCCGCGCACATGGTCTGCATCGTGCCAGGTGTTGTAGACGATGCCGTGGCGAAACTGTGGCATGGCCAACCGGTCAGGGGACTGCAGCACTTTGAGCGCGTC
>PLTV01000099.1:0-15754 GCA_003164635.1 Acidobacteriaceae bacterium
ACCGTCACCCAGGCCCTGCGCAAGCTTGGCGTGGTTGGCAAGTTCGTCGAGTTCTTCGGCTCAGGCATCGCGGAGCTTCCCCTCGCCGATCGCGCCACCATCAGCAATATGGCGCCCGAGTATGGCGCAACCTGCGGTATCTTTCCGGTGGACGCGGAAACCCTGCGCTACCTGCGGCTGACCGGCCGCAGCGAAGACCAAATCGCCTTGGTCGAAGCTTATTACAAGGAGCAAGGCCTGTTCCATACCCCCAGTTCGCCGGAAGCCGTTTACACGCAGACGCTGGAACTGGATCTGGCGACTGTTGAGCCGAGCGTCGCCGGTCCGAAACGCCCACAGGATCGCGTGCTGCTGAAAGATGCCGCCGCCGGCTTCCTGCAACAACTTCCCAACCTTCTTGCCCCCACGGCCAAACCGCTTGGCACGCGCACCGCCGCGGCCTGGCAGCGCGTAAGCATCACCGATGCGGCAGTTGCCGAGGAGAACGAGGGCCCTTCCACTTCGTCTTCCACTCCGAACGAACAGAAGTTTCACTCCGGGCAGATTACGACGACGGTGAAAGAACGTTTCGGTGTCGATCCGGACACGTATCTCGATCATGGCTCCGTTGTGATTGCTGCCATTACAAGTTGCACAAATACCTCNNAAGGCAGGTTTGCTGCCTTACCTCGAGAAACTGCGCTTCAACGTGGTTGGCTACGGCTGCACCACCTGTATCGGTAACTCCGGCCCGCTTCCCTCAGATGTTTCGAAAAGTATCGAGGAGCACGGCCTCGTCGCCGTCAGCGTTCTCAGCGGCAATCGCAACTTCGAAGGCCGCGTCAACGTCGATGTGCGTGCCAACTACCTCATGAGCCCGCCCCTCGTCGTCGCGTATGCGCTCGCCGGAAGAATCGGCCATAACTTCGATACAGAACCTCTCGGTCAAGATCGAGCCGGCCAGCCAGTCTATCTGAAAGACATTTGGCCGACACAAGCAGAAGTCGCCGCGGCGATTGAAAAAGGCCTATCCAGCGAGAGTTTTCGCAAGGAATACTCGACCGTCAACCTGGGAGACACGAACTGGCAGGGCCTGAGCTTTCCCACCGGCGACGTCTATCAATGGGAGCCGGATTCAACCTACATCCGCAAAGCCCCCTACTTCGACGGCATCACGAAAACACCTGCGCCCGTCACCGATATTCTCGGCGCCCGCGTGCTTGCCGTGCTCGGCGACTCAGTGACCACCGACCACATCTCCCCCGCAGGCAACATCAAGACAAACGGGCCGGCCGGCAAGTACCTTGCGGAACACGGAGTCAAACCTGCCGACTTCAACTCCTATGGCTCGCGCCGCGGCAACCACGAGGTTATGGTGCGCGGTACGTTTGCCAATGTCCGTCTGCGCAACAAACTTGCTCCCGGTACTGAGGGAGGAGTCACTCGTCTTTTGCCCGAGGGCGAAGGCATGTCGATCTTCGATGCCAGCGTGAAATACGCTGAGCGCGGCGTGCCCCTGGTGATTCTCGCCGGCAAAGAATACGGTTCAGGGTCGTCGCGCGACTGGGCCGCCAAAGGGCCGAACCTGTTGGGTGTGAAGGCCGTCATTGCCGAGAGTTTCGAGCGCATTCATCGCTCTAATCTCGTCGGCATGGGCATTCTGCCGCTCCAGTTCGCCGAAGGTCAGAGCGCAGAATCGCACGGCCTCACCGGTGAAGAGATGTATGACTTCGCCGGCCTTACCGGTCTGCTGAAGAGCAAGTTCGCGGCAGGCCGCACCTTGCAGGTGAAAGCCACTGCTGCCGATGGCACCGTCAAGCAGTTTGAAACCAAAGTCCGCATCGACACGCCTCAGGAGATCGAATACTACGAGCACGGCGGCATTCTGCAATTCGTCCTGCGGCAGTTGGCGGCGAAGTAAAAGGGGCTCACTCAACTCAATCAACAAAAAAGCCTTCCCAGCCGGGAAGGCTTTTTTGTGCCGTCTCGTGCTATTTCTTTTTCGCGGGCTTTGGAGCCGGCCGCTTGGTCCTCGCCGCAGCTTCAGGCGCGGGAGCCGGAACGTGTTCTTCTTCCTTCGGAGCAAAGAAGCGCACCCCTTCAAGATTGTGCTCGCCCATCACGTGCAGACGAAGGAAATTGGTCGATCCCGATTTGGTGCGCGTGCCGGCCACGATGGCGATCACTTCGCGCGGCCGCACATACCCCCCCTGTTCGAGCAGGCTTTCCGCCACATCGACCAGGGCTTCGGTTGTATTCACCTTGGGACAGCGAATGGGAGTCGTGCCCCAAAGCAGATTCAGCCGATTGATCGTGACTTCCACCGGGCTCAGCGCGAAGATTGGCGAAGACGGATGGTATTTGGAAAGCTGACGCGCCGTCACTCCCGACTCCGTGAACAGCGCAATGCCCCGCAGGTCAAGGTCGTCGGCCGCGTGGGCCGTGGCTTCGCAGATCGTTTCCGCAATGGAAAGATGGCTGCCCCGCTCGCGCGCCTCAGAGTAACTCTGCTCCTTGATATGCCGCTCCGCATCCGCAACGATGCGCGCCATCATCGAAACAGTTTCCACCGGGTATTTGCCGACAGCCGACTCGCCCGACAACATCACCGCATCGGTTCCGTCATACACCGCATTCGCAACGTCGGAGACTTCGGCGCGCGTGGGACGCGGATTCTCAATCATCGATTCCAGCATCTGCGTGGCCGTAATTACAGGCTTCCGGAACTCCGCCGCGCGGCGAATAATGTGCTTCTGGATCGCAGGCACTTTCTCCGGCGGAACCTCGACGCCCAGATCGCCACGCGCCACCATGATGCCGTCGGCAACCGTGAGAATGGCATCGAGATGCTCGATCGCCTGCGGCTTCTCCAACTTGGCAACAATCCAGGTCTCACTGCCGTAAGCCGATACGCGATTGCGCACCAGCCGCACGTCTTCCGCCGTCCGGACAAACGAAACCGCGATCGCGTCTGCCCCATTCTTCAGCGCGAATTCAAGGTCCGCGCTATCCTTGTCGGTGAGCGATGGAACGCGCACCGGAATGCCGGGAAGATTGATCCCCTTGTTCTCTCCAAGCATTCCGCCGTTGATCACCTCGCACACAACGTCGTCGCCATCCACATCGTGAACCCGCAACTCGATCAGCCCGTCCGACAAAAGAATCCGCGAGCCTTGCTCTACGTTTTCAGCCAGTGTCTTGAAGGTGGTCCCCACCAGCGTCGCCGATCCCGGAACATCCCGCGGCGTGATCGTGAGCCGTTGACCCGCTTTCAGCAAAACGGACTGGTGATCCTTAAGCTTCGAAGTGCGAATCTTCGGTCCCTGCAGGTCGGCAAGTATGCAAAGCGGCTTGCGCTCTTCGCGGCTCACTTTGCGAATCATCTGAATCAGTTCCAGCTTTTCTTCGTGCGTGCCGTGTGAAAAATTCAAGCGGACTACATCCACCCCAGCGCGTACCAGGTCCCGGAAAACAGGCTCTGTATTCGAAGCTGGTCCAAGCGTGGCAACAATCTTTGCACGGCGCTGCGATGGGGAGTCCGTAAGGCTTAATTCAAATGCCATGAGGCAAGCTCCAAAGTCATAATTTCAGCAAAAACAGTGGGTGTGAGACCCGTTTTATTGTACACGGGGGATAGGCCCGGACTGGGCCACCGCTCCATCCTCTACCGTTCCTCGAATGCCGTCAGTGCGAGTCATCACGCTGCCTCGCCTCTCCTTCCGTTCGCGACAAGGACCGAGCCGATTCGTGACGGTCTCGATACATTGCCCCGTTCAACTCCGCGCCTAGCAATACACTGATTGCCGTAATGTACAGCCAAATCAACGTGGCAACACCCGCGCCAAACGACCCGTAGAACATTGAGTAATCTGCAATGCGCGTCACGTACCACCCAAACGCCAGCGTCGACGGAAACCATAAAACCGTCCCCGTGATCGCTCCCGGCGCAACCCGCAACCAGTGTTCCCTGCGCTTCGTCCCGTAGTGGTAAAGCGCGGCAAGTACAGTGATGCTGGTCGCCAGCGCAATGGACCAGCGAACCAGGCGCCACACCAGCAAAACAACAAACCGCAACTCGTGCGCCGCGCTCTCAATCATCCATGCTTCAATCTGGCGGCCGAAAACCACCATCAGCGTGGCAAGCGACAACGGCACCAGCGCAATGGGAACCAGAAGCAGCGCGCGCAAGCGGCGGCCCCAGAAACTCCAATGATTGGCAGGCAGCCGATAGGCGCGGCGAAACCCCTCCATCAGCGACAGCATCAGTCCCAGCCCCGCAAAAATTCCCAGGCTGCAAGCCGAAAGCACAACCTGCGTCGAGTGGAAACTCCGGCTCAGAACGTAGGACTGCAGCAGTTCCATCGAATCCGCGGGAAGAATCTGCTCAAACGCCCCGCGAATCGTTCCTACCAGCGTTGTTCCTTCCGGCACTTGTGCTAGCAGCGTCGTAATCGCAAGCATCGCCGGAAAAAACATCAGCATGCCGGAGTAGGCCGCGGCTTTGGCGGTATTGAATACGTCGTTGGCCAAAGCCTGAACGGCCGCATTGCGAAGATGGCTGAAGAATCGAAGCATGCAGTCAAAGCCAAGAGTAGAGCATTTTCAGCATTTCAGGCCAGTCCCCGACCCGGCGGCCCGCAGTCGATTCGCGCCCAGATCTTCAGCCAGTGCCCGCTGTGACCGGCGCGTCTGACATGAGCGAGTTTCACGATTTATCATGGCCGAGCCATGAGATTCAAAATCCTTCCTGCTTTTTGGCCTGCCTCGGGAATGCTCTTCTTGTCTGGGCTCGGCGTCCTCTTCGTTTCCGCCCAGACCAGGCCCGTTCCCAATCCGCAACTTGCCTCGAAGGAATTGAATGCGCGCGTCGAAGACCTGCTGAAAAAGATGACGCTCGACGAGAAGATCGGCCAGATGGCGCAATACTCAGCCGGCTATGCCACCGGTCCCAATGCGTCCAATCTCAAGTACGACGAATTGGCGTCGAAGGGCCAGGTTGGCTCCATGTTGAATGTGGTCGGCGCAGAAGCTACCAATCACTACCAGCACATCGCCATTGAAAAATCGCGCCTGCACATTCCAATTCTCTTCGGGCAGGATGTGATTCATGGCCACCGCACTACGTTCCCCGTGCCCCTCGCTCTTGCGGCAAGCTGGGATCCGTCGCTGGCCGAACTGGTGGCTCGTTCTGGCGCCACCGAGGCTCGTGCCGACGGCCTGGCCTGGGTCTTCTCGCCGATGGTCGACATCGCACGCGATCCGCGCTGGGGCAGAATCGTCGAGTCCAGCGGCGAAGACCCCTATCTCGGCTCTGCCCTGGCGCGCGCATGGGTCAAGGGCTATCAACAGGACGATCTCTCGAAACCGGATTCCGTCGCCGTCAGCGTGAAGCATTTCGCCGCGTACGGAGCGGCCATCGCTGGTCGGGACTATAACGCCGTAGACATGAGCGACATTACGCTGCGGCAGGTTTATCTCGCGCCCTATCGCGCCGCGGTCGATGCGGGTGCGGCCACGATGATGAGCTCCTTCAACTCCATCAATGGAATTCCCGCCACGGCCGACCCCTACACGCTTACCCGGATCTTGCGCGACGAGTGGGGCTTCGATGGCTTCGTCGTCTCCGATTGGGGAGCGGTGGCTGAACTCAAAAATCACTCCATTGGCGACGGGGCCACGGTTGCTCGCAAGGCTCTCGAAGCAGGCGTCGACATGGACATGGAAGGCAACCTCTACGGCGAGGTGATTGCGCCGCAGGTGCGCTCCGGGCGTATTCCTGAGAGCGTGGTCGACGAGGCGGTGCGGCGCATTCTGCGCGTCAAGTTTGCTCTCGGCCTGTTTGATCACCCCTTTACCGCGGAATCTGCGCCTTACGACGCCACGCCCGAACGGCGCACGGCCGCACGCAAAGCTGCCGAGGAAACTTTCGTTCTCTTGAAGAACGATCCAGTCGTGGGAGTCGGTGCTCTTTTGCCGTTGACTGCAAAGGCAAAAAAAGTGGCGCTAATCGGTCCGCTTGCCGATAATCCGCGCGAGATGCTCGGAGCCTGGGCCGTGACCGGCGATCCACGCTATGCGGTCACGTTGCGATCGGCGCTCCAGGAACGCCTGGGCGACCGTTTGATCTATGCGCAGGGGTGCGATCTGCTTGCCGGCGAAGACGCCAACGTGCTGAAGCACGTTGATTTCGATCGGCCCATGCCGGCCAACGACCACGCTTCCGTTCCCGACGACGCCAGGACCATTGCCGATGCCGTTGCCGCGGCAAACAAGGCCGATGTGGCTATTCTGGCGCTGGGCGAGCCCGCCAATTGGATGGAGGGCGAAGCGTCAAGCCGCGCCACGCTGGGCTTCACGGGCGTGCAACAGAAGCTTCTCGAAGATGTTGTTGCCACCGGAAAGCCCGTCATCCTTGTCGTGCTGGCCGGACGTCCGCTGGAATTGAAATGGGCCGCTGCCCATGTGCCGGCAATTCTCGAAGCATGGAGCCCCGGGATCGAAGCCGGCCATGCCATCGCAGACGTTCTCTTCGGAGACGTCAATCCATCCGGCAAGCTGCCTTCAAGTTTTCCGCGCTCGGTGGGCCAGGAGCCTCTCTACTATGCGCAGTTGCCCACCGGCCGGCCGGCGAATGGAGATCTGGGCGACTTTCCGCAAAACGCCGCTGAAAAATTCGTCTCCCGCTACATGGACGAAGAGAACTCTGCGCTGTTTCCCTTCGGTTGGGGACTCAGCTATACGCGTTTCAGCTACTCTCAGCCAACCATCAGCCGCTCGAAGGTTCCGGTGGCGGAAGTTGCCGCGTCCTCAGCGAGGCCGGTCGTCACCGTCGGTGTCGATGTCAGAAACACGGGCAGCGTCCCCGGAACCGAGGTCGTCCAACTCTATGTTCGCAACACCGAGGCCAGCGTGGAACAGCCGGTCAGGGAGTTGAAGGGATTTGAGCGCATCGCGCTGGCCCCCGGCGAGCGCAAGCACGTTGAGTTCACCTTGGGATTCGATGAACTGCATTTCTTGAATGCCGAATCCAAGCCGATTGTGGAAGCGACGAAATACAGGATTTGGGTTGGTGGCAGTTCGCTGGCTACGGCGGAGACGAACCTGCAACTGGTGGAATAAGCTGAATAGGAACAGGATCGGATTGATCGAAGTAGTCGTTTGAATCGTGGAATGCGTCGAAAAGTTAAAGGAGGAAATTCGAAGTGCGTGCAAAAGAAATCACCAAAACATGGGTCGTTTCAACTCTCGCGCCGGTTGTAGTGCTGGCCGCATTTGGAACATTGGCATCGGGACAGCAACACAGCTCTCCCCCGGCAGCGCCAAGCAGTAGCACCACCACGCCCGACGCGGCATTGGAAGTGAAGCACAATCTCGCCGACCAGGCTTTTGTGAAAGAGGTTCTCGAGCGGGATGTGGCCGATCTGCAATTGGGCCAGTTGGCCCAGAGCAAATCGCAGAGCGACGATGTGAAGTCGGTGGCGCAACAGATGGTCGCAACCCGCACAAGCTTGGACAACCAGATGAAGGTGGTTGCCAGGCAGATTGATGTGAACGTGCCGAAAAATCCCAACAAGAAAGACAAGCAGGCAATCCAAAAACTCGACGCGCTCTCGGGAGCTGATTTCGACGCGCAATGGCTGCAGATGATGGCCAAATCCCATCGCCAGGACGTCAAGGATTTCCAGGGCGAGGCGGCCAACGCTCAGGAGCCGAGCGTGCAGCATGTGGCTCAGCCCGATGCCGACGTGCTTTCCAAGCAACTGCAGGCGATTGAGCAGGTGGCGCAGGCGCACAACGTGACGCTGGACGATAAAAAGTAGCCCTCCGCGCGGGGTTAACGAGCGTGCGGCTGCGATTTTCGTTCGAGGGCAGGGGGCGGGCCAGTTACACTGTCGAGCATCGGAGGCAGTGACCATGCAGACCCGGATCCAGGGCACCACCATGCCCGTGCTCGACGTGCAGCTTGACCCCAACGAAGGCGTGTTTTCAGAGAGCGGCGAACTCTCCTGGATGACCGCGTCCATCCAGATGACGACGCATACGCAGATGGGCGGCGGAGGCGGGTTGTTCGGCGTCCTCAAGCGTGTGGCCGGCGGCGGCAGCCTCTTCATGACCGAATACCGGGCAGTACAGTACCCCGGCGAGGTCTCCTTCGCCACCAAGGTTCCGGGTCACATCGTTCCCGTCCCCGTTGGTCCAGGCCAGGAGTACATGTTCCACCGCCACGGGTTTTTGTGCGCCACCGATGGCGTCACCATCGGCGTTGGCTTCCAGCAATCCCTGGGCGCAGGAATATTTGGCGGAAATGGTTTCCTTCTGCAGAAAATAGCTGGGCAGGGCACGGCATGGCTCGAACTTTCCGGCGAGCTGATCCTCAAGACCCTCGCGCCCGGTGAAGTGCTGCGCGTGCATCCGGGCCATGTGGGGGCCTTTCAGTCCTCCGTCTCCTTCCAGATCATGATGGTGCCGGGGCTAAAAAATGCCATCTTCGGTGGGGACGGCATCTTCCTGGCCGTATTGCAGGGGCCCGGAACCGTGTGGCTGCAGACCCTGCCGATTTCGCGGCTCGCGCACCAGATTGGCGAATATCTGCCTCGCGGCGAATCGCGCCAGGCAGGGCCTGCCGCGGGTGGTGCACTGCTGGGTGGCATCGTCGGTTCGATCCTGGGTGGCGACCAATAGAGCCGGTCCTATCCAATTCAGACGAGACGCACAGTACCAGCCGGTTTCCGCGCCCATGCGCGCGGAAATCGGAATACGCAGCGGACGCATCGAAGCAAACAACCGTTTCTGCCTCCTCCCCGCGCTTCAGCCCCGTTGAGCGGGCGGGAGCGATGCAACGGGGGTTACGGTCTCTGTCACTTCAGATTCAGGAAAGTCGATGACTCCATCCATGTTCGTTCGTCGCGACTATCGCAGCGATATTTTGTTTGCCCTCGGTTTGATCCTGGCATGCGGTTTAGCGTGGCTGCTGCGTGAAGTGCTCATGCTGCTCTACGTCAGCGCGCTCTTTGCCACGGTTCTGACCCCGGTCGTGCGATCGACGGGAAGGCTGCGCATCGGCCGCTGGCGTCCCTTCAAGGGCTATGCCGTGTTTTTCCTCCTGCTCGCCGTGGCCGGCGCACTCACCGGCTTCGGTTTTCTGGCCTTGCCCCCCGTCATTCACGACATGCAGGACTTTGCCAGGGAAATGCCTACGCGCCTGCCCTTGGTGCTCGACAGGATGCGCCACATTCCCTTCGCGAACAATTTGAATACCGATGAAATCACCTCAAAGGTGCAGGATTTTGTCAGCAACGCTGCCACCTATCTCTTGCTGTCCATCAAGAACTGGGCTGGCGCCATGGTGAATATCACTATGGGGTTCATTCTGACCGTCTATTTCATCCTTGAAGGCGCTTCGGCGTATGTCTGGTTCCTCTCCTTTGTGCCGCCGTCCAGGCGAAACCGGCTGGACAACGCTTTGCAGCGCGCACGAGTGCGGATGGATAAATGGCTGGTGGGCCAACTCAGCCTGATGTTGATTCTCGGCCTCCTGAGTACGGCGGTTTACCTCATTCTGCACATTCGCTACGCATTTGCTCTCGGCGTTCTCACCGGGCTTCTGAACATCATCCCCGTTCTGGGCGCGGCTATATGCGTGGGCCTGGCGCTGCTTGTCGCGGCCATCGATTCGTGGGGACGCGTGCTGGGAGTCGCCATCTTCTACGCTATTTATCTCCAGGTGGAGAATTCCTTTCTCACTCCGCGCATCATGCGCAACAGCGTGGGATTGCCGGGGCTCTCAATCCTGGTGGCATTGCTCATCGGCTCGGCGCTGGCCGGCGTGCCGGGTGCACTGGTCTCGGTCCCTACCGCAGTCCTGGTTGCGGTGCTGATGGACGAATACCTGGTCTACAAACCCCAGAATTAAGTTTCGCGGCCCGAATCGGTAAGACCGTCCTTCGAATGGAATGTGTGCAGCGGACTCGTGCCCTCAACCCGGCCGGATACCGTCCGATTTTGAACAGTGGTTCTCAGATTCGCACGCCGATCGCCTCGGACCATTGCAGAGATTGCGCCGGTATCTTCCTGCATCTCAGTGAAATAGGCAGTTTCCAGCCAATGGCACTCGAAATGCTACGATGCGTAACAGTAGATTCTTGCGCTTCGGAGAAACACGGATGAAAACGCTGATTCAGGATGTGCGATTTACCCTGCGGCAACTGGCCAAGACGCCGGGGTTCACGGCGACCGTGTTGCTCACGCTGGCGCTCGGAATTGGAGCCAATGCGGCAATCTTCACACTCGTAAACGCCATCCTCCTGCGCAATCTGCCCGTAACCGACCCCAAATCGCTGGTGCGCATCGGCGACAAAGACGATTGCTGCGTCAACGGCGGCTGGAACGACGAAGGGGACTACTCGCTCTTCTCCACCGATTCGTATTTGCTCTTCAAGAAAAGCATGCCCGAGTTCGAGGAACTCGCAGCCATGGAGTCGGGGTATGCCTGGAGGCCGCTCACGGTTCGCCGCGCAGGCGGCCAAACAATCGCCAAATCTGTGATGGGTACGTTTGTCTCCGGCAATTACTTCAGGGTCTTCGGACTCAACCCCGCCGCGGGGCGTCTCTTTGCGGATGAAGACGATCAAAAAGGAGCGCCCATCACCGCCGTGATGAGTTACGACGCCTGGCAGCAGGATTACGCCGGCGATCCAACCGTTGTCGGCAGCAGTTTCTACGTCAATACCAAACCGGTCACCATTATCGGCATCGCGCCCAAGGGGTTTTACGGAGACCGGCTCGACACCAATCCGCCCAAATACTATCTGCCCATGAACGCGATGGACCCTGTAATCGGCGCGCCCTACTTCAGCGACAGGGAAGTCGAGTGGGCTTATGTTCTTGGGCGCGTCAAGCCGGGCACTTCGCTCTCCCTGCTTCAGGCCAAGGCGAGCACGCTGTTGAAGCAGGAGTTCTCCGGGTTCAAGATGTTCACCACCGAGCGCGCCAAGCCTTTTCTCGCGCGGACGCATGTGGTGCTCTCTCCCGGCGGCGGTGGTATCCAGAACATGCAAGACGGGTATAAGGACCACCTGCGGCTGCTCACCTGGATCGCGGCGCTCGTCCTGCTTGTCGCCTGCGCCAACATTGCCAACCTTCTGCTGGTTCGCGGCATGAGCCGCCGCGCTGAGCTCTCCATCCGTTCTGCGCTCGGTGCGCAACGCGCGCGCATCGTGCGTCAGATGCTCACCGAGAGTGTGGTCCTTGCCGGCCTCGGCGGCTTGCTTGGACTCGTGATTTCGTTCGTCGCGGCGCGTGCCCTGCTCATGCTCGCCTTCCCCGACCAGCACAACATGCCCGTGCATGCGATGCCTTCGCCGCTCGTCATCGGTTTCGCATTCGGGTTGTCGCTTGCCACCGGCATATTGTTCGGCCTCGCCCCGGCGCTGTTGGCCTTGCGCGTCCAGCCCATTGAAGCTCTGCGCTCAAATGCCCGCACCACCGCGCAGGGAGCCTCCTACGTGCAGCGCGGATTGGTCGTTTTGCAGGCGGCCCTCTCGCTGGTCTTGTTGGTCGCTGCCGGGTTGTTCATCCAAAGCCTCAATAAAGCCCGCGGCACCGATATGCGGCTCGACGCCAATAACCGATACATCATTCATGTCAATCCGCAAGCGGCGGGATACAAGACCACCGAAGTCGAAGCGCTCTATCGCTCAATCGAAGACCGGTTCCACGCGCTGCCCGGCGTGGTCAAGGTCGGCCTCGCCACTTATACGCCGATGGAAGACAATAACTGGGGAACCGGTGTAAAAGTGCAGGGCGAAACCGACCTGCACAAGGGATCCTCGTGGGTCAAAGGAACTCCGGAATATTTTGACTCAGTCGGAACCCACCTCGTCATGGGCCGCGGATTCACGCCGCAGGATGTGCTGGGTGCGCCCCCGGTTGCCGTGGTGAACCAGGAATTCGCCAAGCAGTTTTTCGGAACGCGCAACCCCGTCGGGCATCGCTTTGGTGGTTCTGGCCCCGGCAAAGACGGCTCGTATGAGATCGTCGGCGTCGTCGAGAACACCACCTACACCACCGTTTACTGGAAAGACCACGCCATGTATTTCGTTCCCTTGACACAGCGGCCCGCCGTCACCGATCCCGACGATCCCGTCGAGAAAGACATGTCGATGTATGCCGGAGCGATTGTGGTCCAAACCAGCAGGCCGCTCTCCGGCTTTGAAAAGCTCGCCGGCGACACGTTGGCCGGCATCAATCCAAATTTGACGATCGTCAAGTTCCAAACCTTTCAGCAGCAGATCGACGATCGCTTCGTTGAAGAGCGTCTGATCGCGCGCCTCACGTCGCTCTTCGGATTGTTGGCGCTGCTGCTCGCGGGCATTGGGATGTACGGCGTCACCTCGTACACCGTGGTGCGGCGCACACCGGAGATCGGGATTCGCATGGCCCTCGGTGCGGCGCGCTCGCGCGTCATCGGCATGGTAATGCGCGGAGCGCTCCTGCAGGCCCTGGCCGGTTTGGCGATTGGGGTTCCGGTGGCCATGCTGTGCGTCCGCTTCGTGAAATCGCAACTGTACGACATCGCACGTGTCGATACCGTCGTGATGGCCGTATCCATCGGGGTTCTCGTTGCGGCAGCTTTCGTCGCGGGAATCATTCCGGCGCGGCGGGCAGCGACCATCGATCCAGTGAAAGCCCTGCGAGTGGAATAGCTCGCCGCCCCGCAGACCACTCAATGTACCCTTGCAGTGAATCGTAGCGGGAACTTCCTTCAGCATCGGAAGCGTGAAGGTCTTGACGAGCGAACTGCGGCAGCTTGTAGAAAAACTGGAAGGCGACCCCACTCTGATGGAGCCGCAACAGATGACTGCGCGCCTTGCCGCGCTCGACCGGCTCGATGCCTGCTTGCCGCTTCTACCGGCAGCCGATGAAAACGCGAGCGAACTTCACGGGCGAGCGCGAACTCTCTCCGATCGGCTCGAAACGGCCAACCTCGCAGTGCATGAGGCGATTCGCGCCGAAATCCGAAGCGGTGCGCGGCCTGACATGCTGCTGCATTGGGCGCATGCGCTCATGGACAGAAATTCGGCGCGGCCATCAGGCGTTCACCACTACGATAGCTTGGACGAACTCGTGACCGGCGTCCTCGGCTTCGATGAACCGGAAGATTCGGGTATTCGCCCCGAGCCGGAAAAAGTGCTGTACCAGCCCACCCCTGCGCGCCTCATCTTCAACCTTCTTGAAGAAACCAGGCTGACGGCAAACGATGTGCTCGTGGACCTCGGCTCCGGCATGGGCCACGTGCCGCTGCTGGCTGCGATTTGTACCCCTGCGCACTGTATCGGAATCGAGGTTGAGCAGGCTTACATTGATCGAGCCCGGCAGTGCGCTCAGCGATTGCATCTTCGCCGCGCACACTTCATCCGGCAGGATGCTCGCGATGCTGACTGCAAAGCAGGAACAGTTTTCTATCTCTACACGCCGTTTTCCGGATCGATTCTTCGCCGTGTGCTCGATCGGCTGCGGCATGAAGCGAGCACACGAACGTTTCGCGTGTGTACCTATGGGCCGTGCGCGGAAACTGTCGCGCGGGAGCCATGGCTCAAAGCAGAGCAAGAGCCACAAGCGCAGCGGATCACGGTGTTCGCGACGCGCGCCGCCTCAAGCACGAGGCAATCCTCTGCCTGAATGGATTCTCGAGCGCCTCATGTGCGAGCTTGCTTTGACGCGTCTCGTCTCCCGCCTAATTCCCGGCCGGCGATTTGCTCTCAAGCTCTTTCAGCTTGTCTTTGGCGTGCTCGTTGTCGGGGTTCTTTTCGAGCGATTTTTTGTAGTTCTCAATCGCCAAATCTTTTTGTCCCGATTTCAGGTAGGCTTCGGCCACGCTGTCGTACACGTTGCCCGAGTCGGGATAAAGGCTCACATTGAGCTTCAAAATGGTCACCGCTTCCTGAAGATGATTGCCGGTCAAAAGCTCGTAGCCCCAATCGTTCATCGCACCCTCATCCGGCTTGAACTTGGCATCCTGCTTTTGCATCGCCGCCAGCGCATCGGCCGCGTGGTCCCACCCTTTTTCATTGATCTCATGACGCAATCCATCCAGCGTTGATGGCGATCCAGAGGCGGGGCGAAAGTTAATCGCTAGTGTGTGCGCCGGAACGCCCGCTTCCGCGGGTGTCTTTTTCAGAAAGGCCATTGCATCGGCATCGTGTTTCAGATAGGCGTTCAGGAACGTTAGCGTATAGCGCGCAACCCACGCGTAGCCCACGGCCCCGTCTGCGCGTACAAAGTCGTCCTTCCCTTCGAAATGTTTCCAGAAATCGTCCTGGCGCTGAAAAATCGAACTGAACTCCCCATGCGTCAGGCCCATCATGTGCACCGTCGTCAAATCGCCATGCTTCCAGTTGTTCAGCACGCTCGGGGAGTGATCGTCGTTCGCGGGAAAGTGCTCCATCTCCTCCATCGTGATCTCTCCCTGCGTGAAAAACAAAAGCGGCAGCGTCAGGTCTTCTGCATGAATGTTCGCTTGTTTTACTAGTCCGGGAAAGTAGCGCATGCTGCCGTCGAGCGCAAACAATGCGTCGATGCGGCTATCGCGCGATGCCGCAAACAGGTTCGAGATTCCGCCCCAGCTGAATCCGCCCACTGCGACTTCTGACATGTCCGCGTCCGGCAAACTCCGTGCGTACCCGATCAGGAATGAAATGTCGCCGGCCTGCGCGTTGATTCCCGATAAGTCTGATGTCATGCCGCGCGTCTTTTCCCCCATGTCCGGCCCCGCGACCACCACGTAACCGTGACTGGCCAGGTACTCGCAAAGATCCACGTTTTCCCACGAAACGTTGGAGTAGCTCGGCGCATAAATCACCACCGGAAACTTTCCTGGTTCGAGTGCCGCATCCCGCACCGCCCATAACTTGTCCGTCACCGCCAGCCCCTTCGTTTCCTCCTTCAGCTCCTCATCGCTCACTTTCTTCCCAAACTCGGTTTCCGTTCCCCGCAATACCGCATAATCGCCAACCGTCATCGGCGTTTTGCCTGACTTTTCTGCCGGATACCACACCAGGGTCTGCACCGGACGCGCTCGCTCGCCCGTGTAGGGTTTCCCCAGCGAGTCCAAAGCGCTGCGGTAGGTGCGCGCGTAGTCATACTGCTCCATAACCTTCAAGCCCACGGCATGAGGCCCGGCCGGATCAGTGAAAGTGAACCGCGGAACGCTCTGCGCGGATAAAAAAGGAGCCGCAAGAATCGACAGCCAACATGAGACAGCCCGAATTGCGCGCATGCGCGGAAACCTCCAGGGGAAGGGGATCAAGCTGTGCGCAATTCTAGTACACCCGCCGCCGCCATCGCTGAAGCTGCACAGCAGTTTGGCCAGGAGAACGACATCGCCGTAGTGACGGTGGAACGGCTGAAGATGACGGACGGACGCACAGCTTTGCGCAACTCGCCAATCCTCGCCTCCGCCTAGGTTAATTTCGCAACTCATCCAGCCTTCAAAGCATTCCGTACAGCGCATTTCTTCTGAGGGAAAGCGCGCGTTGAAGCGGTTCGCCCATCGGTGTCCGAAAAAAGCTGTCGGGACCCGCATTTTGTCGCGCCACTTTTGCATGCAATTTTGGCCCATTGGAGCACAATCAATCTAAACCGGCTTGGAAAGCGCAAATTACTTGCAGAAACCTCTGAAAATCAGGCCCGTAAGTCCTTTGCTGTCTAGAATCTGCAAATAAGTCCTTTGGAATCTAATTTTTAGCGGGATACGCTCCTTCTATCCTGCTGAAAA
>PLTV01000099.1:15776-16143 GCA_003164635.1 Acidobacteriaceae bacterium
AGTGCCTCCGGCGAAGGCCACTCGATCTCTCCACGCAATCGCAGCAGGAACTCCAGGTCAATCGGCGTCTCTTCGTCCATCTCCACCGGCTCAAAGTTCAGAATGTGCGACTCGACCGCAAACGACGCCTCGCCGAACGTGGGTCGGTTTCCGACGTTCGTCACCGCCTCGAAACATCGTCCCCCAATCCACAGCCGCGTCACATACACGCCAAAGGCCGGAAGCATTTCCCGATACTGCGCCAGGTTGACCGTGGGCACTAGCAGACGCGTCCCGATGCCGCGTCCGCGTGCCTGCGTCGATTGCAGCGTGAACGGGCGTCCCAGCATCCAGCGCGCCCGCCGCACGTCGCCTTGCGCAAGCAATG
>PLTV01000099.1:16164-20427 GCA_003164635.1 Acidobacteriaceae bacterium
CCGCCCACCAGGATCTCGCGGACGAACTGCTCCGCGGTCAGGCTCGCCAGTTCGTCGCCAAACGGCAGAACCAGCACTGCGTCGACCCCGGTGGCCGCCAGCAATCGGATGCGCTGCTCCATCGATGTGAGCAGCAGCGGCGCGCGCAATGGGCGAAGAAACCGGTCAGGATGCGGATCGAACGTGATCGCCAGCGAACGCACATCGCGTTCTCGCGCCTCCCGCACAACTGCGGCAAGATTCTCCTGGTGTCCCACGTGCACTCCGTCGAAGTTGCCGATCGCTGCGACGCAAGGCCCAAACCCCGGCGGCACTTCCGCGGTGGATTGATACACGGAAACCACGCGTGCCGTCTCGCTCATAAGGTCACGCCGACGTTCAAACCGTCGTAGGCCAGCGCCACGCCTTCAGGCAGCGAACGGTTCGTCGCCTCGTGCCCCAGTTCGTGAGCAATGTGTGTGAGCCATGTGTTGCGCGCGCCGATGCGCCGCGCCCAATTCAATGCCTGCTCCACCGTCGCATGGCTTGGGTGGGGCTTATAGCGCAGCGCGGAGAGCACCAGGTGATCGAGCCCTTCGAGAAGCGCGAAGCTTTTCTCAGGAATATCGCTCACGTCGGTAAGGTAGGCGGTGCGGCCGAACCGGTATCCCACAATGTCCAGGTTGCCGTGCTTCAGTGGAATGGCCGTGAACTCCGCTTCGTACACCGCTGTAACAGCTTCCAGCGGCTTCAACTCAACACGCGCCCGGTTGGGATAGGTGGCATCGGGCGAAAACGTATACTCGAAGATCCGCTCCAGCGTGGCTCTCGTCTCCGCGGTCGCATACAGCGGAATCGGGCCGCCCTCGCGGGCGGCAGCGAAGCTGAGCGGTCGTAAGTCGTCGAGCCCCATGATGTGGTCGGCATGCGAATGCGTGTAAAACACCGCGTCTACGCGCCGTGCGCCGCTGCGCAACATCTGTTCGCGGAAATCAGGACCGGTATCGATAACCACTACCCGTTCGCTGCCTGACTTCGGCGCGATCCAACGCACCATGGCCGCCGGGCGCAGCCGCTTATCATGGGAATCGGTTGATGTGCACACCGCGCAGGCGCAACCCAGCGTCGGAACTCCCATCGAGGTCCCCGTCCCCAGAAATGTAAGGTTGCCTTCCATAAGCGGGAGTCGATTCGAACGCTGTTGAGTTGAGTGGCCGCAAGGTCGGGAGAATTCTCAGCGTTTGCCCGGAGGCGGAACCGGCGGCGTCATTGCCTGCATGTTGATCATGCGTGCCAGTTCGTTGAAGGTTATCCGCAACTCGAATAATGCGCTTTGCAGGGTACGGTCCTCAACCTCTGTCATGTTGCCACGCGTTTTATCAGAAAGAATGCCTAATAGGTCGATGGTCGAACGCGCTCCCAGAATATCCACACGCGGCCGCTGGTTCTCTTGCCCGCCGGCTCCCATTTGCAGCATTGCCGACACATAAAACTGCTGTACCAGGTTGAGGAATGTCATGGGAGCCTGCGCGCCCATTCCCGGATTCTGCGCCCGCACCAGCTCTTCAAGCCGTTGCGAAGAGGCGTCGTATAAAGCCTTCTGTTCACGGCTCTCTTCAGCAGTGGGCGGAGGTGGCAGCTCGTCCTGCTGAGCCTCGCCCGGCTCTTCAGCCAAGTTCTGCTCTATGCCGGCTAGCTCCGGCTTCTCCTCGACGGGTTTTCTTTCGCTCACAACGAGCCGCGGTCCACCCGAAGAGACTTCCGGCGTGGGCGCGGAATGCTCCTCGGCCAATACGGCTTCGCCTTGTTGGCTTCCGCGCTCTTCTTCCGCGGCCTTGAATTTGCGGCGGTCGATCACTTCGAATTTAGGTGTATCGCTCATCGTTTCACAATCCAATCTCGAGTTAAGTCTACTGCTTTATGCCGAAAAGCTGGGGGCTGCAGCCAGTAACCGCGCCGTCCCCTGCACCGCTCCCGCAGTGTATGTGAAAGGCTTGGTGCGTGCTTCCATCTCGCCGCGCATCATCGCCAGTGCAAACACTCGGGTTCCCGAAGGCAGCTGGAGCGCTGCAACACTGCGAATCCGTCCCGCGGCTGTCTCGCCATCCCCCATCAGGTTCGTCTCTGCTGAGGGCACGGGCCCATCCAGCTCAAGGTGTCTCAGGTGCCGGTGCACATTGCCACGCGAGCGAATGCGCTCCACGATCTCCTGGCCCAGGTAGCAGCCCTTGTTAAAGTGCAGCGCCAGCATCTGCGAAGTCTCCTGCGGAAGGTCGCGCTCAGCCATATCCACGCCGTAGAGCGGAATCCCCTCCGCAACCCGAAACGCTTCCAGCGTCTCCGCGCCCACCTGGATTGCACCCGCAGTGCGCACAAACTTCCACAGCTTGCTTAGCTGCGATTCTGTCACCCATAGCGCGTAGTGTTGAGCCACGTTACCGAAGAGCCGTTCTAGGCGTAGATCGATTCCGTTCCATTCAACGCGAGTGCTGGTCATTGGCTCATTCAGAATCGGCAGTCCCAGCCGTTCCAGCACGGCATCCACCGCCGGGCCGGTTAGTCCCACAGCCGCCAAGCCGCCCAGCGGAACTAGTTCCACGTCATCCATGATGATGAAGTGCTCGAAATGCGCAAGCAGCCGCTCCATCTGGTCTGACGCTATTTCTAGTTCGAGCTGGTCGCCCTCGCGCCACACGTTCAAGTCGCCCTGAATGCGTCCCTGCGCATTCAAAACCAGGTTCCATGCGCCGGCATTCGTTCCGAGGTCATTCACCATGTTTGTGACCATGCCGCTGAGCCAGCGGAATCGATCGTCGCCGCGCACTGCGACGCGCTTGAGCCAGCCAAGGTCGTGGCCGCCGGCTCCCGTGACGAATGCCGCTGATTCCACGCCAGCCGCGTCTAATCTCCGTGGAGTCAGCACCCCTCGGTACTGCATCAGCTCGTGCGGAATTGCCTGCGATTCTTTGAGCAGGGCGAATGCCGTTGGCTGGGCTGTAGCGGCAAGATCAATTTGAGTCATACGGGGAAATCCATGCGCTGCACGCGTTTTTCCGCAGGAAATCCCGCGCAAAGCCGCATCTTAATTATAGCCTTGGAAGACATGCGGTCGTCCGGCCTACCGGGCAAGCGCTTCGGATTCAACACGGGAGAGTGAATGAGGAAGAAAGTTCAGGCGTCGAGCAACGGGTTCGCTGCACTTGCCGTGACGGCGGTTTTTTGCTTTTGTACGGCGAGTATGCCAGCATCCGGTCAACAGTCCGCTGCGCCGCCGGCCAAGGCTCAGACTGCTCCGGGCGCAAAGTCTTCGTCGCAGAAGCCTGAGACCCATATCACGCCGGAACAGGCGAAAGAGCTGTTTTCAGCAGTCGACGAGTTGCTCAAATTCTCCTCGCAAGAGACGGGCCTGCCGATCAAGGATACGGTCAAACGCAAGATCACAAGCCGCGCTGAAGTCGAAAGCTACCTTAAGTCAAAGTTTGAAGAGGACGAAGGCGCCAAGCGCATGCAGCGCGACGAAATCGTCCTCAAGAAATTCGGACTTCTCGACCGCGATTTTGAACTGAAGCCCTTTCTGCTGGCGCTGCTCACCGAGCAGGTTGAAGCGTTCTACGATTCCAAGACGAAAACGGTGAACATGCTCGACTGGGTCGATCCGGAAGAGCAGAAACCCGTGCTGGCGCATGAGCTCACTCATGCCTTGCAGGACCAGCGCGTCAATCTGGACAAATGGGACGATCAGACTCCCGACGACGTCTCGCGCAACGCGGCGGAAGACCAGGATCACCTGGCCAAGGACGAACTCGACACCGCGCGCGACGCAGTGGTGGAGGGCCAGGCGACCGCGGTCATGATGGATTACATGCTCAAGCCCATGGGGAAGAGCCTTGTCAAAGATCCGGAGGTGATTGACTTCGTCAAGCAGCAGATGTCGTCCACGGACAGTTCGCCCGTCCTGGCGCGCGCTCCGCTTCTGCTGTCAGAATCCTTGCTCTTTCCGTATCGCGACGGCTTGAGCTTCGAGCAGGACGTGTGGATGGATCAGGGCCAGACGGCTGCCTTCGCCGGCGCGCTCGATCGCCCGCCCACTTCCAGTTGGGAAATTATCAATCCCCGCGAATACGAGAAAAGGCACATTCCCGCCATTCCGCTCTTGCCCAACATTCATCCGCTCACCGACCCCACGTACAAGCCTTATGACATCGGCCAGGTGGGGCAGCTCGACGTGCACATTCTCTCCGAGCTGCTCGGCAGCGACAACGCCGCCCGCGACCTCACTCCCGC
>PLTV01000054.1:0-124 GCA_003164635.1 Acidobacteriaceae bacterium
ACGCCCGTGGCAGAGATCATCAGCTCCCATTTCGATTCACCCGCTTCTTTCCAAGTTGGCCGCAGCTTGCGCAGGACGACCGGACTGACAACCACATCGGCAAAAGTTGTGGCTACCAGCCCAA
>PLTV01000054.1:244-2767 GCA_003164635.1 Acidobacteriaceae bacterium
GTGTCGATCTTGGTCTTGCTCGCGTTCAATGCCGGCGTGGATTGGGCATTGCGCACAATTTGCGCGCATGCCGACTTCACATCGTCGCCGATCGCGGCCAGGCCCGCCGAATACGTGACTGCGACCTCGTTATACGGCAGCCCAAGCAGGTTCCAGGGCAGCGTAACCTCGCCGGTGTTTGCATCGAAATCAACTGTGTTGGGATCGATCGCCGCCCATTGCCCAGGCAGCGAAAAAGCCCACGCGATTTCGAACAGGGGCTCGGCCGCCATCTCTCCGCGCCGCGGCTTTGCACAGCGGCCCTCAAGGCTCACAATGGGCGATGCGGCTGTGCCCAGCGGCGCCAGTGGCAAATAACTGAGCATTACCGTGCGCGCACCGCTCGTCATGCGCAACCGCTCGGTATATTGCGTGACATTCAGGTCCGGCCGCCGGCAGTAGCTGTTGATCAGTGCTGTGGCTGCCGTAATCCAGTCCGCGGTCGTCCCGGCCGGCAAACCGTAATTCGCGTAATCCGCTGGCTCCAGATAAGCCATGTATTCCTCCGGAAGTGTCAGGGTTCAGGAATCGGGTTTCAGGGATCGGTGGCCAGCAGGCGCGGGGCAACGGCACAAATTCGTCCCGAGCCGCAGGCGCTCTGATCCCTGACCACTGATCCCTGACCACTGCTTTTGTTACCGGTCGACCAGCACCTGGTAGTGCGCGAAGTTTGCGCCCTTCACCACGGGTGCTCCAAATTTCACAGCCACGTACTGGTAGCTGAGCGAATTCGGCAGGCCGAGTTGGAAGATGCGTGGCGCCGGATCGCCAAGCCAGTGATACTCGATCAGGTTTTCTGTCACGATGTACGCAGGAAGCACGGCATTGCCCGAACCCGGCGTGCCTGTATAGGGCAGGCTCCAGTCGGGGATCAACGGCAGGTCGCCTGCCTGCGTCGACAGCATCTTCACGTGGAAGCCGGCCGTGATCTGGTCGGTGTTGAGCACCACGTTGTATTCGCTCTTCATCTCCTGATCGATCAGGTCGAGAAGAACCGGATTGGCATAGACAGCTGTCGGCCGCACAGCATAGCCGGTGCTGGCAACCATCTGCGCAACTGTGGTCTTGATCGTGTCCACAATCTTCATTGAAGTGGTCACGGTCACGCTATTGCCGCCTGCGGCGATCTGTGCCGCGCAGCCCATGTATTGCGTGGTCGTAGGCGCGCTCAGGCTGGTATCGTTGCCCTGCCACAGTGCCACGTCGTGCGCCACCATCACGCCGCTCACCGTNNGCTTCTGCTGGTCGCCCAGCTCGATATCGAACAGGTTGTAATTGATCTGCGCCACAATCGCCTTCAACGGCACACTCAACTCGATGCGCGTCGGGCTTACCACCGTGGGGTTGAGACTGCGGGGATTCGCAAATCCCGCGATGCCCGGGTTGGGAATCGCTGTCTCCTCGAAGAAGCGCGACGGGTGGCCGGTTGCCGGAACCTGCTTGATGCGCTGACCAAACGGGCTGGAACGCCGGCAAATGTCGAAGATCTCCGTCTGATACAGAGGAACTTCAATTGCTCCCGGCCCAATGTAATCGGCTGCCGCGTGAATATCTGCAAATGTTGCGTTCATAGGCTCTTTCTGCCCCTTCCATGGGGCCGTGCTCGATTTATGACTTATGTCGGTGGTCAGTAATCAGGGATCGGTGAGGGCCGGCGTCGGCGAGAAATTCTAATCGCTCAGAACTTCCCACCGATCACTGCTTTTACGCAATCGATCCGGCACGCGCCAGTTGCGTCTTCACCGCAATTCGCTGTTCCAGGCTCAGGCCTGAAAGCGCCGCGTCCAGCGCCCGTACATCCACCGGCCCCTCGCCGATGCCGTGCTTGGCCAGCATCTCTGCTGTCGCCGTGGGAACTGTCCGGCGCAAAGGATTCACCACACTTGCAACGCCGGCCATGGCTTTCAGATCGGCCAGCTCCTTCTCCGCAACGGCCAACTTCACCTCGAGCTCCGCTTCGCGGCGGCTTTGCTCCACTGTTGCGGTAATCCTTTCAACATCGCTGCTGAAAGCCTGCTGGCGCTCTTCAAGCCAGGAAAGTGTACGCTCCATGAGGGTCGTCGCAGCCTCCAGGCGCTCTGCTATCGTGCTCTGTTCCATGTCGATTCCATTCCTCTCTTCTTCTTGTTGCAATCGGTAGCCGATTGTCGTGGATATTCCGAAACGTTGTGAGCATTTGCTAACCTTCTATTTCGTCATGCGAAAGCTCGTGCCCAGGTAGGCCGCCTTCTCCCTCAACAGAATCGCCGCACCCGTAAACGTTACGCGCGTCAGTTTCCACACCTCTGCCCGCATATCCTCCACGCGCGCATCGGCCAGTTCATAGCTCATGCCCATCGCTTCCGGTGCATGCGCCGCAATTGCACGAGACACTTCGGGAAAGTCACGCGCATACAAATATCCGCGTACCACCAGGCGCTGCCCCACAACGTCTGCCTCTGTGAGCAATCAGATCTTGCGCCGTGCGTCATGTCCATCCCAGTC
>PLTV01000100.1:0-283 GCA_003164635.1 Acidobacteriaceae bacterium
CCAAAGGCCTGGGAAATCTTTTCTGCTCCCGCTTTGCATGCAATTTCGCATCCCAGGCGCATAATCCATCTAGATTCACTTCCACGAGAGGCGTTTTCGCGCAATTGCAGGAAAACTGCATGCGAGGCCCGTTCAACGAACAATTGGAACCGCCTGGAACGGCCCGTAACTCCTTTGCTGTCTAGATTCTGCAAATAAGTCCTTTGGAATCTAATTTTTAGAGCGGTCGACCCTCTCTATCTATCTGATTCCAGGGAATTTCTTTACAGAAATACCCTTTTTT
>PLTV01000100.1:293-446 GCA_003164635.1 Acidobacteriaceae bacterium
GCACCATGCTTTGGAACAGCGGCGAATGCAACAAGCTGCTGAAGTCTGAGTCCGAGGCTGCAAAGTGGATTGACATTTTCCCCGCACTTGAGGCAATCGCGGTATCGCTCAGCGCTTGCTTCTCTGCCTCGGACCCGCTCATCTTGCGCACCA
>PLTV01000100.1:475-4238 GCA_003164635.1 Acidobacteriaceae bacterium
GCCTCGCCCAGCACCTGTTTCATCATGGTCTGGGTTCCCTTTTCGTCGAGGATGCTCCACAGCGAGGCCGAGTCGATGGTTCTCATGGCATCCATCATGGAGTTGTTGGTCAGGATGTTGGCATCGACGCCATCGTGCGCATCAAGAGCTTTCTGCACCGCGTCTTTGGCGCCGAAGACCATGGTCGACGCATCGACAAAGCAAAGCACCATGCCAGTTTTTGCCAGCGGATAAATCCGGTTCGTGCGCAAAACCACGGGCTTGACCTTGTCTTTGCGGAAGTTGGCCAGAATGTCCTGGGTGGGGAACTGCCCCTGTGCCACGCCCACCGTGGTGAGCGATTCGCTCGAAGCCGAAGGCCGGAAAAGCGCAAATGCAAGCTGCTCAACGTCGTGATTCTCGTTCAGCCCAGATTTGGTCAGCGCTTCATCGAACTGCTTGAGTTCCGGCGGCATAACGCGTCCGCGCAGGTCCATCGCCGCCGGCGAGTTCTGCATGGCCCGGTAGTCGATCACCACCAACTGCTGCACTTCATGTGGAATCACGGTGCGCGCATCCGTGGACAACTGCGCTGCGTGGGCCAGAGTGGCCGCAGCCAAGAGCAACGGTGTTACAGAAATCCTTACCAAATGCTTCAACAATGCCATCCTCCGGGAATCGGCAGTCCGCAGCCCACATTCCGGCAACCTGGAGCTTTTACAGGCTGTTCGGAAGGAGATGCAGCGGCCATTCCCCATCTCTTATTCTATCGTCAGGGCGAATTGGCCCCGCAATTTCGCGGTTCGACGCGAATCAGCCTATGCATCCCCCGGCCACGCCAACGGAGCTCCCAGACGGTACTCGAGGATCCGGGACTGCGCGTCGAACCCACTTAATTGACGCATCCATTCACTTTCCCGCTCGCAGGCAGCCTCAGGAATGAGGCCCACCACTTCACCCTCAAGTAACGTAGCTTTGTGGCGAAGCGCCAGCCGTGCAACTGCCCGGTGGACCTGGGAGATGGGGGTAGTTTCAAAATCGGTGATGTTCATCGAAAGCTGAGCCCGGCCGTTGACAAGAGCGCCCATGGCTTTGACGCCCTTGAGCCCGCCCGACTCAGCGCGGATCTCACGCGCAATTGCTCGCGCCATGGCAACGTCGGTGGAGTCGAAATAAACGTTATAGGAGACCAGAAACTTGCGCGCCCCCACGGCGCAGGCTCCGGCCGTCGGATGCAGCCCCGGTCCGCCCAGGTCGGGCCGCCGCGAAGAGTCTTTGCGCACGGCATCGCGCAGCCCTTCAAACTGCCCGCGCCGCACCTCTTCCAGATTGACGCGGTCAGGCCGCGCGGCCGCTGCCTCGTAGAAAAAGACCGGCACTCCGAAACGCCGCCACAATTCGAGGCCGGCCTGCCTGGCCAGCAGCACGCATTGCTCCAGCTTGATGTTGGCGATGGGGACGAAGGGGATCACGTCTGCCGCGCCAATGCGGGGATGCTGCCCTTCCTGGCGAGTCAGGTCGATCAACTCGACGGCCTTTCCCACTCCAAGAATCGCGGCCTCGACGACGGCTCCCGGCGGCCCGGCGATGGTCACGATGGAGCGGTTATGTGCCGCATCCATAGTCCAATCGAGCAGGCGCACCCCCTCTACCTTCATCGCGGCCACAATGGCTTCGACGCGCCGGGCATCCCGGCCTTCAGAGAAGTTTGGCACGCACTCTACGACGGGCCCGATCATAGCGCCTCCGCTCCGGAGCAGAAACAGCAACGCCCGGAACATTTCGAAAGCTCGATCGAACGCACTCTGGCGATCGACTGAGGACTTCGGTTCAACATCCTACGACCATGAGCTTCGCCTGGAAACGGCTCTTTGGTCCTGCAGAAGAAAACATCTCGAACTGCCGGGATCTGCAACCAACACGGCAAATTCATTTCCAGAAGGTATAGCCAACCTGCACCTGGAGACTCGCATTCACTCCTGGGTTATGGTCACCCAGGCTTGCCGAGGAAATATGCACCGCATTCAGTTCCACGTCGATGGACCGCCTGGGGCGAATAAAGTAGTGCACGCCTGCTCCCCCTTGCGGCGAGAAATTAAATACCGAGGTTCCACCCGGCGTTCCGTGCGGTATGAGTTGATCGGGTGGAAACTTATGCGTGGTGTAGATCAGGCCGCCGGCGCCTTGAAACCACGGCTGAAACCGCTTTGAGCGGGTCAGGAAATTCCAGCGCAGAATCACCGGGGTGAGACTGACTCCGTAGTAGGTGCCGCCGCCATCGGGAGCCACGAAGTAACACGTGCCAGTCGAGCAGGGATAGAGGAACGACTGGGTGTGCGGAGCCGGCGTGTAGGCCTGCCACAAGGGCATGATGTTTGCGCCAAACTGAAATTGCCCGCTGAGCAGCCCGGCGTGAAGTACGGGCGTAAGAATTTTGCCTCCCTGCACACCCGCCCAGAAAAACTTAAAGTCGTCGCGGTTGCCCAAGCCAGTTCCCCAGTTTGCAAAGGGGCCGAACTCCCAGCTCTGGTTCGTGCGCACCGCAGCAACGGGATCGCCGGCGTCGGGCGAATCTGCGCCGGCAGGAGCATTCGCAGTCGACAAGCCTTCCTCGGTGAAGTTTGCGTCCGGCGCGCCTTGGGGTGTTTCGGCAGCAGCCACGGCCGAAGCCATCAAAATCAACAGAAAAAACTTCGCCGCTCGGCTCAACGTTCGTTCCCTCTCTCGGTTCATGGTTCTTAATCCCGTAAAAAAGCCGCCACATCCGGGCGGCTTTTCTCTCTGCCTTCCCGGTTTGAGCATCAGCCTGCCGCGTGTTCCATCTGCGCCGCATCCATATCGAAGTTCGAGTACACGTTCTGCGTGTCATCGCAATCTTCAAGCGCTTCAAGCAGCCGGATCATCTGTGCCGCGGGATTGCCTTCGAGCTTGGTGTACATGGACGCGACCATCGTGACTTCGCTCATGACTGTTGGAATTCCCGCTGCCTTGACCGCGCCAAGGACCGCATCGAAGGCTGAAGGATCGGTGAGAATCTCCCAGCTATCGCCTTCGTCGTTCAGATCGTCGCCGCCATGCTCGAGAACGATGTCCATCAACTTGTCTTCGCTCGCAGCGTCTTTCTCAATGGCGATCAGGCCCTTCTTCGAGAACATGAAACGAACCGAGCCGGTCTCGCCAAGGTTGCCGCCATTCTTTGAGAACGCGTGGCGGATTTCGCTGACGGCGCGATTGCGGTTGTCGGTAGTCACCTCCACGATGATGGCAACGCCGCCGGGACCGTAGCCCTCGAAGGTGATTTCTTCGTAGCTGAGGCCTTCGAGCTCGCCGGTGCCGCGCTGGATAGCGCGCTTGATGTTATCCGCAGGCATGTTCTCTGACTTTGCCGCCAGAACTGCGGTTCGCAGCCGGGCGTTGGTGTCAGGGTTGCCGCCGCCCTTGGCAGCAACGGCGATCTCCTTGAGTAGGCGAGTGAAGATTTTGCCGCGCTTGGCATCGAGCGCGCCCTTTTTGTGCTTGATTGTGGCCCATTTGGAATGGCCGGACATGAGAACCTCGACGAACGTAGGAGATGGGCGCGGACACGCACCTGACCTTGTGAGTATACCACTGCGCCTGACAGGCAGCCGAGCCTGGATCGGGTTGCATCGCACCACCTCACGCGAGCCGCTTTTGCATTCCCTTTTGAATTCCCCAGATCGACTCGGCGACGCTGCTGTTCCAACCGTGGATCCGGAACATGCGGAGTTCGAGTTCTAAGAACTCGTTGAAATTCGCCGCGTTG
>PLTV01000229.1:0-1563 GCA_003164635.1 Acidobacteriaceae bacterium
TCTTGTCCTCGATGGTATGCACGGCAAACAACGGCACCTTCTGGAAGAATGTCCCGTTGTCTCCAGCCGGTTGAACGCCCGCCAGGGCAAACTGGGTCGCAATGTACTCGGCAGCTAATTCCGCGCCGCGCGTTCCCGGGCCACGTCCCTCTAAAAGATCGAGCGAGAGAAAACGCACATGGGCGCGAATCCGCTCCGCATCGATGCTCTCTGCCACAGTAGCCGCGGCCGGCGGTAGGCCTTTCATTTGCGGCACTGCATCTTTGGCGCTTTGCTGAGCGTGTGCGCCTGCGGATGCAAGAACGGCCAAACCAATGACGGGAAGTAAAACTCGTCGCATAGTCTCTCCAGTGCCAATGCTTGTTTGCGGCCTTTGCAGTGTACCGCACGCATGAATCGAGCAGCTTACGGCATTTGCGGCCGCGCAGTTTTGAGCGTCCGCGCAACCCAGTCCGCATGGGGCAGCGCGCTTTCGCGCAATGCCTTCAACTCACGTTCCAGGTCGTATTCCACGCGGCGAATCTGCGGTCCGGCTTCATCAAGCAGAAGATACGCGGCGCGGGCATCCCCATCATGCGAAAGTCCAACGCTGCCTGAATTCGCAATCGTCAACTCTGCAATTTTGCGCACAAACGGCTGGTGAATGTGGCCGTACNNTCGCGCCCCGGAGCTCGCCAAAGATCGCCCGGACTCGCATGCACCAGTGCCAACAATTCATGCGTTCGTCCACGCGGAAGCTCGCGCATCCAGGCGATTCTTGTCTCGCCGAGTGCTGCTCGCGTAAACGCCGCCATTTGTTCGATTGCCTGAAACATGGGCAGAAGCGCCTCGTTCGCGGCACGCGCAAACTCCGTCAGCGCTCCAGCATCGAACAGCATCTCATCCGTATTTCCAACCACTCCGTCCCAGCCCTGGTCGATTACGCAATCCACCACGGCGGCCGGGCGCGCGCCTCCATCAGCCAGATCTCCGCCATGCAGGACCAAATCCGGCGACGTGTCGCGCAAGTCGCTGAGTACCGCCTCGAGCGCGCTCAGGTTTCCGTGAACGTCTGAAACAATGGCAATTCGCACGTGCGCCCCTAAGCCTTGTCGCGGTCCCGTGTCTCCGCGGAGGTTCCCTCAACCAGCAAGTTCCCAAAAAGATGCGCGCGCTTCAGCACCTTGCGCGCCAGCCCTGTCAACGCCATCCCTTCCGCCGCGGCCACAGGAATCCAGCGGCGCTCGCCGTAGATCATGCTCAAAAGACCCACTTCCTTTTCCGCAACGCTTCGAATGCGAACGTAATAGTTCACCAACATGATCGCGTGCCGCAGCGTCATGCGCACTTCCGCCTCAGGAACCGCTGGTTCCTTCAGCAACGGCAGTTCCCACATCCCCGGCATCACCGTCAACGACGACGACCGCTGCTCCAGCAGAACTTCTTCGCCCTCCGGCCCCCGGCGCGTCATCAGCCCATACGAGATTTCCTGGCTCATCATCCGCGGCCGTGGCGTTGTTTTGTGTTCCCCCTGCGTGGCGCAGTTTCCAGCTAAAGGGCAAACCAGGCATTGCGGATTGCGCG
>PLTV01000229.1:1601-1768 GCA_003164635.1 Acidobacteriaceae bacterium
AGCACCCGCTCCACGTTGCCGTCGACTACCGCGATGGCTTCTCCGTTCGCGATGCTGGCAATCGCCGCCGCCGTGTAAGAGCCAATCCCAGGGAGCTTCCGCAGCTCGACCGCCGTCCGGGGCAAGACACCCGCATGATGATCCGCCACAAACTGCGCCGCTTTGTG
>PLTV01000229.1:1792-6599 GCA_003164635.1 Acidobacteriaceae bacterium
GTTGCAGCATAATCTCCGAAACCCAAATCGCGTACGGATCGGCACTGCGCCGCCACGGCAAGTTGCGGCGGAACTGGAAATACCATCCCAAAAGGCGCGTACGCAACCCCCGCCGGTCCTGCAAGGGCCGAAGCTTGCCGCTGACGGTGCTCAATCCGTTCGCTTTTCGCGAACCCCGTTGCCTGGCTGGTTTTTCCTTACGGTGACTCAACGCATCCAATTTCATGGGAAGATGATTCAAGATGAGGAGGCGTCGATCGCTTCCTCATGGGGCCCACTGCAGCTACCTTTCGGGCTGCTTCGCACGTATTCGGGCAGTGCTCATGTTAGCCCACCTGGCCTCGCCAGGTGTATCAGGCATTGACTCTGTGCCCGCGAAGACCACGATTCTTCATCTGCGCCATTACGGGCCTGAGCTCGCCACTCGAACGCCGGCAGTTTGACGACGTTACGGAGGGTCACCTGACATGACCAACTGGATCGCCGCAATTGCCTCGGCAGCTTTCCTGACCCTGGCGGCGCTTGCGCCACCGGCCCGCGCCCAGGCGACAGGCCATGCCCGCCAGCCTTCCGATCCCCGTTCGATGCTGGTTTGGCCACCCGATGGTCCAGACGGGGTAGCCCCCGCTGAATCAACAATTTCTCGCTTCGACTTGCTAGACGGCCCCGAAGCGAAACCCTCCCTCGATTCGCTCCCCGCGACGCTTGATCCCGGAGCAGACCCCGAGCGCGAAAATGTTCCCTATAGCGCCCAGTGGCACCAACAGCCGTTTTCCCGCATTGCCATCGGCGCCGATGTCTCGCCACTCGGCATTGGGATTCACGTTGCCACGCCTCTCGACGATCATTTCGATCTGCGCGCGACCGGCAACTTCTTTGGATACACGACGGGCCGTATCGAAGTGGATGGATTCAACATTGTCGGCAACGTTCACCTGGCCTCGCTGGGGACCTCTGTCGATTTCTATCCATGGAACAGCGTCTGGCGCGTGAGCGGCGGTCTCATGCTCGCGAATGGAAACCAGTTTTCGGCGATTTCCCGCGTGGCCACGGGCACCAGTTTCACCGTCAACGGACAGAATTACTATTCGTCGAACGCCGATCCTGTGAACGGAAGCGCGGTGCTTGGTTTAAACACTGTCAAGCCCGCGCCCATGGTTTCATTCGGCTTTGGCCGCTTCGTTCCCCACTCGAACCGCCATTGGTCGTTTCCCACCGAGTTTGGCGTCGTCTACATGGGCGCGCCGACATTCAACGTCAACGTTGCCGGCACCGTCTGCACCGACAAGGCGCAAACCATCTGCAGCAGTCTTAGCGATGCGTCCAATCCCGTCGCAATCGAGTTCAATCAAAGCCTTCAGGGCCAGCTTGCACGATGGAGAAAAGACCTGCAGGAGGTCCAGTTCTATCCCGTCTTCTCCTACAGCGTCGTTTATAGCTTCAACATCCGCTGAAACCTCCCGCGCCCGTCCTAAAACGGAACAAGCACCGATCCGGTCCGATGACACGAAAGGTGTATTGGGTCGGGTCTTGTATCCGTCAGTAACGCTGGTAAGGTTACTTCTGAAAGCCCGCAAATTCCCTTGGAAATCGGCCTCGGATACGAGACACATTGCGCAGATTGGAAGGGGCGGGACGGATTCCGCAGATTCAGCGAGTCTGCACCTCTACACGCGGAGAAAAGCTTATGAAACGAGTAGCACTCATCCTTACAGCCACCTTGCTCACCGTGCCTTTCGCACTGGTCGCGCAGGTCACCCAGTATTCCTCAAGCCTTTTGCCCTCAGATCCCGCGGCGGACGGCGGCGGAGCGCAAACCTACTCACCGGTCCGCTATTCGAGCGGCGGCGGCTCCGTGGCCCCGTTCACAAAAGTCGGATTCTCCGGCGGCATCTCGCCACTCGGCATCGAATTGCAGGCTGCCACCAACATCAGCAGCCACTTCAATGTCCGCGGGACTGGCAATTTCTTCTCATACAACGAAAACTTCACCAGCAATGGCATTACTGCCACCGGCAGCCTGAACCTGAACTCGGCGGGGATCGCGGTCGACTACTATCCGTTCCACAACGGCTTCCACGTCAGTCCCGGCGTTCTTCTGCGCAATGGCAACCAGGTTACGGCCAACGCCAATGTCCCCGCGGGATCGAGCTTCACGCTGAACGGCACTACCTACTACTCGGCGAACGCGAATGCCACCACCGGCGCAACCCCCATCGTCGGAAGCGGTGTGTTGGCACTCAACACCACTAAGCCTGCCTTCACCGCGACAGCAGGTTGGGGAAACATCGCCCACGGCAACGGACATTGGTCAGTGCCGGTCGACGTTGGCGCAGCCTTTGTCGGAGCGCCGTCGGTGAAGGTGAATCTCTCCGGATGGGCTTGCTATGACCAGGCCGAAACCGAGTGCGCCAGTATTGCAGACACCACCAACCCCATCGGTGCCCAGGTGCAGAGCAACCTCACGGCACAAGTCGCGAAATGGACCAACGACCTGAACCCGCTCAAGACCTATCCAATCGTTTCCGTGGGTCTGGCTTACAGTTTCCGCGTTAGCAACCGCTAACCAGGACCAAGAGCGCCCATGCTCGAACCGCCCCCCGGTCGAGCATGAGCGCCCTTTAAAGCATCTCGGCGACGATTCCAGGAGCCGCTGCAAGCGCCGCATCAATTTGCGCTTGATCCTTGCCGCCAGCCTCCGCGATCTCGGGCTTTCCGCCGCCCGATCCACCAACCAGCTTCGCTACCACGCCCACAATCTTGCCCGCCTGAACTCGCTTCACCAGCCCCGGCGTCACGCCTGCGATGAGCGCGACTTTGCCTTCCGGCTGCGCTGAGGCCAGCACAACCACACCCTCGCCCAGCTTCTGCTTCAGGTTGTCGACCAGCGTGCGCAGCTGCCCGCGCTCCAGCGCATCGGCGCGATGGGTGAGGACCTTGACGCCCTTAACATCGGCGGCGCGTGCTACGGCTTCGTCTAATCCGCCCGCTGCCGACTTCATGCGCATCTCTTCCAACTCCCGGCGCAGCTTCTTCAGCTCTTCATCCTTGTTGGCCATGGCCTGGCGCAATTGTTCTGCAAGGTTGGCATCGGCCACAGGCGTAAACTGCGCTGCGGCCACTGCAACCTCGAAGTCGCGCCGGAAGGTGTCGAGCGAGCCGAGACCGCTGATGGCCTCTATGCGTCTGACACCGGAAGAGACAGATGTCTCGCCCGTCAGCTTGAACAGGCCAATCTCGCCGGTCGCCTTGGTGTGTGTGCCTCCGCACAGCTCTGTCGAGAAGCCGTCGGAGAGCTTCACGACGCGCACTTTGTCGCCATACTTCTCGCCGAACAGCGCCATCGCGTGATATTCGTTCACGGCCACATCGATCGGCACATCCTCGAGCGTTTCGACGGTGGCGTTCTTCAGCACCTCGCGATTGACGATCTCCTCGACCTCGAGCAATTCCTCATCGGCTACCTGGGCAAAGTGCGAAAAATCGAAACGCAGCCGGTCAGGATGCACCGCCGAACCCGCCTGCTTGACATGCGTACCCAGCACATCGCGCAGCGCCGCGTGCAGCAGGTGCGTCCCTGTATGGTTGCGCCGGATGGCATCGCGCCGCTCGCCGTCGACTTGTGTCCGCACATGATCGCCCACTGCAAGATCTTGTTTCAGGAGTGCCTTGTGCGCGCGCACGCCCTGCACCGGCAGCACGCAACCGACAATCTCCGCCACCACAGAATTTCCATCGGTGGACACAAAAGCGCCGGTGTCACCGACCTGGCCGCCCGAATCGCCGTAGAAACTTGTGTGGTCGAGCACGACCTCGACTTCATCCCCGGCCTGCGCCGCCGGAACGCCGACGCCGCCCTTCACAATCGCCAATACTTCGCAATTCGATGAGTCGAGCTGCTTGTATCCGTCGAAGACGGTCTTTGGCAGGTCGCGGAATGCCGGACTGGCGGTTTTCTGTGCGCCGCCCTTCCAGGAGGCGCGTGCGCGGGCCTGTTCCGCCTCGCGCGCCTTTTCGAAGCCTTCGTGATCGAAAGCCACGCCTGCATCGCGCGCAGCGTCGACCATAAAGTCGAGCGGCAATCCGAAGGTCTCATACAAGTGAAAAGCTTTTTCGCCAGAGAACTCGCCTTTGAGTTCCTCGTTCAGCCGGGTCATGCCGACTTTCAGCACCCGGTCAAACTGCTTTTCTTCGGCGCCGATCACCTTGGCTACGCGTGCGGCTGAGTCCTCGAGCTCGGGATATGCGCCGGCCATCAGGTCGCGCACGGCGTAGACCATCTCGTAGAGGAATGGCTGCTCCTGGCCAAGTAGGCGGCCATGCCGGATGCCGCGGCGCAGAATCTTGCGCAGTACGTATCCGCGGCCTTCGTTCGAAGGAAGCACGCCGTCGTTGATGAGAAACGTTGCGGCGCGAGCGTGGTCCGCAATGATGCGGAGGCTGGCGTTGCCCACGTTATTTGCCACGCCCGTCAACTCGGCGGCGCGGGCAATTAGCGATGTAAACAGGTCCGTCTCGAAATTACTGACCTTCCCCTGCAAGACCGCCGCCACGCGCTCCAGTCCCATGCCGGTATCGATGGATGGCTTGGGCAGCGGGGTCAGTGTGTAGCTGGTCTTCTTCGTCTGCGAATCCACTACAGCCGAGCGATCGAACTGCATGAAGACCAGGTTCCAGATCTCAACGTAGCGGGCCTCGTCTTTGCCGAAGGGCAGATCGACGCCGGGCGTCTCCGCTGCCTCCATACCCATGTCGTAGAAGATCTCGGAACACGGCCCGCATGGCCCCGTCTCGCCCATCTGCCAGA
>PLTV01000281.1:0-3911 GCA_003164635.1 Acidobacteriaceae bacterium
AAGCACACCAACCCCTGCGGCGCGGCCACGGGCCAGACCGTCCTTGAGGCTTACCAGAAAGCGCTCGCCTGCGATTCCATCTCAGCATTCGGCGGGGTCATCGGCATCAATCGCACCGTCGACGCCGAGGCCGCATCTGAAATCGCCAAGCTCTTCGTCGAAGCCATCGCCGCACCTGCATTCACTCCCGAGGCCCGCGAGCGATTCGCTTCCAAAAAGAACCTGCGCCTGGTTGAAGTCCATGCCGCCCCGCCCAAACCCGTAGTCAAGCACATCTCCGGCGGCCTTCTGCTTCAGGATGCCGACACCGCCCGCGTCGCCGAATCCGAATTGGACGTCGTCACCTGGCGTCCGCCTACCGCCGAAGAGCTACGCAGCCTGCTCTTCGCATGGCGCGTCTGCAAGCACGTCAAGTCCAACGCCATTGTTTACGCCAAAGACGGCCAGACCCTCGGCATTGGAGCCGGTCAAATGAGCCGTGTCGACGCGGCAAGGTTCGGCGCCGTCAAAGCCGTTCTCCCACTCGCTGGATGCGTCGCCGCCTCCGACGCCTTCTTCCCCTTTCCCGATGGACTTGAGGCTGTAGCTGCCGCCGGCGCAACCGCCGTCATCCAGCCTGGCGGCAGTGTCAAAGACCAGGACGTCATCGCGGCCGCCGATAAGCTCGGCGTGGCAATGGTTTTCACCGGAATCCGCCATTTCCGTCACTAAAACCATCCAAACTCGTCGATCCCCAGCCGCTCGCCAAACCCACACATGGGTTCGACTGTTGCGCCTGCGCGTATCGTGCGTGACTCTCCGCCACAAATTCCCGCGTTCCGCCGCTTTTTTGCGACAAATGAACGGTAAAATCGTCTTTACAGTAGGCAGAGTCGCTCATATCGGCTGCCTTCCGCTCGAAAAGCCGCTCGGAGGTCTAAAATTTCGCTTCCCCTCGGTGCAAGGAGCCTCGGAATTCCTGGAATGATGACATCAAAATCCGTTTTTATGCCCTGCCGGATCTCCAATGCCGCCGCTTTGTTGATTTTGCTGCCGGTAACCGCTGCCTTTGGCCAAGCCCCGCAAATCAAGCCGGCGCTCCCGTCATCCACGCCCGCCGCCACACCGGCCGCGTCGCCATCCACGGGCGATGCCCAGGCGCCGAATCGCGCTGTCGCCTACTATCACCTCGCACTCGCCAATATCTACGAGGACGAAGCCCTCGAAAACGGAAACGTCGATGCCTCGCGCCTGGCCGTCGATGAATATAAGAATGCACTCAACGCCGACCCAACTTCGCCGCAGTTGAATGACGGTCTGGCTGACCTCTATTTCCGCACCGGCCACATTCACGAGGCCGAAGTCACCGCGCGCAACCTGCTCAAAAACACTCCGGACAACATCGACGCGCACAAGCTGCTGGGCCGCATTTATCTGCGCCAGTTGAGTGATGCGTCGAATGCGGTTTCGTCCACCTCGCCGTCAGGCAACGTCCTCGACCAGGCCATTGCCGAATTCGAAAAGATCGTAGGCTTGCAGCCGAAGGACGTCGAAGATCGCATGGTCCTTGGCCAGCTCTACACCGTCAAGCACGACACCAAAAAAGCCGAAGAACAGTTCAAGATCGCTCAATCCATCGAGCCTGATTCTGAAGAGGCGGTTCTCAACCTTGCCCGCCTCTACGCCGAGAGCGGCGACATCGCCCATGCCGTCAAAGTGATCGAGTCCGTTCCTGTCAACGATCGCAGCCCAAAGGTCGAAGTTGCCCTCGGCGCCGCCTATGACCAGTTGAAGCAAACCAAGAACGCCATCGCTGCCTACCAGCGCGCTGCGGACATGGACCCCGGCGATGCGCATACTCTCGACGTTCTCGGCCAGGCGCTGCTCGCTGACAATCAGCTCGACGAAGCCCTCAAGCAGTTCAAGCTCCTGGCCGAATCGGATCCGGAAAACACTGAAGCTCTCATCCACATCGGCGAAATTCAGCGCCGCCAGGGCCACTACGAAGATGCGCTGGCCACCATCCGCAAGGCGCGCAAACAGGACGCTACTTCGCTCGAAGCCGGCTACAACGAGGGCTTGCTTCTCGATGTGCTCGGCCGCTTCGACGAGGCCGCCCAAACCTACGCGCAGATGGTCGAATCCACTTCGCACGCCAACGGCGCCTACACCGGCGAAGAAAAAACCAATCGCAGCTTCTTCCTTGAACGGCTCGGTCAGATCTACCACGAAGAGAACAAGACCGATCAATCCATCGCCACCTATCAGAAGATGGTCGACATGGGCGGAGACGCAGCCCTGCGCGGCCTTGAGTCCCAGGTCGAAGTCTATGGCGAAGCCAAAATGTTCGACCGCGCCTCCGAAATTGCCCGCAAAGCTTCAGACGCCCATCCCAAAGACCTTGACCTCAAGCTGATGCTGGCCGGAACGCTGGTTGAGGCCGGTAAGAACGACGAAGGTCTTGCCATGACCAAGGCGCTTCTCGATACGCCCGGGCTGACTTCAAATAAAGGCCCGATCGAAAACTCTGAGAGAGACCGTCTGATCTGGATGAAGGTCGGGCAATTCGACACGGAGTTGCGCCGCTGGAAAGACGCGGAAGACGCCTACGCCAAGGCCACTCCGCTGGCCACGAAAAATGACGATAAGGCCTACCTGCTTTTCCTGAAGGGTGCCCTCTCTGAGCGGCAAAAGCACTACGAGCCGGCCGAGCAAATGTTCCGCCAGGCGCTCGAACTCGACCCCAGCAACGCCATGACCCTCAACTATCTCGGATACATGCTCGCGGATAAGGGCGTTCGACTGCCTGAAGCTCTCAAGCTCATTCGCAAGGCCGTGGAGCTTGACCCGATGAATGGCGCCTACCTCGACTCACTCGGCTGGACCTACTTCAAGCTCGGACAGTACGAAGAGGCCGAAGAGAATCTGCGCCAGGCAGTCGAGCGTGAGCAAACCGATCCCGCGGTCCACGATCATCTCGGCGAACTCTACGAGAAAACCGGACGCATCCGGCTGGCTGCCGCGCAATGGGAGCTGTCCCTGGCTGAATACGCCAAGTCGGCCCCTTCCGATATTGAGCCGGGCGAAGTCGCCAAGGTGCAACGCAAGTTGGAGAGCGCCCGCGTTCGCCTCGCCAAGCAGGACAGCGCCGCCGGCAGCCCCAAGCCGGAATAATCGATGCAGCTCCCTTGAGCAAGGCCGCGACCTTGCGTCGATCAAATTTCGCTCACTCCTGCGCTTTGCATGAAAGGGATGCTACCGCGGGCCGCAACACGGAATCCAAATCTTTGCCGACTCGAACCACCAACGGCAGCAACGACTCAACATCCGCCAACGTGGTTCTGAAGTTCACGATGCAGGCGCGCAGTGCAAACTTTCCATGGATGATTGCATTCGAGAGATAGGCCTCCCCGCTGTTTTGCAGGCGCGTGAGCAGTTCGCAATTCAGTTGATCGAGATAACCATCCGTCCCCTTATCGCAGGCATCGAGATCCCCAGGCACAAATCGGAATGTGGTGATGCTGAGCGAATGAGTGAATGCCTCAAGTTCAGGAAACCGTGAAATGCGTTCGTAGAGGTGGCCTGCCAGGCGAACATTGTCCGCGATCATCCGCACATAGCCCTCCCGCCCTGCCTGCTGGATTGCGAGCCAGACCTTCAGAGCACGAAAGCCACGGGAATTTTGCGGGCCTAGGTCGAAGTAATTGATCGCTTCGGTGCCGAAGTGATAGTAGGGCGGATGGTAGGCAAAGGCGTTGCGCAATTGTTCTCGATTGCGCACCAGCGCGCATCCTGCCTCCAGTGGCGCGAACAGCCATTTATGAGGGTCCACCGCCACCGAATCTGCCTCACGCAATCCGTCAAGATCGGCAGGCGCCTCTGGCAACAAAGCGGCTAAAGCGCCGTAGGCGCCATCCACGTGAAACCAGAGA
>PLTV01000281.1:3959-10748 GCA_003164635.1 Acidobacteriaceae bacterium
GGCGGGTCCCGGCTAACCCTTCCTTGCGCACATCCCGTCCCGCCTTTGCCTGGCGTGCAGCCAGAAAACAGACCAGGTTAGCCATGTTTCCGCCGCTCACAAAGAGACCGCCGCATTCCGGTGGGAAGTTGATCATTTCGGCAATCCAGCGTATGGTCTGGGCTTCAATTTCGCTTGCCATGGGTGAGAGCGGCCAGGCGCCAACATTGGGATTGACCGCGGCGGCAAGCAGTTCTGCCAAGGCGCCGATGGGTGCGGCGGACGAAGTGATGTATCCCCAAAATCGAGGATGTCCATTGAAGAGTGAGTGTTCAAACAGCAGGTCGGCCGCACGATGAACTAGCAGCGCGGGGTCGGCGCCTTTGTGCGGCAACGACTGCTCCGCGCCCAACGCTTGGCGAATATCTGCAGGCGACTCACCGCGCGTCACCGGCCGCTCGGGAAGGAATTCGATGAAGCCGGCTATGCGGTCAATGAGCTGATAGCCCAAAGCTCGGAATTCGTCGGCGTTCATCGCAAGCGGTGAACGATCTTCGATGACATTCGCTTCGAGCACGGCGACCCTCCTGCGTGCGATTCGGTTCGGCTATTTCGTCGCGCCGTGTGCGTTGCGTGGATCGTCGACGGGGTTCACATACTTGAACTCGACAGGGCCTTGCCCATAGAGAACAATCGTCGTTTCGTCCGTCGTGGTGTAAGCAAAGTGGTTCATGTTTGCCGGCATCAGGGCAAAACCGCCCGTTGCAAGAGTTTTGTTGGTGGCAGCCTCTCGACTCAACTTGTCCCCCATTCCGAAGGTCAACGCACCAGACACCACCACAACGTGTTCGTCGATTGGGTGCGAATGCGCCGGGATTTCGTAGTTGGCAGGAAACTTGAGTCGAATGGCATAGGGAACTGGCTTGGTTGGATCCCCTGCCAATACCGCGATCTGCGCGCCCGCACGAAGCATCGGCGGCGCCGGGCCCCATTGGGCCTCGTCAGGCGTTTGGATTACGTGGCTTTGACTCTGTGCACGGGTGGCAGCGCCCGATCCGACACATAGAAGGACGGTCGCCGCTAAGGCCGACAAAAGTGTTTTCATCTTTGCCTCCCAGGACGCAGCTTTGAATGGCGGCCTGTAAGAAGAAGTATGAGTGAGCAAGGATGAGCCGCGCATCGCACCGGCGGGCCATTTTGGCGCCGACTACGAAAATGGCCCGATTGGGCCATGGGGATGCTATCGCAAAAGGCCGCGGCGAGCGGCCTGCGCCACTGCGGCCGCGCGCGTTGCAACACCCAGTTTGTTCAGGATGTTTGCCAAATGACGATGAACCGTGTGATCGCTCACGAAGAGCCGCTCGGCGATCGTCTGATTATTCAGGCCTTCGGCTACCAGGCGCAGGATCTCGATCTCACGCTGGGTTAATTCATTGCTCTTGACTTTTGAAACCGCCGGCCGAGCCGTTGACTGCAAGGCGGCCAGACCGTCGAGGACACTCTGAGCCCGCCCCGCTTCGAGCTCGGCCTTGAGCTCTGACAGCAGGGTCTTGGCTCGGTGAGCCTCCTCTACGGCGGCGTCGATCCGTCCAACCTTTTCAAGGGCGCGTGCCAATTCGATACGCGCTCGCCCAACTTCAAATGGCGCGCCGCTCTGAAGGTAGAAATCGACTGCGTCTTCGAAACATCTTCGTGCTGCATCCCATTTCGCCTCGCCCATCGCGATGTATCCCGAGGCGAAGCTGGCTGCTGCCCGAAGGGGGATAGTGGCAACAATAGCTGCGATGCCGGATAACTCCACAAGCGCGGCTCTGGCACGTTCCCAATTCTCAAGGTGCGTCAGCGCGCGCACCAGAAGTTCCAGGCCCGAGGTGCGATCGGTCCGGTTCGATAAGGGCACACTCCGCAGGTATTGTTCGGCACGCTCGGCCGCGCCACAATAGTCGCCGGTATCGAATGCTAACTCGGCACGCCCCAATTGCCCGGCGCCATGCGGAGGAGTCTGCTCGACAAGCGCGGCGGCTTCCGTCAGGCGACCCTGACGCCGGCGTAACTCTGCCAGCCGCACCAGTGCATCGCTCTTCATCGCCGGACGGCTCGCGGCCAGTTCGTCACTTGCAGCACACAACTCCTGCTCGGCCTCGATCCATGTGCCGCGCCACATGCAAATGGATGCATATTGCGTACGGCATACCGCAAACAGAGGACGCAAACCCCACTTCGCGCAAAATTCTTTGATCCGTTTGCACCATTGCAGAGCGCGGTCGTAGTCGCGCACCCGTTCGCAGGCAGCGATGAGATAGCAACCGGCTAATCCGATGACGACCCGGTCTGTCAGCTCGCCGGCAATCACTGCGGCACTGACCTCGTCGAGACTGGACATGCCTTCAGACACCGCGCCGGATGCAACCAGAGCCAAACCTTGAACAGCGCGGCTCAGCATCTCAAAATCGATGTCTGCGGCTTCTTGTGCGATGCGGATGCCCTCCGTGGCTAGGGCAAGGGCTCGCACCGGATCGCCCTCCTCAAGCAGGCAGAGCGCCCCTTCCCGCGCTTCGAGCCAGGCGCGCTCCGAGCAGGAAGGCAGCCCGTCAAGCAGGCGGCGGGCGCGTCGCAGCCATCCGTTGGCTACGGCGCCCTCACCGCGAAAGGCCCAATAATCCCATGCCAGCCAGACGGCGACCCGGGCAGCGTCTGCGCGATCTCCGCGAGCCAGGTATGAACGGTAAGCACGCTCCCGGGAATCGAAGACCAGATCGGCGAGATCGAGCCACCATGCAGCGATCCCAAGTCCTTCAAGGGCTTCAGGAAGCTCACGAGAGTCCAGCGTCCTTTCGAACGCTTCGCGTGCCTCTGCCCAGGCGCCGCGCGCAAGCGCATCATCGCCGGCAAGACAATCAGCTGATCTCGTCGCAGGCATAGGACAGGGGATTCATTATAGAGAACCCAGCGCTCCGGCCAGGACGCGAATGCTCATGCGCACGGTCAGTTCCCTGCGATGAGCTATTCCGCAGGCTGCGAAGTCCGCTATTTGGGCAGACTTTGTGTGGCGCCGTTCGACTTGGCGCAGTGCAGGCCACGCAGTGCAGGCTCTTGCAAATTCGTTTTTCTGCGAGCAGTCAAAAGCGGCCTTCCTGTTCGAGGAAGGCCGCTTCTGCTGCGTTCGATTAATGGCGGCGAGCAGGAAAACCTGCTTATTTTGCCCCCTGGGCCCCGGCGATATACAGGTCCACATTGCTCTTGTCCACGAGCGACGTGCCCGTATCGACAAACACCGGATAGGGCGCGAAGGAGTCCGCGCTGTAATCCTTGTCCAGCGTTTTCGGCGGATCGTGGAAGATCTCATCCAGCGCCTTCAGCCCCACCCAGCCCATCGTGTACGGCTTCTGCGCGATTGTGGCGTCGATCGTTCCGCCCTTGATTGCGTCCAGGGTATCCTGATCCACATCGAAGGCCACCAGTTCCCTTCCGCCGCCCGCGCGCTTGATGGCATCCGCCACGGTCTTTCCTGAAGATGCTTCAAGGCAGATAAACGCATCGATCTTCTTGGGACCGGCCAGCGCCAGATCCTGCTGCGCCTTGTCGAATGCATTACGCGCGTCGCCCTTGATGTCGAACACGTCCACTACCTTGATGTCCGGGCGAGACGCGAATGCATCCTTGAAGCCCTTCAGACGCTCATCGGTATTGGGCTGGCCACCCAGCGTGAAAAACTCTACGTTGCCCTTGCCGCCCAGTTTCTCGATGACACGTTTGCCGCCCAGCCGCCCGGCCTCAAGGTTATTGGTACCGATGAAGTAGAGCCGTTTGCTGCCGGGATCGTCCGAGTCCATGGTGATCACCGGAATGCCCGCGGCTACCGCGGCATCGATGCCGGGTTGCAGCACCGAAGCATCCGCCACCGAGATCAGGATGCCCGAAGGTTTGGCAGCTACAGCTTTCTGCAACTCATCAAGCTCTGCTTTCGCATCGTAGGTGTCGGGGCCCGCAACCTTCGCGGTTACCTTGAACTGCGCGGCCGCCTGTTTGAATCCCGAAGCTGCGGTCTGCCAATACGGTAAATTCACGTTGGTCGCGATCAGGTAGAAAACCTCTTTGTCGGTGTGCCGCGCGCCGCACCCGGCTGTGAACACAAACCCCAACGCAAGTACACCCATTGCAACTCGATCGATCTTTCTCATGCCTGCCTCCGGTCCTGAGGTGAAATGTCTTGAGATGCGCACCCGATTTCAATCCATGGCACGCCGCTTCTGAAAATCCGGCTGGATGCTACTCCGTTCCATTGCCATTGTCCAATCCCGCCGTAATGGAACTTTATACCATCGGGCATCGGCCTCAAAGGTGATTCCCCGCACGTCCGTTCTCGGCCGGGTTTGCCCGCACGCGGATGCGTCGCTTGCGGTATAACTAGGCCAGCCCCGTGCGTCGCGTTTGGGGATCGATCGAATGAAGGCCTCTGCGTTGACTTCGCCTTTCGCTTTGCCCCTCGGAATCGCTGTCCCCGGAACGCCTGACGACCCGCTGGTTTGCCGCGCGTATCTTGAGCCTCCGCATCTTTATCGCACTCCCTTCGCGCGCGACGCCGCACGGATACTCCACGCGCGCGCATTTCGCCGCCTGGCCGGCAAAACACAAGTCTTCACCCGCCTGCCTTCTGAAGCTGCATCCGATCACTTTCGCAGCCGCCTCACCCACACGCTGGAAGTTACGCAGATCGCTCGAACCCTTGCTGCAAACCTGGGCCTCAATGCGGAACTTGCCGAGGCCCTCGCTCTGGCACACGATATAGGCCATCCGCCATTCGGACATGCCGGTGAAAAGGCTCTCGATGCCGCCCTCCGGCAAAATGGCCTGCGCTTCGACCACAACCTGCATGCCCTGCGCATTGTCTCCTGGTTCGAAGAGCGCTACGCCGGCTTCCGCGGCCTCAACCTCACGCTTGCCGTGCGCGAAGGCATCGTCAAGCACTCGCGCGATTATTCTGCGGCTACGCACCCCGAGCTATCGGAATACTTCCTTGACCGGTTTCCGCCCCTGGAAGCTCAACTCATCGACCTCGCCGACGAAATCGCGTATCTCACGGCCGATCTCGACGACGGTCTCGATTCGGGCATCCTCAACCTCGAACAGGTTCGCGCCGCCGTCCCTCTGTTTCGCCGCTTCCATGATGCCGTCCTCGCCCAATACCCTGGCGCCGCGCCCAAAATCTCCATCCATGAGGCGCTCAAACGCATGCTCAATCTGCTTGTCGTTGACCTCATACAGGAAGTGAATGCGCGCACGGCGAGCCTTGGTGCGGCGAGTCTCATCGACATTCGCAACGCACCGGCGCGTGTGGCCGCACTCAGTCCTGAGGTTGAAGCAGATCGCGCCACGGCCAAGCGTTTTCTCTATGACAATCTCTATAACTCGCCGGGCATGGAAGAAACACACCAGCACGCAGCCCAGGTCGTGCAGGATTTGTTTGCCGCCTTCAGTTCCGACCCTTCGCAGCTTCCTGCCGACCACCAGGCGCAGATTCCGGCTGAAGGACTGGCACGCACCGTCGCCGACTACATTGCCGGCATGACCGACACCTTCATCGAGCAAGCGTGGCTGCGCAGCTCCGCAAAATGATTGACAGTCGCGAATCGAAGCGTCGGAGGGAGCAGGGGGTTTCAACCCCCTGAAAAGAGGCAAATGATGAAGGGCCTTCAGGCCCGGGCCGTCTTTCTTCATCATTTCTGGGGTGCCCACCCCCGCCGCGTGGTTGATTTTGCGGCTAGGGTGGGAAGGAAGAACTCACTGCACCGTCCCCGCCGGGCGCAGCCGTCTCAAGTCCAGCGCGCACTCTACTGCATTCTGCGCCTGCAGACGCAGATTATCCGATGCCACCCACAGCCAGATCCTCGAAGCCACATTCGGATTGCGCCCACCCTTTTCCGCCCGCAGCCGCACAAGCAGATCGTCCTGCCCCGTTGCAGCAAGGTTCGAAGGCGAATCCGTGTCCTCCAGAATCAAGTCGACGTGCTCCCCGCTCAACGCCTCTTCAATCGCTGAAATCTCTACCGGTCTTTCAAACTCAACTGCAATTGAGAAAGCATGCCCGTGGAACACGGGCGCCAGAATCACCTGTAAACCAAGCGGCGGCCTGCGTCCATCGCTCAGCGCCTCATAGTGTCTGCGTATCTGCGCTTCCTCCGCGCCCAGGTTGATTTTGGAATTCTCGCCTAACCCGCTAAGAAGGTTATAGGCGGCCTGCGCATCGTAAACGGCCTTCGGGATTCCCTGAAAACTGAGCAGGCTCACGGTCTGCTGGTGCAGTTCATCCATCGCCGCGCGCCCAAACGCGCTGGCCGGTTCCATAACCGTGGCTGCGGCATAACGAATCGGTGCAGCCTGCTGCAGGCGCTCCAGCAGCAACGACAGCACCAGTGCCGCCGGGTGCGCCGGCGCTACCGCCGGAGTAAACAGATCCGCTGTCGCGCGTTCAGAACCCAGCCATGGCGCCCGCACCAGCACGCCGGCTTCCTGATCCAGCGCCCCGCTCAAATCCAGCACGGTTGAGCCCGCGCGCAAAGCCGCGCGCCAGTGCTTGCGCGTCAGCGCCTCGTCTCCCACGAAAAATGAAAAGTCGACGTGGTCAAACGAGTCCGCGCCCAGCGCCTGAATGAAAGTGACCTCATCGCCCACCTGGTCCAGTTGGCCCTGCGACTCCTCTTCATCCAGAAGCACGAACGACGCCGCAGCCAACGGCGACTCCGACAGTGCTTCCTTTAACTCGCGCCCCAGCACTGCAGACGCCCCAGCAATTGCAATTTTGTACACGGG
>PLTV01000281.1:10767-11534 GCA_003164635.1 Acidobacteriaceae bacterium
TACGTCAGGCCGATTCCAAAAAATACGACATTCGAATACCGGATCATCACATAGAACACAATCGCCAGCACGAAGAGCAATTGGAATGGATGCGTTCGCGAAAAGTTGATCTCTTTCCCCGACCAGAATCGCCAGGTGCTCACCATCAAAAAGCCGCTCAGGCCGACCAAAATCAGCCAGGGAATGGCGACCCACCACCACCAGTCTTCAATCGGAATTCCATAGCANNCGCCCCGGATTTCTCGGTTGCGCATCGTGCGAAATATTGAACCGCGCCAGGCGCGAAACTCCGCCTATCAAAAACAGAAAACAGATAAATGCGCCCGCCTGGCGCAAATGTAACAGCGCCTGAGGATGCGCCGTCACTGGAAGAAAATGAAATCCCCAGATAAGTGCCAGCAGCGCCGGTGCCACGCCGAACGTGATTGCGTCCGCCAGCGAATCCAGCTCTTTGCCGAATTCGCTCGTAGTGTTCGTCATCCGGGCAATGCGCCCGTCCAGCGTGTCGAATGGAATCGCGAAAATAATCGCAATGGCCGCCCAGTCCAGGTGCGACGGCGCATCGCCGCTGATCGCCTTGATCGTCTCTGTTATCGAAAAAAAGCCGGCCGCTATATTGCCCACCGTAAAAAGCGAAGGCAGCAGGTACATCCCGCGGCGGAATCGTGCCTTGGCTTCAGCCCGGGCCTGCGCCGGGTCGCGCCCGTTCACAGCCGCTCCCCAACCTGCAATGCCGCCAATACGCTGGAGCCGCCCTTCACCTTCTC
>PLTV01000281.1:11655-15257 GCA_003164635.1 Acidobacteriaceae bacterium
CGGTTCACATGCACATTGAAGACATTGAGAAAAATACTGATCCGCTGCCGCGGGCCCTCGGACGTCGAAATCGTGACCGTTTCCGTCACCAGCCCGTCCCCGGGAGACACGATCAGCCCCGGACCTGCAGGAATGGCGCGTTCCGGGTCGCGGAAAAACCAAAGAAAAAAGGCTGCCAGAAGTATCGGCGCAAGCGCCCACCCCCAGTTGCCTGTCGCCCACACAAGCAAACCTGCCACCACAAGCAAGCTCAATCCGTAGATGTAACCGTCGCGAACCATCGTCCCCAACGATTATAAGGGCTGTCCACCCTTACGCTGGCATCCCTTAACTTGTTTGCTGTGAATGGCGCATAGAAACCACGGGAGCGTCGCATGCAGGTGCGCTCTGACAATTCCCCTGGAATTTACTGACTCTCGCTCTTAAGCGATCGCCGGCGTGCGGCGCTCCAAAGCAAAAATCAAGTCTTTTGCGTGCAGCTTCAACTTCTTCAGCCGCACCTCTTCCAATTGTTCATCGTCGGAGAGATAGGGTTTTCCAAGCAGTTCTTCCAGCCGCTGAGCGTAGCGATGATGTTCGGCATGCAGGCGATCAATCTCTTCGCTCAACGTAGGATCTTGTACTTCGTCCATCAAGCACCTCCGTGATTTTACTGAACATTTACATATAGCTCTGTTGATGGGTAATCGGCAAGGGGCAAAGTAACCGAAAGTAATTTCCGGCTGTGGAATTCGCGTTTCACACCCTTTCAGACGACTTGGAACCCGCCGCCCCATCTTTTCACCAGGGCTGGAACCAGAGGGACGTTCCGGGCGGGAACATCGCTCATACTGCGCATCGTCGTACCTTTTAACCCGCCAGCCTATCTCAAATCCAGCCTGAATAGCACCGCGTCTTCTTCAGGATTGCTGTAGTACCGCGGCCGAAGCCCGGTTTGCTGAAATCCAAACGCGCGATAGAACCCGATGGCCCGCCCGTTGGAAGCCCGTACTTCGAGATTCAGCCCGTAGAGGCCCTCGGCCTTCAGCCTTTCCACCAGTTCCAGCAGCATCTTTCGCCCTGCACCGCAGCCCTGCCCGTCGGGCGTCACCGCAATCGTCTCCAACTCGGCTTCGGGCGCAATCAACTGGGCAATCGTGAAGCCCACAACCAAAGTCGTGTTTGCCCTCTCCCCGACGAGCGCAATCCGGACCGGCTTTGCCGCATTGTCAATCGCCGCCAGGTACGCCGCGTCGGGCCAATGCGGTGCCTCGGCCAGCGCCCTCGCGATCTCCTGGACGCGTGCAATATCGGCCTCGCGCATCGCCCGGATGCGCAGATCGTCGGCTCCAACCTTCATGCGCTTGCCGCTCCGGCTTTGTCGCCGAAAATTTCTGCATCCGACCGCCGCAGATAATGGCCATCGAGAAGCGCCAGGTCCGCAAATTCGCCGCGCAGAATCCGCGCCGCGCAAAGATGCAGAGCATCAGACGCCGTGGGCTCCTGCACCGCGACGATATCCGCGGTCGGCCACACCTCTTTGAGAAGGGATTCAGCGGCTGTGTCGCAGACTGCGACAGGCGAAGGGATTGAGTCCATCGCTGCCAGCTCGCCCTTCCCTGTCAACAGGTCGTGGATGTTGTTCTCCGGCTCGGCCAGCCGGAAATAAACTTCATGCCGGTGCGCATCGAGCGCTGCCGATTCCACCCCGGCCTTTGCAGCCAGCACTGCCAGTCGCGACACGGCAACCACCGGAATCTGCAACGGCTCCGCCAGTCCCTTCACCGCGGCCAGCCCAACGCGCACTCCGGTAAAACTCCCCGGTCCGTTAACTACGACGATGGCTCGCAGCTGACTCAGGTTCGCGCCGTACCCCGCCAGGAGTTCACCCACAGCCGCCACCAGCGTCGCTGAGTAGTTCCGCCCTTCCAGTGCGGTCTCGCCAAGAACCTCAACCGATTCGCCCTTGAGCTTCCCCAACGCCACGGAACCCGTGAGCCCACATGTGTCTACGCCCAACAAAAGTTTTCTGTCTCGTGCATCCGGGAGTCGTTCTTCGCCGCTCATAAGCCCCAAGCATGACATACCGCGCCAACGCCTTCCATCCCCCGTGGCTATTGTCCGCCGCTCTCTCGGTATTCCTTGTACTCTGAGATGAAAAGCGTCCGCCGCGTTTTATAGCCTCCGGCATACGAGTCTCCATTGGGAACGACTACCGCGTTGACGATCGTTCGCACCGGCGCGACAACCGTTCTGGTCCCCGCCGCGGTTGGCCCGTAGTCCACGCGCTCGTCAAAAACATGCATCGTCTCCGTCGGCTTCAGTTCCGCCTCCACAATCATCCGCACCACAATACCCGACTGCGGATCAATGTACAGTTCGCCGTGATAGGGTGCGCTGGTCTTGTAGTCGTGCCAGTCGGTGCTGGTCTGATAATTGCCCGTCACGCCGCCGCCACCGCCACCCGCCGCTTCGCTGCCGGCCAGCGCGGCCGCGCTCGTCCCCGTGTAAAACCGCGCGATGCCCACCTGTGTGACATTCGGAAAACAGCAAACATCCAGAGCCAGCCGCGATGTCTTCCGAGGAACCGCATACGAATAAACCGCCGCCGGGTTTCCGTTCACCGTCTCCCAGCGCACCCACTGCAGTTTTCCCGCCTCTCGCGCTTCGCGAAATACCGCGCCCAGGCTTGGATCCGGTTCCTCAAGCGCAATCATCTTGTTCGCGCCCCACGGAATCTTCACCTTCTCCACTACGCGCTTCTCTGCGCCATGATCGCTTTGCACATCCGCCTGCGCGGAATTGATGTAATGCACAAACGCGGCTGGATTCGAGAACCCATCTCCCGTGTCTACTTCCTTCGCGTTTCCCACAATCCCTGAGCTCTGCGCCACTGCCTCCACGTTGTCCTGGAATCGGAGCACTGTCTTCCTCGCCGCCAGAGCCGGCAGCTCCTCATAAATGTCCGTCACATACTGTTGAGCCTTGGCAAGAAGGGCATCCTTCGTCGCCTGGTCCGGTGCCGCTCTGTCAGGAAGCTCCGCAGTGGGCGGCACAAGATCGGCGCTCTCGCCCTCTAGCACATAGATTTGTTCCGTTGTCAGCGGTCCTGGCGACTCGGCAAGCAGGCTGTTCTTCGTGGTCAGCGTCAACTGCTCGCTCAATTCCATTTCCTTCAGCCGCGTTGCCGTCTCCTGGTCGGTCTTCTTGGCCTGCAGGAAGGAAGATAACGTGTCTTTCAATTCCCTGACGGTGGCCTTTTTAGCCGCCTGCGCGCTGAAACAAATCGAGGTAAAAAGAAGAAGTAAAACAGCAAATCGACGCATGGTTATATGTCCCCGGCTCAGAACTTGCCCCAATGTTATTTTGACGGACTGTCAATGCTCTGTGACCCACACCTCCGATCAGCAGGAATCTGGGCGTCCCATCCATCGCGCTCTTTGCGATGAGTGGGAGAGCACGGACCCCCATTCCGATCGAATAGCGGCCGGTTAAAAATTTGGCGTGCTTTGCACTTAATTTCGCCCTCCTGGCGCAAAATAAATCTAAATCGAGCTTCAGCAGCCAGGGATAGCAGGTTTCAGCGGCGAAAATCGTTGAAATCGTGCCTGTAACTCCTTATG
>PLTV01000281.1:15272-15417 GCA_003164635.1 Acidobacteriaceae bacterium
AGAAACCACAAAGGAACCCCGAAAACCCGATGACCTGGATCACTGGTACCCTGTAGTCAGAGTTCATCTCGACCCCTGACGATTCTTGGAAAGGCCCGACTCTGGCAGCCGCAGCTACAGCCTCGTTTCATGACACCTGGCGCCC
>PLTV01000238.1 GCA_003164635.1 Acidobacteriaceae bacterium
AGGAAGCGTTAGTTCACTGCGGCTGCGCCTGCGCTCTCGGAGCCGCCGGCGTTGAAAGCGATAAGCTGATTCCCTCTAGGTCATTCACAACTGCGAGTGGAATTTCCTTATCCGCATAAGGGCGGACCGCGGCATCCTTCGGTTCATCCCGCGCGCCCGTAACNNCGTCGTCGAGCTCCGTCTCCCGCGCCTTTTCACGATCGTCGGCATTAAGCAGGCGCACCGTGCCATGCTGCACCGGATGGCCATCGAACAACGCAGTCACGCTGCCCGACACCGTATGCAATCCCGCCACCGGGATCTCAAGATCGACGCCGCCGGCGGTCTCACCTGATGCCACCTTCACCGTCTTTGCATCCTTGGTCCGAAAGACCCCACCCAGGCAAACGCGCGGTGCGCCAGCCTCTGTCTCAGTCGGCATCAGCGCGCATACTTTGTACTCGCCCGCCTGCAGGTTCGTAATGCTGTATCGTCCGTGTCCGTCGCTTTGCGCGCGAAGGGTCCAAGTATCCATCAGTGGCAAACCCACCGGCACCCAGCCCTTCTTTTCCGTCTTGCGAAACGCCTCGAAGCGCATTCCGATTGCCGGGCTGCCGTCGTCGAAGGTCACCGTTCCCGCAATCTCCGCGGCCCGCTCAATCTCCAGTGAGACCTCGCTAGTCCGCCGCGTCGCCACGCTCACTTCCGTCAGGTGGTCCTTCCACGCTTCGATGGAATAGAGATGGCGCTCGCGATCCGATCCCAGCGATCGCATCTTGTCCGGGTCCACTCCCAAAGCGGGATCGAGATACCCCTCCTGTGTCGCAAATGCGTAGTAGCGCCCCGGCTCAACCGCCTCCATCCGAAACCGTCCTTCAATGTCTGTAACTGTGATCTCCGTGGCCGGCAGAGCTTCGCCGTCCTCGTTCTTCTCATCGGCTTTTGGCGAAGAAGTCAGGGCCACGGTTGCGAACCGTGCCGGCTTGCCCGTATCGGCGCAGAACACGATGCCCGTCACCACGCCTTTTTTCGGATCAGGCTTCTTATGTTGAAACTTATTGCAGCCGCAGAACAACAGAGAAGCCACGAACCCGATCTGGATCCAGCGCAATCGTTCCACCGCGGTTCTCCAGTCAGTTGGCGAATTCGGTGAATTGCAGCGTCAGCTGCGCCACCGGGCTGAAGCTTTTACGATGCAGCGGTGTCGGTCCCAGCCTTGCCAGGGCCGCCAGATGCTGCGGGCAGCCATACCCTTTGTGGCTCGCCAGCCCATAGCCGGGGAACTGGCTGTCGAACTCCACCAGCATACGGTCGCGATGCACCTTGGCCAGTACACTCGCTGCCGCAATTGAAATGCTGATCGAGTCCCCCTGAATAATCGATTCTTGCGGGCCCTCCCACTCGATCGTGTCGATGCCGTCGATCAGCAGAAAATCCGCCGTCGGCGCAAGCTGCTCCACGGCCAGCCGCATGGCCAGCAGGGAAGCGCGCCGGATGTTGATTCGATCAATCGTCTCCACATCGACCGCTGCTATGGCCCATGCCAGCGCCCTGGCGCGAATCTCAATCGCAAATTCCTCGCGCACTTTTTCAGCAAGCTTTTTTGAATCCGTTAGACCCTTCAGCCGAAATTTTGGGCCAAGAATCACCGCCGCCGCCACCACCGGTCCGAACAACGGTCCGCGCCCCACTTCGTCCAGCCCCGCCACACGCAGCGCCCCTTGCTGAAGCGCAGCCTTCTCGTGCTTCCATCCGCAGACAGGCGTCCGCACAGACCGGCGCTTGTCCGTTCGGCTGGATGTGGAGGCCCTGACCATGGACTCAGTATAGGAAGAAAGGGCCGCTCGTGCTTGTCCTCATTTCCACACCGGTGCCTGCGTAGGAACCCTCGGTCACGAGTCCGCCAACAGTATCGTTTGACCTGCGAGAATAGCCAGCATGGAGATTGCCCTTCTGCTTTGGAATTCCTTCTTGATTGCCTTCAGCGTTCTCCTGCCGCTGATCAATCCACTGGGGTCGGCGCTGGTCTTCCTCGGCCTGGTCGGGGACGCGCCGCCACAGGTCTACCACGCGCTGGCGCGCAGAATCGCGATCAACAATGTCATCTTTCTGGCCATCATCGAGCTTCTGGGCGCAGGCATCCTCAGATTCTTCGGCATATCGCTGCCGATCGTCCAGTTGTCGGGAGGCATCGTGATCGCCGGTATGGGCTGGTCGGTTCTGAATGAGAGGGATGCGCGTGCCGACTCACGCAATAAACAGCAGGAAAGTGACACCGCCGACGAGACGCGCCAGCGCGATCTGGAGCAAAAAGTCTTCTACCCGTTCACATTTCCCATTACGTCCGGGCCTGGCACTCTCGTCGGCGTCCTCACCGTAACCGCGCATATTTCAGAGAAAGTGCTTTCGCGGAACCTGATTGCGCATCTCGGCGTGTTTCTTGCCATGGTGATCCTCAGCATCCTGGTTTATTTCTGCTACGCCAACGCACCCAGGATCACCAAGGCGATTCCACCGAACACGGCGCACGGAATCCTGCGCGTCATCGCATTTATTCTGCTCTGCATCGGCGTGCAGATTGCCTGGAACGGACTGTCTCAACTCTTGCACACCGTTCTCAAGGGTTGAACCGCGCAGGAACAGCGAAAGACGCATCAGGGGCCAATAAAAAGCCCCCGGTTCGCTGACCGGAGGCTTTCGTGCGATGGGGGTACCGGGCTCGCTTAGGCGCGGACCTTGCCCGTGACGCGATCCACTTCCTTGAGACGGGCGGCCTTGCCGCGCAGTCCGCGGATGTAGAACAGCTTGGCGCGGCGAACCTTGTAGCTGCGAATTTTTTCAATCTTGTCGATAACCTTGGAATTGAATGGGAAGATGCGCTCCACGCCTTGTCCAAAGCTCATCTTGCG
>PLTV01000121.1 GCA_003164635.1 Acidobacteriaceae bacterium
CCGTATCCTTGCCCAGCAGCGCGATCAGTTCGTCGCGCACGATCTTTATCACCTGTTCTGAAGGCGAGAGCGCTGTCAGAACCTCGGTGCCTACGGCCTTGGCGCGAATGCCCTCGATCAGGTCGTTTGCTACGTTGAGGTTGACGTCGGCCTCAAGCAACGCCACGCGAATCTCGCGCAGCGCCTCGGCAATGTTTTCTTCGGTGAGCGTGCCTTGCCCGCGAAGGGTCTTGAAGGCGCGCTGTAATTTGTCTGTAAGAGTCTCAAACATAGGTCAATTCAAGTGTATCGCGCCACCACCTGCGGTGGGGCAGACGCGCTTCCGGGCACTGGCGTCATTCGCCATGTTTCAAGAGATGAACGCCTTTCGGCTACAAATGCCGCACAGCCTCATCTGGCTTTAGACTTGAAACAGGAGTGCCCATGAGCGACGGCCGGGAAGAACGCGAAGAGCGGGAAAGACGCCGGGAACAAGAGGAAAAGGACGATCGTGAAGATCGTCTGGACCGCGACCGCCGGGACCAATGGCTCCCGGAACGCAAAGAATCGTGACTTTCGTCCAGTGTCTCGTCCGGCGCTGAACTAGTTTGCTGCTCCCACCAAAAACTGCTCCATCTTCCCGTCGGGATACGTATAGGTAGTCAGCGTCAGCCGCTTGCCGGGGTAAACAATCTGAAAGGCGCGAAACGTCATTCCGCCGCGAAGCGACTCGTGGAGCTGGTGAAACGTCAATGGCTCACCCAGTGGGCCCAGGCTATCGCGGAAGTCGGCTACCGCCTGCTCATCGAAGTAGTCGTTCAGGTTTGGCGCAAGTTTACTCCGATCCAGCTGCCCCTTTTGCAATCCGCGGAACATGGCCAGAGTGTCACGCTCCGCGTCGGTCTCGTGCGTGTTGCCGGCCACGGTTCCGGCTACCAACTGCGCGATCTGTTCGGCGCCGCCCTCCATGTGATTCGTCAACACCGCGACTGCAACGCCATCGTCAATCAGCAGCAGGTTGTCTGAGACGAATCCCGTCACCTCGCCACTGTGCTCAATCGCGCGGTGCCCATTGCTGTCCCCAACCTGCACGCCCAGCCCGTAGTGCGTCCCCTTACCGTCTTTGAGCTTCACCTCGGTAAACATTTCCTTATAACTTTCCGGCTTCAAAACCGATTGGGCGAGCAAGCTCTCGTCCCACAGGGCCAGGTCATGGGGCGTCATGGCCAGTTCGCCCGCCGCAAACATCCATCCGCGGCCTTCTTTCGGAGCCAACCGCAGAGGTCCCAGGGCATTGCGCACATAAGGCGTTGCATCGGGCGTGGTCAGCTTCATCTCATCCGAGTTCCACACCGACTTCATGCCCAGCGGATGAAAGATATGCTCGCCCAGAAAATCCATGAGCTTCTGGCCGCTGACTTTCTCTACGATCAGTCCGGCAATCACGTAATTTGTGTTCGAATACTGCCATTTCGTGCCTGGCTCAAAGTCCAGGGGCTTTTTGGCCCAGGTGTCCAGAATCTGTTGCGGCGTCTCTGGCTTCATCATGGGCGTCATCAGGTAGTCTTCGGGCCAATAATCCTGGTAACCCGACGTGTGCGAAAGAATCTGGCGGATCGTCACTTCGTTCCCGCGCGTCAGGTCCGGAACATATTTGCCGACCGCGTCGTCCAAATTCAGCTTGCCCTGCTCTTGCAGAATCAAAATGGCCGCCGCCGTGAATTGCTTTGAGATTGAGCCGATCGAGTAGCGCATGTCGGGTGTTGCTGCAATCGCCGGCTTGCCGTTCACCGCCAGCCGCGCATCGCCGTACGCATGCGTATAGGCAATTTTGCCGTGCTCGACAACCGCGACAGAGGCCGACGGCAGGCCTCGCTGTTCCAGAACCTGCGCGGCGATGCGGTCGACTTTGGCTTTCACATCCGGGCTGATTTTATCCACCGTCTGGGCGGTCAGTGCCGCAGGGGTGGCAATGAGGATTGCGAAAACACACGAACAAACGCCGCGAATCTGCATGATGGTGAGGGAACCTCTTATGCCGCATATTAATTGATCGAAGCGCTCATGGCGGTGTTTGTATGATGGCTACGCACGCCCCCGCGGGGCCGATGCATTAGGCTGGTCGAAGCGCCTGATCGTCACGCCGCGAAGGCAATCACCACATGAAAAGCCTGATTGAAGGTCACAAACAGTTTCTCTCTACGGCGTTTCCCGCGCGCCGTAGCCAATTTCATCTGCTCGCTGAAGGGCAGCAGCCCGAATACCTTTTCATTACTTGTGCCGACTCGCGTATCGTTCCCGATCTCATTCTGCAAACTCAGCCCGGCGACTTATTCATCTGCCGCAACATCGGCAACGTGATCCCGCGTGCCGGCGAGCCTGCCGGCGGCGTCTCGGGCACAATCGAATATGCCGTCCAGGTTCTGCGTGTTCGCCACTTGATCGTCTGCGGGCACTCCGACTGCGGCGTCATCCGGGCGCTCATGAATCCTGATTCGCTTTCCGGTCTAGAGAGCGTGCGCGGCTGGCTTAAGCACGTTGAGCCTGCCTGGGGTCACCTGGAGGAAGTTGAGCGCAACGCGGGCGAGTTAACACGGCACACCGCCCTGACTCACGCAAACATTCTTGTCCAGCTTGAAAACCTGCGCAGCCACGCTTACATCGAGAAGGCCATTGCGGAAGGGCGGCTGCAGATTCACGGCTGGTTCTACGACATCCTCAGTGGCCGGATCGAGGCTTACGATGAGATTGAGCGCAAATTCGTCCCACTTATCGTTTAATGCCTTCCATGTTCCGCAGACAAACTGAAAGGGTGTCTCCGTGTGGAAACACCCTTGTACGATCGATGCTTGATTCCAATCCTTTATTGCGGGGGAGGATTCGATACACCGGTTGTGTTGCCCTCGTTGGTGGACGTCTGCGGCGTATTCGCCGGATTCGGCTGCGGCGCTGCCGCTCCTTGTCCCGGCTGCGCACCCGGCTGAATGCCAATCGCGCCACCGGAAACCACTAACTCCACGCGTCGGTTCTTGGCTCGGCCCTGGTTCGTCGTGTTATCAGCGACTGGATCTGCCATGCCGAATCCTTTGGCAGTCACATTGCTATCCGAAACGCTTTGGGCAACGAGATACTCGCGTACCCCATCGGCTCGCTGTTCGGATAACTTCTGGTTGTACTCGTCCGAGCCGATGTTATCTGTGTATCCCTCTACCTGCACCTTCAAGTCGGGATAAGCCAGCAAAATCCCTGAGACCTTGGCCAGCTTCTCTCGCGCCTCAGACTTCAGCGTGTACTTATTGAAGTCAAACAGAACGTCTGACATGTTCACAATCAGCCCGCGCGCTGTTTCTGTAGTTTGCAACACCTGGTTCAGTTGGTTGCGCAGACGCTCGCGTGCGTCATTCGCCTGCTGGGCTGCCTGCTGCGCGGCCTGCTCTGCCTGCTGCTGAGCTTGACGTGCTTTCTCCGCCTGGGCTTCGGCTTCTGCTCTGGCCGCATCTGCCTTGGCGCGCTGGGCCGCCTCTTGCTCAGCCGCCAACTGGGACTGCTGCGCTGCCATTTGCGCCTGTTGAGCTGCCAACTGCGACTGCTGGGCCTGCTGTTCAGCATTCAATCGCGCCTGTCGCGCAGCTTCGTCATCCTCGGCTTTGATCTTGCGAATTGTGATGATGCGCGCGTCCTCAGCCGACTGAACAGCTTCTCGCGCAAAGGTGATTGTCTCCTTGCGATCCCGACTATGCGAATTAATATCTTCAGCGTTCTTCATTGCTGTCTTGGCTGTGGCAATGGTGTCGGCAGCATACTTATCCGCGCCTGCGGCCTCGGCAATCTGCATCGCGTTTTGCGCTTCGTAGAGTTCCAGCGGCGAGCGCTCGTCGCGCGTAACGGGGTGCAGCACCGTGTGCCGTCCTGCTGTCTCGGCATAAGCGCCGCGTGGCAGAAGGGAGTAGTGCGCGTTCACCTGTTCGATAACGCCCTGGGTCCTATCCCCGACCATGTTTTGCATAACCACAATGTCGCTGGGCATCGATACCGCGTAGTACGGCTCAGCGGTGATGATCAGGCCGAACGCCTGCAGGTTCGTTGTCACCGTAATCTGGTTTTTATCCTTCGAACCCGTTGGCAGCACCTCGCCCAGGTTCATCGGACGGCCTTCCGGCGTGATGGCCCAAAGCACATACGTCAGATATTCCGTTCCGAATCCGTTTGCCGGCGACAGACCCTGAAACTCCGCGTTGATCACCGTTCGCCCGAGCTGTGCATCCACCTTTGCGGAGCCCTTCGCGGCGGGCAGCAGGCTTGTTCCCTGAAATTCGATCTTCGTCGATCCATGGCGATGGAAGTAGTTGATGGCCGGCACTTCGCGGCCCACCACCTGAATCCTGTAGATCGGCACGTTGTCTTGAGTGCCCGACTGCGTCATCGTTGTTGTCGTCGATTGCATAGGCGATTGCCCGTTCGCGGTCGGATTCGATTCCTGGGCGCCGAGAAAACCCGAAGCTGCCAGCAGAAATATGGGAAGGCAAAGTGAAGTTTTCGTTCCGATCATTTCAATGTCCTCCGACATCTGGGTTGCAGTGCAAAACCCCGTTCTCCGAGGCCAAGTCTTCATGGAGCTAAGCCATGCAGCGACACAAGCGGTATAGATGCCTTCCCAAAAGGTCAAGTTGTCTAGCACAGACTCGGTCCCGGGCCAGCCACCTCGTTTAAACCCAGGAAAACAGGGATGTTGTGCGATTATGGGGGGCTCGTTCGGCCGGATTTGATGCGCTGTTCAAGTACGATAAGAATCTCGCGCGGTCGGTGGGAGCGGCTCGCGGGATCTTTGAAATCAGGCTTGAATCAAGCGGCCGTCTGGACGGCGACAGGGACGCGCGTCAACGTAAGCACTGTGATGTCGTCGTCCTGGCCGAGGTTCACCGCGGCTTGCGCCGCCTCCTCCGCTGTTGGGTGCGTCGCAAACAGCAACTTCAATCGATCGAAGCTGTAGAGCTCGCCGCTCTGGAGGATGCGGCCTGCTGCTCAGTGCATTCCAGGCGGCGGAGCCGCATGCTGCTTCGGCTTCTTGAATAGCCAAGCCGCGATCGCGCAAAAGAATGCCAGCAGCGCTGTCCAGCGAAATACGTCGACATACGCCATCAGAGCCGATTGCTGTTGCATCAGCCCATAAAGCAGCCCCATCGCGCCCGGCGTTGCCTGCGCCGGCCCAACGGCATGCGCAAGGTAGTGTCCGACCAATTGGGCTTTTTGTTGGAACACGGCGTTGCTCGGCGAAAGGTGTGCGCCCAGTTCGTTCTGGTGCAGGGCTGCGCGGCGGATCACCGCGGTGGTCGCCATCGAAATGCCAATCGAGCCGCCGATGTTGCGCAGCATGTTGCCCAGCCCCGTCGCAGCTCCCATGTCTTTGTTCGGGATCGTGGCCATCATCATGGTGGACAAGGGAACAAACACAAAGCTGAGAGCAAAACCCGTGATTGTGATGGGAATCAGCAGCGTATATGGGCCGATATCCAGGTCGACGGTTCCAAAAGCCAGCGCGCAGACAGCAAATCCCACAAATCCGGCCGAGAGCAGTTTGCGGTTATCGATGCGCGAACCAAGGAAACCCACCACGGGCGAACCGATGAACGATCCGATCCCGCGCGGTCCTACCACTAGTCCCGCAGTGAACGCCGTGTATCCAAGAATCTCCTGGTAGTAGAGCGGCAGAATCGCAATCGTGATGTAGATGCACATGCCCAGCAGCGCAATCAGGAAACATCCGGTACGGAAGTTGCGATCCCTCAGCACGTGCAGATCAACAAGGCTGTTCGGGTTCGTCCACGAATGCCAGATCCATCCGATAAGCGCAACAACAAGCGCCGCTACGGCCCACCGCACCCACACTGCACCAAACCAGTCGTCTTCCTGACCCTTGTCGAGCACGATCTGAAGGCTACCCGTCCACACCATCAACAAACCAAATCCGATGTTGTCGAAAGCCCCTACCTTGGCGTTCTTGATATACGGCGGATCGTGGACGAAGCGAGTGATCAGCACAAACGCCAGGATGCCGAAGGGAATGTTGATGTAGAACGCATACCGCCAGCTGAAGGTATCCGTGAGCCAGCCGCCTAGTGTCGGCCCCAGCACCGGCGCGAGGACGATTCCCAGCCCGTATGCAGCCATGGACATGGATCGCTTCTGGACCGGAAAGCTTTCCAGCAAAATCGACTGCGACAGCGGCTGCAATGCACCACCGCCTGCCCCTTGCAGCACCCGCGCCAGCAGGATCACTCCCAGCGATGGCGCCGCCCCGCAGAAGAACGAGGCCACCGTGAAGATCGTCACGCAGATCAGCAGGAAGCGCTTGCGCCCGAATCGCCGCGCAAACCAGTTCGAGGCCGGCAGAATGATTGCGTTGGCGACAAGGTAGCTGGTCAACACCCACGTGGCCTCGGAGTTCGAAGCCGATAGCGACCCGGCGATGTATGGCAGCGCCACCGACGCGATCGCCGTATCCAGCACTTCCATAAACGTCGGCAGCATCACCGACACCGTCACCAGCCAGGGATTCACCCCTTGGGTCAGCGGATAGCGTGCTTGGGCGGCGGCTGTGGTCATGAGCGCGGACATTCGAGATTAATTGTCCGCCCGCAGGTGTGCCTGTGATCTGGCTCATGCCCTACACCGCGGTGACGTAGCATAGTTGCAGGAGCGTCATGCGCCATTTGCCGTGCTTACGATTTCTTCGAGCAACAGAGCTTCGGATTATTCTCGTTGTGCTCGTTCTGGGCTTCGGCCTGTCGCATTCCACCGTCGCAGAGAGCCCCAATCCCGATCGGTTTGGCCTCAGGGTTTACATCTTCAACATTGCCAGCCGGGCCGAAAGCGGCCGCGCGCCGAAACACCCATCCGATATGCCCGACTTCCTGGCCGGCTCCGGCCAAGCCGATCTCTTTGAATCCAGTGAGCCGCACGCCTTCCAGTTCACCTTTAGCTGTACCGCCGGCATGACGGCATCCGCCGGGTACGTCACCTTCCCCGCGCGCTGGAAAAAGCCTGGGAAGACGCTCGAAGTGCTGCTGCCGCAGAGAGGCAAGCCCGACAGCATGGAGCCCTGCGACCTGCAAGTCGAATTCGTCCCCGATCTTGCTTACTTCTGGAAGAACGGCGCCCTGGCCGCCGGTCCGCCGGCCCCGCTCGTCGACTGGATGAAGAAGCACCGGTTCGATCCAGAGAATGGGAGCGAAGAGCCCATGCTACTACCCGGAGACTCCGCCGATACCGACCCCTTCCGTGCACCAGAATAGCTGCAAGTCCCTGTATCTAATTGAAAATAAGGATCAATCCACGGGGACTTGGATTGGAAGGGTGTGGGGTAAACCTTATTCTTAAATTATCAAATAAAGTTGACACTATCTCACTCAATCATGCATCTTATAAGAGTCGGATTTCTAGAACTCAATAAGGCAGGAAAACCCAACATGGCAAAAATTATCGGAATTGACCTCGGCACCACGAACTCGTGCGTCGCCGTACTCGAAGGCGGAGAGCCCAAAGTGATCGCAAATGAAGAGGGTGCGCGCACCACGCCCTCGATCGTCGCCTTCTCGAAGAGCGGCGAGCGGCTGGTTGGCCAGGTGGCCAAGCGGCAGGCGA
>PLTV01000377.1 GCA_003164635.1 Acidobacteriaceae bacterium
GAACGGGTTGGCCCGTGATTGCCCGGGGCGAGAGCGCGCTCATCCTTGCGCCCACTGGAACCGGTAAAACGCTCACTGCGTTCCTGTGGTGCCTCGACCGCCTGATGCTGCATCTCTCGCAAACCGGCGAAAAGAACGGCTGCAGAATTGTCTATGTCTCGCCGCTGAAGGCCCTCGCGGTCGACGTGGAGCGCAACCTCCGCTCGCCACTCGCAGGCATCGCCAACATGGCGCGGCGCCGCGGCGTCGAATTCCACGAGCCGACAATCAGCGTTCGCACTGGAGACACGCCTCAACGCGAGCGCGCAAAGTTTGCGCGCCAGCCTGCGAACATTCTCATCACCACGCCGGAATCGCTCTACCTGCTGCTCACGTCTCAATCGTCTGAGGCGCTGCGCACCGTGGACACGGTCATCATCGACGAAATCCACGCGCTGGTTCCAACCAAGCGGGGAGCACACCTGTCGCTGACCTTGGAGCGCCTGGAAGCGCTGACGAGGCGCCGCTTGCAGCGCATCGGCCTTTCCGCGACGCAGCGTCCGCTGGAAGAAGTAGCTCGCTTTTTAGGCGGTGTCGAAAACAGTGCTGGGCCAGAGCCCTCCGGTGAAGGCAAGGTTTTGAAGGGTACGGGCTTCAGCCCGTACATGAAGTCCGATGCAGAGAATGCCGGGCTTCAGCCCCCGAGGGATGTCTTCCCCGAGATCGTCACAGATTCGCCTTCTTCCACATCCTCTTTAGCCCCTGAGGGACTGCTCGTTCAATCCGCTGAACCCGCGTGGTCTGCGGACGGCGTCGACTCCTTACAACTGCGGTATCGCCCCGTAACCATCGTCAATGCCAGCGCTCGCAAACAGCTGAAGCTCCGAATCGAAGTTCCAGTCGAAGACATGGCGCGCCTCGGCGAGCAGGAGTATCTCCCCAGCGGTCCTGCTTCTCAAGCTCCCAAGCGCGTCTCCATCTGGAACGCCATTCATCCCCGACTGCTCGAGATTATTCAAGCGCGCAACTCAACGATTCTCTTCGTGAATAGCCGCCAGGTGGCCGAGCGGCTCGCCGGCGCTCTTAACGAATTGGCGGGTGAGCCGATCGCCCGCGCGCATCACGGCTCGTTGGCGGCAGCGCAACGTTCCGTGATTGAAGAGCAGCTCAAGGCCGGACAAATTCGCGCGCTCTGCGCCACATCGACCCTCGAATTGGGCATCGACATGGGCGCGGTGGATTTGGTCATTCAGATTGAGGCCCCGCCTTCTGTCGCCAGCGGAATGCAGCGCATTGGGCGCGCCGGCCATCACGTGGATGCGGTTAGCGAAGGAATTCTCTTCCCCAAATATCGCGCCGACCTGGTGGCTTGTGCAGCGGTCACGCGAGCCATGCACGAGGGACATATCGAGTCAACGCGCTACCCGCGCAATCCTCTGGATGTCCTGGCGCAGCAATTGGTGGCCATCGTCGCGCACCCACCCGGAGCAACATCTCCGCGTAAACCCAAAGTGCTGAAACGTACAGGGCGTAAAAAGAACCTCACGGCCGAGTTGAAGTTCGACGAATGGGATATCGCGCCAAAGCAAACGGAAGCTCCCAAGCCCGAAGTCAGCGTCGATGCGCTGTTTGAACTGGTTCACCACGCCGCTCCCTTTGGTGGCCTGACGCGCGCCGCCTTCGAAGGCGTACTCGATTTGCTCAGCGGCCGCTACCCGTCCGATGAATTCGCGGAATTGCGTCCGCGCCTCACCTGGGACCGCGTGCGCAATGTCGTTACGGCGCGCGATGGAGCCATGCGCCTCGCGATCCTGAATGCCGGCACCATTCCCGATCGTGGCTTGTATGGCGTGTTTCTTGCCTACGGCGAAGGCAAGTCTGTGCGCGTGGGTGAACTCGATGAGGAGATGGTTTTCGAGAGCCATCCCGGCGAGACGTTCATTCTCGGCGCGTCAACCTGGCGAATTGTCGAAATCACACATGACCGCGTGCTTGTGACGCCTGCGCCGGGTGAGCCCGGCAAAATGCCGTTTTGGAAAGGCGATGGTCCGGGACGGCCGCTCGAGTTTGGCCGCCGCATCGGCGCATTGGTGCGCGAGTTGCGCGCGCTCCCCAAACCGGCGGCGCTGACGAGGCTGGTGGCCGATCACGATCTTGATCCAGGCGCAGCCGAAAACCTGATGCGCTTCCTTGCCGATCAGGAAGAGGCGACCGGTTCCGTTCCCGACGATCGCACCATCGTCATCGAGCGCTGTCGCGATGAACTTGGCGACTGGCGAGTGTGTGTGCTCACTCCTTTCGGAAGCCGCATTCACATTCCGTGGGCCATGGCCGTGAGCGCGCGCATCCGTGCCGGCGGCGGCCCCGAAGTCGAGACCCTATGGGGCGACGACGGATTCGTGCTGCGCTTCCCGGATACCGATGAGCCGCCCGATCCCGATTGGTTCCTCGTGGAAAGCGCGGAGGCGATGGCCCTCGTTCTGCGCCAACTCGGCACAACCTCGTTGTTCGCGGGGCGCTTCCGCGAAGCTGCCGGGCGCGCTCTGCTGCTTCCTCGGCGCCGGCCCGATGCGCGCACGCCGCTGTGGCAGTTGCGCAAGCGGTCCTACGATCTCCTGAGCGTCGCATCGCGCTATCCGAGTTTTCCGCTGTTGCTTGAGGCCTATCGCGAGTGCCTTCGCGATGTCTTCGACATGCCGGCGTTGATTGAGACACTGCGCGCCATCGAGCAGCGCCAGCTCCGCGTGCACGTTGTGGAAACGCGCAAACCGTCGCCCTTCGCCGCCTCCCTGTTGTTTAGCTACGTGGCGAATTTTCTCTACGACAGCGATGCGCCACTGGCGGAACGCCGCGCCCAGGCGCTGACCATCGACCAGGACCAGCTCCGCGAGTTACTTGGTGAAGCCGACCTGCGCGAATTGCTGGATGCGGATGCAATTGCGGAAGTCGAGGAGATGGCGCAATGCCTCGCAGAGACGCATCGCGCGCGCTCCGCCGATGGCATCCACGATTTGTGCTTGCGCTTGGGCGATCTGTCCCGTGCCGAAGTCGCGCGCCGCGTCGTCGATGCCTCCCTCCTTGATTCAATCGATCGGCTGGTGCGTTCGCGCCGCTTGCTGGAGTTGCGCATTGTCGGCGAGAAACGCCTGATCGCGACCGAAGATGCGGCGCGTTATCGCGACGGCCTCGGCATTCCTTTACCACCGGGCCTGGCTGCCGCGCTGCTTGAGCCGGTGGCGCACCCCATCCTGGAACTCGTGAGGAGATACGGCCGCACCCACGGGCCCTTCACGGTGCGTGCAGTAACCGAGCGGTTTGGTTTGGACGCGGCAGCTGTGGAGAATGTACTACGACAGCTTCTGGCAGAGGGCCGCGTGCTCGAAGGTGGCTTCTTGCCCGGCGGCCTCCATCGCGAGTGGTGCGACGCGGAGATGCTGCGCCTGATCCGGCGCAAATCGCTGGCCAAACTCCGGCGCGAAGTTGAACCGGTCGAGCAACACACTCTGGCTCGCTTCCTCACGCACTGGCAGGGACTTCTCGCTCCGCGCCGAGCAGGGCACGCGAATCTCGATGGCCTGCTGGATGCAATTGAAACCCTGCAGGGCGCACCTCTACCCGCATCGCTGGTCGAGAGCGCAATTCTGCCGGTACGCGTTGCGGACTATGCGCCGGCCGGTCTCGATGCTCTGATCGCTGCAGGTGAAGTGGCTTGGGCAGGCGTCGAGCCGATTGGCGAGCGCGACGGACGTATCGCTCTCTTTCTTGCCGACAAGCTGCCTCTTCTGCTCCAGGTGCGCCCACAGGTTGAGCCGTTAATCGAGCGCGAAGAGAAGTTGCTCGCCGTCCTCGCATCCACTGGAGCGAGCTTCTTCGATCCAATTCACCAGGCGCTCGGCGGTGGATACCCCGGCGAAACCATCGAAGCGCTTTGGAGCTTGATCTGGCGCGGGCTAATCACCAACGATTCGCTGCATGCCCTCCGCGCGTACATCGCTAAGCCTGAGAGTTCGCGGGTGCCTCGCCGCATACAGACGGGGATCTCCTTCCGTTCGCGAAGAACAACGCCTCCTACTGCGCAGGGACGCTGGTCGCTGCTTCCTGTCGGCCCGCGCAAACAATCCGAAGCCGGCCCCTCAACAACCGAAGCGAGTCATGCGCTGGCATTGCAGCTGCTGAACCGTTATGGAGTGTTGCTGCGCGAGCAGGTCGCTGCAGAAAATGTGCCTGGTGGTTTCAGCGCGGTCTACGACGTCTTGAAGGCTCTTGAAGAAGCTGGACGCATTCGCCGCGGGTACTTTGTCGCAGGATTGGGAGCCACGCAATTTGCCTTGCCTGCCGCGGTCGATTTGCTGCGTCAGTTGCGAACCGCACCCCCAGACGAAAAGCCGGAATTCGTTCAACTGGCCGCGACCGATCCGGCCAATCCTTATGGTTCTGTCCTGAAGTGGCCCGACCTTCCCGTCGCCGAAGAAGACGCGGAAACAGCGCCGCGCTTGCTAACGCGCGCCGCCTATGCAGAGGTCATTCTGCGCAACGGACAGCTTGTAGCCTGGCTCCGACGCGGGAATCCGAACCTGCTTGTTTTTCTTCCGGCTGAAGAACCGGAACGCTCGCAGACGGCATCGGGTTTGGCGCATTTTCTTTGCGCCCGTGGCCAGGAGCGCTTGCACGGCGCGAGCCATCAGGGTGTCCTCATCACCACCATGAACGGGCAGCCGGTGGCCGCACATCCCATGGCGCGCTTCCTCATGGATGCTGGATTTCATCCCGGGCCCCTGGGCATGCACCTGCGCCGCATTCCCCTCGCCATCGCCGCGCGCGACACGCACTCCCGCGAAGCGATACCCGGAGAGGTGCAATAGTTCATGCCTGAAGGCGACACAATTTTTCGCACAGCCCGGGCTCTTGGCCGCGCCTTGATCGGCAAGCAGCTAACTGGCTTTCGATCCACGTACACATTCCTCACCCGATTCGATGACGATACGCCGTTGATGGGCCAAACCGTCGCCAGCGTCGATTCGCGCGGAAAATGGCTACTGATCCACTTTTCTGGCGGCGGCACATTGGCAACACATATGCTCATGAGCGGCAGCTGGCACATCTATCGCCCCGGTGAGCGTTGGCAGCGCCCTCGCGATCACATGCGCATCCTGCTTGAAAACAGCGATTACGTGGCTGTCGGTTTCAGCGTGCCGGTGGCCAAAATGCTTCGCCCTCAGGAATTGGAGAGAGCATTGCGGATACCCTCGGGAGCTATCGATGTATTGAGCCCGGAATTCGATCCCGTCGAGGTCACCGCTCGATTGGGAAATCAGCAGCAGGATCAGATTGGCGATGTTCTGCTTCATCAGGGCGTAATTGCCGGCGTGGGTAACGTGTTCAAGTCGGAAATCTGCTTCGTGACTTCCACAAGTCCGTTCTGTAAAGTCGTGGACCTGTCGCCGGAAAAAGTCGCCGAACTGATTGCAACTTCGCGAAAGCTTTTGAAAGCCAATGTCCTTGAGGACTCCGATGACCAGATCGTTACCTTTGGCGGCCGCCACAGGCGCACAACCAATCAGGCCGATCCGAGTGCGAGCCTATGGGTGTATGGGCGCGCGGGCGATCCATGCCGGCACTGCGGCGAGCGGATTCGCAAGAGGATCCAGGGGTTCGACGCGCGCGTAACGTTCTGGTGCCCGCGTTGTCAGCCCATGCCCGATGGCTCAGACGTTGACGGTTGATCGAACCAAACCCTTGCAGCCCGAACAGGATTTCGAATCAATTTCCGGGTTTGCCTATTCCGAATAGTTTTTGCAGGATATTGCGATGGTCGGGTGGATGGTCGCACGTATCCGTGGGCGCCGTTCCATCCAGGAATGCAGCCTCATAGTCCTCTGGACATGCCGCATCGGCAAGCAGATTGGTCGCCTTGTCAATCGAGACCATCTGGACGCCTTCAGGCGCGGTGAATGGCTTCGTGTCGGAGTATTGCGGCAACTGAACAGCCTTCTTCATGAATTCGGCCCACAGCGGCGCCGCAAGATGCGGTCCTTCAATCACAACGTTGGTGTAATCGTCATTCCCCACCCAGATAATGCAGAGCAGGTTCGAGGTGAATCCAGCGAACCACGCATCGTGGCTCGATCCCGTCTTGCCCGCGGCCGGTGCCACAAATCCACGCGCACGTACACTGGCGCCGGTGCCGTGGTCGATCACGTTCTCCATCATGTTGGTGGTGAGGTACGCCACCCGCGGATCGAGCAACTGCTTCGTGACAGGTGTGTAGTCGCTGATGATATCGCCGGTCGGGGTCCGAATACTGGCCAAAGTCCACGGCTCAATGTGGAGACCGTTGTTGGCGAAAATGGTGTAAGCTCCCGCCATATCGAGCGGAGCCGCGCCGTAAGAGCCAATCGCCACCGATGGCGTTCCGCGCGCGTTCTTCACCCCGGCATCGCGCGCCAGTGATGCCACGCGGTCGAATCCCACGAGTGCGGCCAAGCCGATGGTTGCATTGTTCAGAGATTGCTGTAGTGCGTAGCGCGCAGTTACTTCCTCGTGATACAGCCCATGGTCATTCCGCGGAGTGTATTCCTGGTCACCCACCTCGTACGTCGTCGGCTCGTCGCTGAGCATGGTGACCGGAGAAAATGGCGTGGTCTGTCCGGGCAGGATTGTGCCTTCAATGGCCGTGTTAAACGCTGCCGCGTAGACGAATGGCTTGAAGATGGAGCCAGTAGGCCGTTTCGCGAGGGCATGGTCCAATTGCGAGGTGCCGTAGCTGCGCCCGCCCACGAGCGCGAGCACTTGGCCCGTATGTGGATTCAAAGCCACGAGCGCCACTTGCGGATAGGTCCAGGTTTCCCCTGGCTTGGCTTTCCTGTGGAGATGGTCCACCTGTTCATCGACAAGATGGATATTTGCGCCGATCGCAGCGGTGGCCACGCGTTGCAAATCTGGATCGAGAGACGTGTAAATGCGCAGCCCCTCGCGGTTAAAGTCGCGTTCACCCAGTTTCTGCAGAAGCTGATCGTGAACCAGGTCGACGAAGTAGGGTGCCTCGCTTGCGTCTACGCTGGTTTCAGATAAATGCAGCGGCGCCGCCTTGGCGCGCTCGGCCTGTTCCTTGGTGATGGCGCCCGTTTCCACCATCGAGTCCAGCACCAGATTCCTGCGCTCGATCGTTCGGTCCGCATGGCGGAACGGATTGAAGTAGTTCGGCCGCTGCAAAATCCCGGCAAGCATCGCGCACTCGGCCAGGTCAAGCTGATGCACGTCTTTGCCGAAGTAAGCCTGCGCTGCCTCGCCGAATCCGTCGATGGAAAAGCNNCGCCAACTGCATGGTCAGCGTCGATCCTCCCTGCTGCTTTCGCCCCGTCGTTACGTCGCGATAAACGGCTTCAAAAAGCCGCCAGTAATTCACGCCGCCATGCTCGAAGAATCGTCGATCCTCAATCGCCACCACCGCTTGCACAAGATTGGGCGGAATCTCTTCGTAGGTAATGAGCCGGCGTTTCGAGCGATTTTCATCTTCGCTCAAGCCGGTAATCAACAGAGGCTCGAGCTCATAGCTGGCCAGGCCCTGCCCGTGGTCGTCGCTGATGGACTGAACGACAGTGCCATTGATGGTGATCGTTGCGCCATCCTGCGCATGGTAAGACTGCGGCCCCGGGTGCACCGTAATCGAACCAACGCTCTCCGCATAGGTCCCAAGTTCCGAGCGATGCGGTGCACTTTCGTCTGTATAACCGGCTTCACGCAGCTCGTTGGCGATCAGGCGAACGGTAAGCTTCTGCCCCGGCCGAACTTCCCGCGGCGCTGCATAAACCTTGGCAGTGTTCGCAAAAATAGGCTGTTTGAGACGGTCATCGACAATGCGCTCGTACTTGTAATAGAAGTAGCTGAAAATACTCAAGCCGGTGAGAACACCCGCAATAACAAT
>PLTV01000078.1:0-2602 GCA_003164635.1 Acidobacteriaceae bacterium
TACATCGAGAAGAACGCGAAAGGCAGCAAGTAACCCTTGGCCAATGCGTCGCGCAGAGTCGTAGTTACCGGACTCGGTCTGGTGTGCGGAGTGGGCAACACTGCACCCGACGTCTGGCGACAACTGCTGGCAGGGGCCAGCGGGATGGCGCCGATTCAGGGTTTCGACACGACTGGTTTCTCAGTCACGTTCGCGGCCGAAGTGAAAAACTTTGACCCGTTGAACTTCGTGGACAAGAAGGAAGCCCGCAAGATGGGCCGCTTTACGCATTACGCGTTTGCGGCCGTGCAGGAAGCGATTGCGCAAGCGGGGTTCGAGATCACCCCTGAGATCGGCGACCGGACGGGTGTTTTTATCGGCTCGGGCATTGGCGGTTTCGAAGTGATTGAGCGGGAGCACTCAAACCTTCTGCAAGGGGGGCCGCGCAAGATCTCACCCTTCTTCATCCCTGCGGCCATTGTGAACATGGCGGCGGGGCACATCAGCATTCGCTATGGGGCAAAGGGTCCGATATCGGCAACGGCTACGGCCTGCGCCACCTCGGCGAACTCCATTGGCGATGCGGTGCGGATGATTGCGCACGGCGATGCGGATGTGATGATCGCGGGCGGAGCTGAGGCTGCTGTGACTCCGTTGTCGGTGGGCGGGTTTGCGGCGATGCGCGCTTTGTCTCAACGCAACGATGAGCCGACGAAGGCCAGCCGGCCGTTTGACAAGGATCGCGACGGGTTTGTGATTGGCGAAGGCGCGGGGATTCTGATTCTGGAAGAGCTCGAGTTCGCCAAGGCGCGCGGGGCGAAGATTTTGGCCGAGGTGATTGGCTACGGGATGAGCGCCGATGCGTACCACATGACCGGCATTGCCCCCGAAGGCGCGGGAGCCCAGCGCAGCATGCGTGCGGCGTTGAAAGACGCGGGGATTGAGCCGCAGGAAGTGGGCTACGTGAATGCCCATGCTACGTCGACGCCGGCGGGTGACGGGAACGAATCGCGGGCAATTGAGGTGGTGTTTGGCGAGCACGCACTGAGCGGCGCGCTGAAGGTTTCCGGCACGAAGTCAATGACGGGACACTTGCTGGGAGGCGCGGGCGGATTGGAGGCCGGCATCTCTGTGCTGGCGCTGGTGAACCAGAAGCTGCCGCCGACGATCAACCTGGACAACGCGGACCCGGAGTGCAAGCTCGACTATGTGCCGAACGTGGCGATCGACCACAGCTTCGATGTGGCGCTATCGAATTCGTTTGGGTTCGGCGGGATTAATGCCACGCTGATTATGCGGCGGTGGAAAGAGTCAAGCTAGTGATCAGTGATTGGTGGTCAGTGATTAGTTTCGGGAGTGCTCATCCCGAGAGCTTACGGCTCGACAGCATTCTTGAGGTGCTTCAGACGAAAACAGCGCGAATCCGGGTGGATTCGCGCTGTTTTCGTTGTTGCGATTGGGCATTTAGCTTGTGGCTGCGGCGTACCCCACGCTAATGAGCACGATCAAGGCCCACCAGCCGAATACGGCAATGTAGCCGGAACTGCGCTTGACGCCAGCCACAATCGCGATCCCCATTCCCATGAGGAACAGCGACCAGATGTTAATAACGTCCAGCGAACTTGCCAATGAATAAAGCGCCTTGTTGGTCTCCATGACGGGCAGGAATGCAGCCACATTGGTGGGTGCAAAGTTTTTGATGTTGAAGGTCTCCGGCGTGCCTGACGCATAGACCACCACGATACCCAGCAGGGACTTGATGATGGATGGCAGGTTGGCGAAGAACCAGACCGCAAATATGCCTCCGAATTTGGCTTTGCCGCCGAAGACAAAGTTAATGGTGCCCCACAGGACGAGCGAGACGACGGCCGCCACAATCAGCACGAAAACCGGGCCGGCGGCGAAAACGCCTTCGGTTATATACAGGGTCCATTTGGCCGCCATGGCCTTCGACTCGGGCGGCATTTTCGCCATCTGGTCCTGCTGCTTCTCACTCATCATCCGGTTCTGGTTATCGACCACGGTCTGCATGGTAATTTTGGTTGCGACAGCAGCAAAGAACAGGTAGCCGACGATCGCCATGATGAGCCAGGGCATCCACCAGCTCGTATTTCCTCGTTTAATATCGTCAAACGTCTTGGAGGGCGCTGAAAACGTGTAGGTGACGCGCTGCATTTGCGACAAGCCTGGGCTCGCGGCCGCGGGATCGAATCCAGGTTGAACTTCCAGATCGCTCATGATTCTGCCTCTCGGATACCGGTTAGGATTTGGAGATCGCCGCGCTGACTACCCCAGTGAGGATGCGGGCGCGGTTGCATTTTCTGTGGATTAGCTACGCTTCGCAAACAAGTGCAAGGGTTCCGAAACAGAAAATGTCATTGCCCGCGATTGTAACCTTGATTGGGGAAAAATCAGAATGAAAATGGGGAGACGATCTCCGAGCCGCGCGGCGGTGGAGGGAACGAGAAGTTCCCTGCAGGGCTTAAGGGTCGCCTAGCACGGGCGCGCTCACTCACAGGGGTTGAATTTGTGTGCTTTCGCTTTTGGCAAGTTGGCGCCCGCTGCGCGGGCATAGCGAGTTCGCGAGTTAGCGGAAGCATTGGCCGTCCGGTTTACGTGGCTT
>PLTV01000078.1:2613-9489 GCA_003164635.1 Acidobacteriaceae bacterium
AAGGGCTTGGGCGGGGCGTAGCTTTTATAGACCGAGATGTGGAAGCAGGCCTGCTGGAATTCTTCTTCGACGTCGATTTTTCCGGCTAGTTGCAAGGGCAGGAGCCAGGCGCGCATCCATCCGATTTCCTGACGGGTCATTCCGCTCTTGGCGATGTCGATGGTGGCGCCGGTAAGGTGGGGGCTGACGATGTCGCCCTCAGCGGCAGCAGCGTTGCCGTTCACGGCCATGAGGCGCTTCTGGTAGTCGACGGTGCGCACGGCGGAACTGACTTCGAGCGGTTGCTTAAATCGAGTTGCATGGACACGAGCCAGGTCGGCGAGGAAGCGCGCCGTCCAAGGGCGGCAGTAGCGATGGCTTTCCGGAAGGTTTCCGTTGATGGCGAGAGCGGCGGAGGTGGGCACGGGAACGAGGAGCTTGTGGGCGATGCGATCGGCGAGGTCGTCTTCGTTCTCGATGCGTTCCAGGCCCTCGGAATCGGCCATTTCGTTCTGATGAGTGAGCGAAGTGAGCGAGCCGCGCAAGGGCGGTGGCACGGGAGCATGCCTGCGAGGGAACGAGGTGGTTTTGGCGACTGCCTGGCCAGCAGCTTGGGCGGCGTCGGCGGTGACTGTCTCGGCTTCGTCGACAGATGGCGGCTGAGAGGGCTGGAGGGCCTTTGGCGTTGGCCCGTTGACGGGGGTTTGAGCGGTGCGACTGGAGCGCACGGGGACATGCAACCTGGCGCGAGTGGCGTTGAGAGGGGCACAGTGCAGACGGGACCGCGCCGGGGATCGACGACGCGGCGCGATGGCCGGGCATGGGTTGTGCGGCGGTGCGGGATGTGCGGCGGAATGCGATGACGCGCGGTGGCTCTTGCGGCGCGCCGAGTGAAAGTGCGGCGTGGTCGCGGAATAGCGGGAGGGATGGCTGGACGTGCTGGCCATCACCGGCAGAGCCGGAGAACCAAGGGCCATCAATCCAACGAGGATGGCCAGCACGAAAAACCCACGCGCGGTGCGGTGCATGAGGAGGAATGCGGAGAATCCAGAGCAAGACCAGTGTAGGCCGACGGGGGCGAAGATTCGAGTACCCGCGCAGGTGCGGTTGTGTCTGATAACGGGGGTGGCTGATGTTGAGGATTGAACAGGCGCGAACTTTGCTCAATCGATCTCAAATTGATTTGGTATATACTTTTGGTATATACTTTATGGAGGGAGGCCGCATGACGCCGAACACGCAGAAGAGTGGGAAGACCGCGGATGCGAAGCTGTTCTGGAACGGGCGGAGCCAGGCGGTGCGCCTTCCGAAGGAATTTCGATTTGAAGGCGACAGGGTGCGTGTGACGCGCTTGGGGGCGGGGGTGCTGCTGGAGCCGATACCCGCGGCGGCGAAAGAATCGATGGAAGAGTTGTTTGCGCGCATGGATGCGATGGGCGGCGACCCGATTTTCCCTGAAGGCCGGAAGCAGAATCTTGCGCCAATTCGTGAGTACTTCAAATGAATTATTTGCTCGACACGAACATTTGCATTGCATTAATCAACGGAACATCTGAGGCAGTTCGACGGCGGCATATCGAAGCAACGAGTCACCTACCCACTCCACAGACTTCGTCCATCGTGGCGCACGAACTCTGGTACGGCGTGGCCAAAAGTGGGCGAGAGGCACAGAATGCGAATCGCCTGGCTGCGTTCTTGAATGGCGCCGTTGAAGTCCTCGAATATTCTGAGCGGGACGCGCAGGTTGCGGGCGAGATTCGCGCCGAACTTGAACGGCAGGGCCGGCGGATTGGTGATTACGACACGCTGATCGCGGGGCAGGCAGTCGCGCGAGGCATGGTCCTGGTGACGGCGAATACGCGGGAGTTCGAGCGTATTCGCGGACTGACCGTCGAAGACTGGACGCTGTAAACCGCCGAGTCTCTACTGCAACAGCGTTGGTTCGTCTTCCTTCAATTCTTCGGGCGGAATGATGACGGCGGCGGCTACCTTGTCTTCAGGCTCGAGATTAAGCAGGCGAACCCCTTGCGTGGCGCGGCCTGCGGCACGAACGGTCTTGGTGTCGATGCGGATGATTTTGCCCCACTGACTGATGACCATCAGCTCGCTGACTTCATTGACCAGCAGGATGGACGCAGTTTTGCCGACTTTGGGAGTCGCCTTGAGATTGGTGACGCCCTGGCCGCCGCGCGCAGTGAGGCGGTATTCGTCGACGTCGGTACGCTTGCCGAAGCCATTCTCGGTGACAGTGAGGATGAGCTGCTGGGTTACGCAGAGTTTGTCGTCGAGAGCCTTGATGGCTTTCCACGAAGCTTCAACTTCCTTTTCCGCCGCGGAGACTTTGGATGGGTCGACTAACTTATTGCGATAGTCTTCCCGCGCCTTGGTGAGGGACTCTTCGGCGTGCGTGAGCGCTTTGCGCGCGGCGGTGAGCTTATCGGTCAGCTTGAGGCGGGCTGCACATTCGTCGCGCTCCTGCTCGCGCAAAGCGTCGGAGTTTGTAATGGCAGCGCCGATGAGGTAGTCGCCCTTCTTGAGGGAGATTCCGCGGTTTCCCGCGGCTCCGCGGCCCATAGGGCGAAGGCCAATGCCGCTGCGCTCGGGATCGTACTCTTCTTCAAAGCGAATGGCCATGCCGTCGCGCGTGGCGAGGAAGATGGTCTGCTTGCCGTTGGTCAGGTCCGCAGAGACCAGCTCGTCTTCTTTGTCGATGCCGATGGCGATGATGCCGCGCGCCATGACGTTGGAGAAGTCTTTGAGCGGCGTCTTCTTGACGGTTCCCTGCCGGGTAGCGAAGAAGATGTATTTGCCTTCTTCTTCAAGATCTTTGATGGGAAGAATGGCGCGGACGTTTTCGCCGGGCTGCAGATCGAGCAGGCTCTGCATGCTTTTGCCTTTGCCGGCGGCGCCTACGTCGGGGATCTCGTAGACCTTGAGCCAATAGACACGGCCCGTGTTGGTGAAGCAGAGCAGGTAGGCGTGGGTGGAGTTGACGATGAGCTGGGAGACGAAGTCTTCTTCGCGCGTCTTCATGCCGGTTCGGCCGGTGCCGCCGCGACGCTGCTGGCGATAGATGCTGATGGGCGTGCGCTTGAGGTAGCCCTGATGGCTGACGGTAACGGCGACCTGCTCGTCGGCGATGAGATCTTCGAGTTGAAGCTCGGCGCTTTCGTCGATGATCTGGGTGCGGCGCGCATCGCCGTACTTGTCGCGGACTTCTTCGAGCTCTTTCACGATGACTGCGCGGAGTTTCTTGTCGCTGGCGAGGATGGATTCGTACTCGGCAATGCGGCCACGCACCTGGGTCAGTTCGTTGAGGAGTTCATCGATGGAGAGCTGGGTGAGGCGATAGAGCTGCAGTTCGAGGATGGCATCGATCTGGCGAAGGGTGAGGCCTTTTTCCTCGTGCATGAGCCGCTCGCGATCGAGGGTGACAACGATCTCAGTTCCCTTGCCCCACGCGTAGAGGTTTTCGCGAGCTTCAGCACGCGAGCCGGAAGCGCGAATGATGCGGATGACTGTGTCGAGATTGTCGAGCGCAATCTTCAGGCCTTCAAGGATGTGCTCACGGGCGCGGTCTTTTTTGAGCAGGAAGACGGTGCGGCGCTGCACGACATCGACGCGGTGATCGATGAAAGCGCGGATGGCCTGATCGAGTGAGAGCTCGCGCGGTTGGCCGTTGAGCACTGCAAGAAAGATCATGGAGAAGCTTTCCTGCATTTGCGTGTGCTTGTAGAGCTGATTGAGGACGATTTCAGGCTGCGCGCCGCGCTTGAGCTCGATGACAATGCGCATGCCGTCGCGATCGCTTTCGTCGCGCACATCGCTGATATCGTCGACGATTTTTTCGGTGACCAGCTCGGCGATGCGCTCGATGAGTTTGGACTTGTTGACCTGGTAGGGGATCTCGGTGACGATGATCGCCTGTTTCTCTTTGGTCAGGTTTTCAGTAGCCACCTTGGCGCGCATCATGAAGCGGCCGCGGCCCGTTTTGTAGGCCTGAGCGATTCCGGATTTGCCGTAGAGAAAACCGCCGGTGGGAAAGTCGGGGCCCTGCACGTGCTTGAGGACTTCAATCAGGCCGGCGTGCGGGTTCTGTACAAGTTCGATGGCCGCGTTCACGACTTCAGTGAGGTTATGCGGCGGGATGTTGGTGGCCATGCCGACGGCGATACCGCTGGAGCCATTGACGATGAGATTGGGAATGCGGGTGGGCAGGACGGTAGGCTCAAGCGTGGACTCGTCGTAGTTAGGAACGAAGTCCACTGTCTCCATGTCGATGTCGGCGAGCAATTCGCCGGCGATGCGCGACATGCGGCACTCGGTGTAACGCATGGCGGCGGGCGGATCGCCATCGACGGAGCCGAAGTTGCCCTGTCCATCGACGAGCGTATAGCGCAGCGTAAAGGGCTGCGCCATGCGGACCAGCGTGTCGTAAATCGCGGAGTCGCCGTGGGGATGGTAAACGCCCATGGCCTGGCCGACAACTTTGGCGCACTTGGCGTATTTCTTGTTGTACTCGAGGCCCATTTCGCTGAGGGTGTAAAGGACGCGGCGATGCACGGGCTTGAGGCCGTCGAGCGCGCTGGGCAGGGCGCGGCCGATAATGACCGACATGGAATAGTCGAGGTACGAGCGGCGCATTTCCTCTTCGATATTGATCGGAATGAGGTTAGTGCCGCCGTTGGGCGGGGTACCGCCTTCAAGGGGAAGCAGAGGGTTCTGATCGTCGGCCATAGGGTCTTTTCTTGTCCCGCGGAAAGGCGGCAAAATGGGTCCGGAAGAAGCGGGGCCGGGCTCCGTGGGCTATAGTGCTATTTTATCTTTCCAGCGGCGTTTTCAGCAAGGCTAGTAAGTCTAAATAAGTCTTTATTTTGGTTAATCTTATAGTTATTTTCGGAAGACAGTCATTGAACCTTAAAAAGCACGGAGGGCGAGACTGATTTCGGGTTCAGATTCGGGAGGGTTTTCGGCCAGGTTTCTGGCTCGATATTCAGCCACATCATTGCCAGGCCGGCGGCAATGTCGCAGGTGACGAGGTTTGGCGTCGGTGCTACAGAAGCGCGGGGAGGTTCAAAAGGCAGCAAGCCGCCTGAAGGACGACTATCGCTCCGCCTGCAGCCAGTGCCAAACGTCCGCGGGGGCTTTCGTAGGCGTCGGCGAAGACCCCACCCACAAACGTCAGCAGAAACGGCAGTGCCCAGAGCCACGGACTGCCTTGCGTTCCTGTCAGGATCAGCGGCAGCAATACAAGGGCGCACAGCAGCGGTGCGGTATTGCCGAAGTAGCGCGCGCGCCGGATGCCGAGATAGAGCACGAGGGCGGAACCTGCGGCGAGCGTGATGCCGGCGCTGCCGAGGTTAGAGAAGAAGTGCTTTGCTGGATCGAGCGACATGCGGATGAAGCCGGCGCCGGAGCGAAAGATGAAACTGAACGCATCCGGGGAAAAGCCGTAACAGGCGAAGGTGAGGAACAGCGCCCCAGCCACCGCGGCCAGCACGATGGGCAACACCTGGCTGCGACGGCCTTCGGCCACCCACAGCATGACGAAGAAACCGAGCAGGGCGACCAGCGGCAGGGCGGTGATGTGCGCGGCCGCAGCCGTGCCAAAGGCGGCCATGAGCAGCACGATGCGCGGACGCCACTTGCGCCGCGGCCCCTGCATGGCGTGGGCNNGCATGGGCCACGCCGATGCAGGTGTAGACGCCGCCGTAGACGCCGAGGCTGGCGAGGATTTCAGAGTTAGGGGCAACGCAGGCTTTGAGGATTGCCGGTGAAAAGCAATAGAGGGCAAGCGCGGTGTAGCCGCCCCAGTTGCCATAGAGGCGGCGTGTAACCCACCACAAGCCGGCGCCAAGCACGCATCCCGCGAAAAGAAAGGGCAGGCGCAACAGCAGAAGCACATGCGTGAGCTGGTGGCGAAGTTCCCACGAACTGATTTCGCCATTCTGTTGAAGGACCCGGTCTTCGGGCTTTCGCAAATGATCGAGTCCACGCTGCGCGAGGAGGTTCAGCGTGAGGGGAAGACCGGCGAGGCGATAGGCGAGAATGCCGTCGTGAATATTGCCGCAGGTTGTGTAGTAGCCGGCCAGAGCCGATGGGCGCTCCCAGGTCTCGCGTCCGCAGCGCGCATATTGGTAGTCGCGATCGCTGAGCGTTTGATGGGCGGTGAGCCACAGGCCCTGTGCCAGGAAAAGGGCAAGCAGTCCCGCCGCAATCCGCTGGGGAAGATTGAAATGGAAGCGGCGAATCCTGCGAAAAGGAAGGGTCATGAGGATCGAACGGGCTGATTCAAGTCTAAATGCGTGACCTCGCTCGAGAGTTTTGGGTATCTGAGTAGCTGAACAAGCTACGAAAAACTCGCTGTGGTCCACGACTCAGCAAAGGCGTCCCTCGGGGGCTAAAGCCCAAGGCTCGCCCGACAGGAATTCACGTACGGGCTGAAGCCCGTACCCTTCAAAACGCCGGGATTTTGCCGCGACTGGCGGCAACGGCTACACTTCTGGTCAGCATGGCAATTGCACGCGACAACTCTCCGGAACGGCTGGTCAGCGCTTCGCGCGCCGAGGAGGAACAGGGATTTGAGCTGAAGCTGCGGCCACGTTGGTTGCGCGAGTTCATCGGGCAATCGAAGGCCAAGGAACAGCTCGCCATTGCGCTGGAGGCGGCGAAGTCGCGCGGCGAAGCACTGGACCACGTGCTGCTGTTTGGGCCGCCGGGGCTGGGCAAGACGACGCTGGCTACGATCATTGCCAACGAACTCGACGTGGGATTCCAGCAGACGTCGGGACCGGCATTGCAGATTCAGGGCGACCTGACAGCCATCCTGACGAATCTGCGCGAGAAGCAAGTCCTCTTTCTCGACGAGATCCACCGCATGCAGCCGGTGCTGGAAGA
>PLTV01000040.1 GCA_003164635.1 Acidobacteriaceae bacterium
TCAAGCTCTGGCCAGGAATGAAGATGCCCTCGAGAAGCTGGCTGAGCGGCTCAAAGTCAGTCCGCTCCTCGAGTTCTTTTCCGCCGACCAGAATTCGATGGCGTTGCTGATGGAGCAGGGCGCTAACAATCCAGCTTGGGCGAGACCTATGCCCCAGCCCCAGTGGTTCATGGCTTCCGATGGCCTCTTCACAGTTCGCGCGTTGATCGGCTATTTGACAGCTTCTCCAACGGCCCTCGGCTCTGAAACGCAGCCTGTGCTGTTGGAGCTTAAGGAGTATGAGCGCGTGCTGCACAAGACCGCACAACACCATTTGCACTGGCACTTGGCTGTAAGCTGGCGCTAGCCGCCCACGGCTCGTCAAAGGTAATTCCAATCGGGATGAAGATCAGCCGGCCGCGACTTCATCTTTGGCGGCAAATATATTGCCCATTCGCTTGATCTGCGCTCCCACACCGGCCAGCTTTTCTTCAATGCGCTCGTAGCCGCGGTCCATGTGATAAACGCGGTCGAGGATCGACTCCCCGTCAGCAACCAGCGCTGCCAGCACCAGCGAAGCGGAGGCGCGCAAATCCGAACACATCACCGCTGCCGCGGATAGGCGGGTTGCCCCGCACACGGTGGCTATGCGGCCATCCACCTTGATGTTCGCACCCATGCGCACCAGTTCCTGCACGTGCATNNTACTCCTCGGTGGAGATGTCGGCGGCGCGCAGCCGATTGCCTGGACGAACGCGCACCGTTTCAGGTCCCAGGATGTCAATGCGTGCTCCAGCTTCCCGCAGCTTCGCAATCACTGCGCTCAGGTGGGTCGCGTTGCAGTTTGCCACGATCAGGTCCCCGCCTGTGATGGCCCCGGCAATTAAAAACGTTCCCGCCTCGATGCGGTCAGGATTGATGCGATAGCGCGCCCCATGCAGACGGCTAACGCCCAGAACGCGTATCGTGGGTGTGCCCGCGCCCAGGATATTGGCGCCCATTGCGGTCAGCAGGGCCGCCAGATCGGTCACCTCGGGCTCACACGCGCAGTTCTCCATCAGCGTCTCGCCCTCGGCCAGCACTGCGGCCATCAGCAGGTCCTCAGTGCCGGTGACGGTGATCTTGCCAAAGACCAGGTGAGCCCCTCTCAGCCGGTCCGCACGCGCTTCAAGGTAGCCATGCGCCTGGGTAATGGTTGCGCCCATCTTCTCCAGACCCTTGATGTGCATATCGATGGGTCTGCCTCCGATGGCGCAGCCACCCGGCATGGCCACCCGGGCCATGCCGGCGCGCGCCACAAGCGGGCCCAGCACAAGGGAACTGGCGCGCATCGTCTTGACGATTTCGTACTTCGCTTCCGGGTCAGAAAGAGTCCTGCAGCAGAGCGTGGTGCGGTGTCCCGATTCGCCCGTGCCGAGCTCCACCTCCGCGCCCATCGACGCCAGCAGGCGGCGTTCAGTTTCAATGTCGCGAACCTGGGGAATGTTCTCAAGGATGACCTCATCCTCGGTCAGAATGGCCGCGGCCATGCAGGGCAGCGCCGAGTTTTTTGCGCCCGAGATGCGCACCGTACCCACCAGCGGATTCCCGCCGCGTATGACAAATTTATCCATGAATCCTGAATGACTCCTGAGTCTCAAGTGTAAATTGGCAGCCCTCGGTGATTCGCGATTCCTGTGCTGCGTCAGGGATCAAACGTTATACTTGCGGGTTGACCGCGCATTACTGTTTTCACCTATAGGGGAGGGTTGGCAATGATTGGGACTCGGTTCTGGAGATGCTCTGCAGGAGCGGCGTTGGCAATTATGGAAGTATTCGCAATTCTGACCCTGGCATCGGCGCAGGCCCCATTGAAGTCCGCGGCTACTACAAAACCGCTGCCGGCAGTCATCGAAAAGGACGGCCATTATGCGCTCGAAGTCGACGGGAAGCCCTACCTGATGCTGGGCGTGCAGGCCAACAATTCCAGTGCGTGGCCTGCGTACTTCGACAAAGTCTGGCCAGCTGCCGAAACTCTGCATGCCAACACCGTGGAACTGCCCATCTATTGGGAGCAGATTGAAGCAACCCAGGGCACGTTTGATTTCAGTGTCGTCGACTTGATGTTGAAGCAGGCGCGCGAACACCATCTGCACCTGGTTCTGCTGTGGTTCGGCACGTGGAAGAACGGCAGCTCGCACTACACGCCGGAGTGGATCAAGCTCGATCAGGCGAAGTACCCGTTCCTGCTCAACAAGGAAGGCAAGACGGTGGATTCCCCATCGCCATTTTCAAAACCATGGCTGGAGGCGGACAAGACAGCTTTCCGCGCGCTGATGCGTCACTTGAAACAGGCCGATCCCGAACGCACTGTGCTCATGGTGCAGGTTGAAAATGAATCCGGCGTCTGGGGCGGTGTGCGCGACTACGGCCCTGAAGCGGAAAAAGCCTTTGCTGAGCCGGTTCCGGAGAGGCTTGTCGCAGGTCTTGGAAAACAGCCGGGCTCATGGAAGCAGGTCTTCGGCGATGATGCCGATGAAACCTTTGAAGCATGGTTCACGGCAACGTATATCGAACAAGTGGCCGCGGCGGGCAAAACCGAGTACCCGCTTCCCATGTATGTGAATGCCGCGCTGCGCGATCCATTCAAACCCGGCCATGCGCCCAGCTACGAGTCCGGCGCGCCCACCGACAACAACATCGATTTGTGGAAGATCGCAGCGCCTTCCATCGGCATCGTGGCTCCGGATATCTACATGTCGGACTACGCGAAATACATGAAGGTGATCGATCTCTACCGGCGCAAAGACAATCCGCTGCTCATTCCAGAGACCGGCAATTCAGCCGATTACGCGCGTTACGTGTACGCAGCAATCGGCCAGGGCGCGATGGGCTGGGCGCCGTTCGGCCTTGACCTGACGCGCTATAGCAATCAGACGGAGGGGCCTGAGGCGATGGAAAACACCGCTCTCAAGCCCGTAGCGCGCCAGTATGCGTTGCTGGAGCCGATTGCGCGCAAGTTGGCAGCAGGAAATCTGGAAAGCAAGGTCCGCGGCGCCAGTGAAGATCCCGAGAACCACACGCAGACGCTCGCCTTTGGTCGCTGGAACGCGGTTCTTCAGTACGGCATGCCGTCCTTCGGCAACTGGATGCAGCCCAGGGGCAACTCCCCTCCCGATGGTGGAGCGGTGATTCTGGAACTCGGACCGGACGAATTCCTGATTGCCGGCCACCATGTCCGTGTGGACTTCAAGCCAACCTTTGCGCAGGACAAGAAGCGGCTGTGGCTCAAGGTGGAAGAAGGCAGCTACGACGCGGCAGGGAACTGGAAGACCGCAAGAATCTGGAACGGCGACCAGACCGACTACGGCCTGAATCTGAAGGCAGACGAGAACGTGCTGTTGAAAGTGCGAATGACGACGTTCTAGCGGAATCTGCAGCGACCGAACCAGAGGCTTCTACAGCTCCAGCACATTATCCTCGATCGCCAGCCGCACATTCCCATCCGACTTCGCCAGCCGGCGCACTGCCTCCGGCTTGTCCACGCGCGCCTTCAGCATCACCAGCGCCACAGGAACACTGCGTCCCGCGCTCTTGATGGTGTTCACCGCCGTCTCCCGGTCAATCTTGCATGCGCACATGAGAATGCGGATGCCGCGCTCAACCAGCTTCGAGTTCTGCATGTG
>PLTV01000069.1 GCA_003164635.1 Acidobacteriaceae bacterium
CCCTGCGTCATGGGGTAATGCCTCCATGTTTTCAATTTTTACCCAGGCCGCAGAGGACTGCAGCCGGGGTCCGACCACCCCCACTCGACGAAGAGCTGTCGCCAGGGGCTGAACATCCGCAGAAGTGGGTCCTCATGCGAGGGTGGCGGGACGGAGGCTCAGCGGTACGACAAAAGTGCGATAAATTGCTGAGCGCGTGCGAGTCATCCAGACATCTGACACCGCATCACGGCGTTGTTTCGTCGCTAGTACAAATAGCGCCGACAGTATACCGTTGCATGTGCCACTCGTCACAGGCCATTCAGAGAAGTGCCGTTCAATGCGGATTGCGGGAGCGTCCATGGCCTCAAAACCAGGCGTAGCCCCACGCCCCCGTGGGTTTCCGAACATTCGGCGGAAACTCAGGCGGCGGGTCGCTCGATGCAGGGTTCGCATTGCGAATTGAGGACCGTATTCTGGGAAAGAAGATAGCGGTCCAATCCGACAACGGAAAGGATTTGAGCCACACGCGCGGAAACATTGGTCAGCGAGAAGCGATGTCCGGCTAGGCACGCGTTGCTGTAGAGCGTGACGAGCGCGGCAATTCCGGCGGCATCGATCCGCTCTACGGCAGAAAGATCGAGGGTAACGCTGCGGTCCTTAACCAGCGGTCTCACGTGCTCGAGGAAGTCGGAATCTTCGCCGCGTACCAACTGATCGGGAATCCACAACTCTTTTACCAATTCGGCATCGCGTGTTTCGACGGGGACCGGGGCAGTATGAGCATCACAAATAGCAGTAGTCATGGGTAAATCTCCTGGCGAATGAACGAAATGTCATGGGTCGACCGTGCATCTCGACCCTGCCTGGGAAAGCTGCACGTCTGCGGCCAAACCTGGGTCAAGGTAATATGCTGCAATCACAAGAGATAGCGGACACTCGCATCGTCCGATAGTCATCTGGGGTGTTCAGTCTCGAACCCGGCGTCCGCAATCGGACACATGGCTTAATACGCATTAAGAGGTGACTTTCGTTCCATGATTCTTACCGCCCAAGGTTCGTCTGGCGAAGCACCCTCCTTAAGCCGGAAAATGGCGCAAACCCTGGCGCTCGAAGCCGGATTCTCCGAGGCTGGCGTTACGGCCGTTCCGCAAGACACCGCGGAGCGGGACGCGGAGCGGTTCGAGCAGTGGGTGCGCGCAGGCAAAGCCGGCACAATGCAGTATCTGAAACGTACCGAGGAGGGAACTGGAGAAGGGCGAATGATCCGGTCGCGCATCGGACTCGCGTTTCCATGGGCAAAATCGGCGATTGTGTGTTTCTCCAATTACGAGAGCGGCCAGCCTCGCTCGATCAACCCCGCTGCGGAGGGCACAGGTTGGATTGCACGCTATGCCTGGAGCAGCCGCAGAGACGCAAGCGGCGTGCAGCGTCCCAGCGATTATCACAAAGTGCTCAAGAAGCGGTTGCAGGTCATCGAGGCGCGGATGCGCGTGAAACTGGGGGAATTTGAGGCCCGCGGGTTTGTGGATACAGGCCCCGTGGTCGAACGATCCATAGCCACGGCGGCGGGAATCGGATGGACCGGCAAGAATACATGCCTCATTCACCCCAAACTGGGCTCCTTCGGCTTTCTAGCGGTGCTGCTGACCTCGCTGCCCGTTGAAGAGGAGACGGCGCAACTGAAGCCGCTGCCAGACCGCTGCGGGACCTGTACGCGATGTCTGGACGCTTGCCCGACAGGAGCCCTGATTGCCCCATACCAGATGGATGCGCGCCGTTGCATTGCGTACTTGACCATCGAGCATCGAGACGTGATTGAGCCCGAACTGATGGAAGGCATGGGGCGGCAGGTATTTGGCTGCGATATTTGCCAGGACGTGTGTCCGTGGAACCGCAAGGCGCCAATCGGTTCGGATGCGGAACTGCTTCCGCGCACGGAACTGGTCAATCCTGCGCTCGAGTGGCTCGCGGAAATGGACGAAGAGACATTCGAAAAACACTTCAACGGTTCGCCCGTGCGCAGAGCGGGATTCAACGGGCTCCGACGCAACCTGGCCATCGCCATAGCCAATAGTGGCGCACACAGTTCGATCGACTGGCTGCGCAAGTGGCAACAGAGCACAGACGCGGGGCTTCGCACGGCGGCGCAGTGGGCGCTGGCGCGATTGCAGCAGAAAGATGGCACGTCACGCAGCGAATGAGATCGCGAATGCGGCCCGATTTGAATGGACCAGGAAGGGGCTAAACGACGCGGGTCACATCGGCGGCGCTAAGACCCTTGGGACCCTGCTGACAAATGAACTCGACCGATTCCCCTTCGTTCAGAGTCTTATAGCCGTTCTCCTGGATCGCGGAGAAATGGACGAACACGTCTTCGCCGCTGGAGCGTTGAATAAAACCGAAACCCTTTGCCCCATTGAACCACTTGACTACGCCTTGTTCCTTCACAAATGCACTCCTTCTCTTGTTGTGAAACCTCAACGCAGCATTCTCGGGCTATGGCCGGCGACGAAGAGCTTGCAGCAAGGACTTCGTCGCAGGCTTTTTGATTCAGGGAGGGTGCGGAACGAGCCCCAGGATACTGAGAGCCACCGAGAACCGCCGATGTCTGTCCCTCGGCGAAAAACAGCAGCTCGATTGCCGTCGCAATTCACGACCGCCAGAGCAGCCGTCTTCTTTTTATGGCAGCAAGCGAATAAGGATGCAATAAAAAAACTCGCATGAGGCAGGCGAACGGGGTAGGCCGCATCTCCATCTCAGGGCGCAAAACAGCGCGAAAACCCGGCGGAGTTATCCTGTAAGCGGCGATTAGCGCACAGCAATGAGTGATGTCCGGCATTCCAATCCGCTGGAATGGACGCATGGAAAATGGGAGCAAATTGTCAGTGGTTGAGCCCCTTGAGAGCGTGAAATCCGAAGAAGCACTCCTCACCACCGAGGTGTCGCGGGTTGCAGATCTGGCCGTGCGGCAAAGCAAGTGGTTCCGGTGGCGCCAGAACGGGAAGGCGCTGCTTGCCTATCTCCTTGACAGCCAGGTGCACACCTTTGCTTTCAGCGTGGCAGCCAACGCGATCCTTTCGTTCATTCCATTTATTGTGCTGCTCTACACGCTTTCTCGCTCGGTGTTTCACTCCCAGCCGATGGTCGATGTGGTGAGCGACCTGGTCAATTACTTCCTGCCTTCGACGGCCAAGACCGGCTACTTGACCTACAACCTTGAGGCGGCCGTACCGCGGCATGGCGTGCAGGCGCTCTCGCTTGTGATGATCCTGATTTCCTGCACGGGAATCTTTCTCCCCCTCGAAGTAGCGCTGAACCAGGCCTGGGGCGTGGCCAAAAGCCGCAATTATTTTTTCAATCAACTGGTTGCGTTCGGGCTGGCGCTGCTGATGGTGGCGTTGGCGCTTATAAGCATTCTCGTGAACGCCGGAGAGCACACGCTCCTGACTGCCTTGTTCTTCCACCACACGGATAACGTGATTTTTCACGGACTCAGCTATCTCTGGCTATCGTTCTCTACCGGCGTGGCGTCGATTCTGTTTTTCTTTTCCATTTACTGGCTGTTGCCCAACCGCAGGGTTCCATGGCAGCCGGTTCTCCGCACATCCATCGTCACCGGCATTGTGTGGCTCTTCGCCAGAATGCTGTTTGTGCAGGTTCTGCCCTATCTTGATCTGCGGGCCCTCTACGGGCCGTTCTTCGTGTCGGTCGGACTGTTGATCTGGGCTTATCTCTCGGGGCTCATTCTGTTCGCGGGGGCGCAATTCTCGGTGGCGCGTTGGGGACAGAAGAAAAATTAGGGATCTCTTCCGCTCTGCAATTGCGCCTTTACTGCGACTTGAAGCCTTTCACGGCGATTGCATTCGGAGCCCGCCCTGTCGGCAACACGGTGAACACGGCATGTGGGTCGGTTCGGACAACATCCGTCCGAACGACCGTCACGTCGGAGGAGCGGTTGTCGACAACAAACAGCAGAAGTCCGCGCGTGGAGAAGGCAAGAGCCTGTGGCCCGTCGCCAACATGGATGGAGGGGATCAACCGTTTGCCGTCGTCGATTGAATAAAGGGTCACGTACTGGGAGCGAAGGTTGGCCACGTACAGCAACGCGTTGTCGCCCGAAACCAGGCCGCGCACAGGGCCGTCGCCGATCAGGTAAGCGCCTCCCACGTCGTTCTTGCTGGTGTCGATCTCGCTGATTGAGTCGCTTAGCGAATTGGAAACAAACGCCTCGCCGCCATCAGGCTTCAGAGCGAGCTGAACAGGCGCGAGTCCCACGTCGATCAGCGCCTGCAGTCGGTCCGGCTGGCCGGGGCTGACTTTCGAGTTGGCCAGCGCCAGCGCCATTACCTGGTGTCCCGCCGAGCATGTCGCAAAGGCCTTTGAGGAATCGGGAAGAATGACGACATCGTCGGCGCCAGGGCAACCGCCGAAAACGGAGCGAAGAGTGCGGGTCGCTGCATCGAAGACGCTGACCGAATTTCCACGTCGATTGGCGACGACCAAGGTTTGGCCGTCGGGGCTCAGGCGCACAGACACGGGCTCTTCACCGGCGCCGATCTGCGCGATCTCACGCCGGGCTTTCAAGTCAATTACAGACACGGAATTCGATTCCGAGTTCGGGACGTAGGCCAGCGCTCCGTCCGCATCGAGATCGATGGACACTGGCTTGCGATGCACTGGAATGGACGCCACGACTTTGTTTTGTGCGGCATCGATTACGGAGATCGAGCCGTTGCTTTCCGCGGCGCCCGCGTTCACCACGTAGACTTCGCTGCGCGTGGGGCTGGCGGCAACGGCGGTAGGGTTCTGTCCTACGGCAAGTTCGCGGTCGACGCGCACGTTCACGACGTCGAGCACGGTGACCGTCCCGCTGCCGCCGTTTGTGATGTAGGCATATTCGCGAGAATTCGGCGGATATTGCGGAAGGTCGTGAGAACGGCAGGCAGTCAAACCGAAAAGACCAAGCAATGCTGCCGAAGCGAATTCGCGGCGCAACTTGCCCCAGGCAAGAGATCTTGCGGACAAACGAATCATGCGCTCAGTCTGCTGCTGCGGGAACATGGATACCGCGAGGCAGGCGCCTGGCCACAACAGGAGCAATCTGTTCAAGCTCGTCCATCATCCGGACGAACTGGTCCGGATAGATCGATTGCGGTCCATCGGACAGCGCCTTTTCCGGATGGTTATGTACTTCCACCAGAATCCCATCGCAGCCTGTGGCCACCGCCGCCCGGCCCATCGGCAGCACGCTGTCGCGTTTGCCGGTGCCGTGGCTCGGGTCGACAAGAATCGGCAAATGGCTCACCCGCTGCACCGCGGGTACGATGCTGAGGTCGAGCGTATTCCGAGTGTGATCCGCGAAGGTGCGCACGCCGCGCTCACAGAGAATTACCTGGTAATTGCCCTCGCTCATAATGTACTCAGCCGACATCAGAAACTCTTCAAGCGTTGCCGATAGACCGCGCTTCAGAAGCACCGGCTTGCGCAGCTTGCCCGCCTTTTTAAGAAGCGAAAAATTCTGCATGTTGCGGGCGCCGATCTGAATTACGTCGGCCCACTCCGCCACCAATTCCAGGCTCTCGTTATCGATTGCTTCGGTGACAATGCGCAGGCCGTATCGTTCGCGAATCTCCCCCATGATGCGCAGAGCTTCAAGCCCCAGACCTTGGAAGGCATAAGGCGAAGTGCGCGGTTTGTACGCGCCGCCGCGGAAGAACTGCGCCCCCGCCGCAGCCACAAGTTCAGCAATCTCGAAGGCCTGGTCGCGGTTCTCAATGGAACAAGGGCCTGCGACGATGGCCAGGTCGCGCCCGCCAATCGAGGCATCGGTGCCGGGGAAGTGGATTACGGTGTCTTCTTCTTTTACGTCGCGGCTGGCGAGCTTGTATGCCTTCGAAACACGAATCACTTCGGCCACGCCGGAGAGATCTTCGAGATTGCCGCGCTCGACCTCGCCCTTGTTGCCGGTAATGCCGATGGCGGTGCGTTGGGCTCCGGGAAGGGGATGGGCACGGAATCCCAACTGTTCAATGTATTCGCAGACAGCATGAATTTGCTCGGGCGTTGCGAGCGCTTTCATCACAACAAGCATGACTGGCCCTCAAACCACCAGTTTATCGTGCGGAAAGGCGCAGGGCAATTCTTTCAGAAGGGGTTTGGAGCGCTGATAGCGGTTGGCGCGAAGCCGACCGCCTTAGAAGCCGTACGGCGAGAGGCTTAAAGCGGGCTTCAGATCCGAGAGGCGATCAACCTGGCCTTGAACGGCCTTGGTGACTGGCAGCTTTGAGGCGAATGCTCTTGTCTGGCTCGTCGTTGCCTGCAGGTCGATTTGCGGCCGGCCTGATTTATTTACAGGAAGCCAGGCGTCGAGCGAGAGACGAGCGATGACAGCGTTCCCCATGGCCTCAAGCTGCAACTGCGCAGTTGTCGCATTGCTGCTAAGAGCGGCGCTGGAGACGGTGGCGAAAGAACGAAGGCTGGGGGAGATCTCAGATGAAGCAGCGAGGTAAAGGGAACTCACTCGCTGACACGCGCCTTGCGCGAGGATAACGCTTGCCAAAGGACCCTGAAGATGCGCCGGATGGTCGCTGCTCGACATTTGCATCAGCGCCGACCCAAGAACGGTAAGTGCTCCGAGAGCGAGGCTACCGGAAAAGAACTTTCCCGCAGTCATCATTGCTTACTTCCTCCGACCAGATTAGGGGGGTGCCGGTGGATCAACGAGGGCCCGGGATGACGAACTAGTCTTCCAATTCGTCGGCAGCTTCGGCGCCAGACTTGGCGGCAACAATGGCGGGAGCGACTACCATTCCGATAAAAGCGAGGGCGATCAAGAGGTCATGCATTGCGTACTCTCCTTGAACGGCTCAAGTGAGCCTGTCCATATCTGGATCATCAAACCAGTGAGAAAAAACTTAAATACCACGAAGAATGGGGGCCGGAGACAAAGCGTGGGAGGGCTATACCACGGAGGTGGTAGCCGGCTGCTCATCGACGCGCGCAGAGACAGAAAAGCCTCGACCGGAAGGGTCGAGGCCTTGAAGCCTTTACGGGGTGAAGATAATGAAAGGGAAGGGTTTAGAGCGAGGCTTTCTTATTTCGCGCGGCATCGCGCTTTTGCGCTCGCCATTTTGCGCCAAGCCATGCTAGATATCCGAGTTGAATAACCCAGGTCACAACGTAGGCGGCAACGAGAAACTGGTGATCGAGAATGGCGGGTTGATCCATGATTTCTCCTGTTCTAGAATTAGACGGGTTCCGAAATGCGACTGCGGTTCAAGGGCTAAGGGGCTCTGAGGGCTTCCTCGGCCTGCTGTTCGTTAATTCTTTGTTGCTGGCGCTCCACTCGATAGCGAAGCCCAAGAATCAAAATTCCCCAGGCAAGCCAGGCCACCATGTTCCACAACAATGCGCCGACCATGGTCGGGTCCATGCCGGCACTGGAATCTCCACCGAACACGGGAGCCGGGTGCTGGGTGCGCCACCAGCGGTTTGCCATGTAGACGATAGGCACGTCGAGTGCACCAAAAATGCCCAGGACGGCGGCCAGAGTCTGCATCTGAGGTCCGGCGACGAACCGCCGGAGCAGCAGATAACTCACATAAATCAGCCAGAGCACCAGCGTTGTTGTGAGTCGCGCATCCCAGGTCCACCAAATGCCCCAGGCGCGGCGGCCCCAGATGGGCCCGGTGGTCAGGCCAACCGTGCAGAAGACGACGCCTATTTCGGCGCCGGCCAGCGCCCACGCGTCGGCAATTTGCGCCCATTCTGGTCGACTAAGCCGAAAAGCCAGGAAACCGATGGAGCCGAGAAAGCTGATTGAGAAGAAGGTGAACGCGGCAGCGAACGATGGAACATGGTAGTAGATGACTCGAAAGATCTCACCCTGCATCGCGTCGTTGGGAGCGACATAGATGGCCTGGTAAAAGCCCCAGGCCATGAGGCCGAGTGTGATGAGGACGTAGACGCCGAGGGCAAGATTTTTCATAAGATCTCTGGTTTCAGTTTACGACGACCTTGTATCAGTCCGGGTCCTCCGAGTGGCCGATAGCCCGCGTTATTCCGCATGGAGCACCACCTCGAACAGCAACAAACTGACGGTTGTGAAAATGATGTCATAGCCGGCAAGCAGCTTGATCCACAGCATCGGATCGCTGTCGCCGGTAAGAATCGAGCCGATAGCGAGCACCATGGCCAGCAATGCCGGCATAAAAATTGGAAACAGAATAAGTGGCAGCAGCAATTCGCGATTACGGCTGCGAATCGAGAGCGCGGCAAAAAANNTCCCGTTGGCCACCAGCGCCCACGTCCCCAGTGGAAGCACCAGAACAAGCTGCCAGGCTTGACCAAGCACATGCAGGTTATAGAAAACGAGGAAGACGGGCGCGAGCACGAGCTGCACGATGGAAACGAAGAGGAAGTTGGCAATTACCTTGGCCAGGAAGAGATCGGCACCGGAAGTGGGCGCCATGCGCTGCGCATCCAGCACCTGGTGCCGAATCTCCCGAGCCCATGCCTGGTTCAGCGCGCTCATCGAAGCAAAGAGCGTGGCCACGCAGATAACGCCGCCGGAGATATCCCGCGAGATCGAGCCGCTTGGCGTGAAGGCCAGCGAGAAGAGCACCACCACCAGCAGCGCGAAAAAGAGCATCGAGTTGATCGCTTCGCGCGAGCGCCATTCAATGCGCAGGTCCTTGACCAGGTGAATCCAGAGAGCGCTCGTCATGGCCGTTGCTCCACGGATGCGCTTTTGGTCAAATCGGCGAGCTGCACTTCCACTTCCATCGCTTGTGCAGCACGCAGGTAGTCGCCCGGCGCCAGCAGCAGCTGTGTTCCGCGTGCGCCGGCAGAGACGCTGATGGTGTCAAACAGAATGGCGGTCTCGTCGATGTAGACCGGGTAAGCCTTGCGTGCCCCGAAGAGCGTGACGCCGCCGCGAATGTAGCCGGTGAGTGGTTGGACGTCTTTAAGGGGCGCCATTTCGGCCTTGCGCAGACCGGCTGCGCGTGCAAGTTTTTTGAAGTCAAGCTCAGCGTCGCCAGGGACAACCGCGAATCGGTAGATGCCGGGACCTCCCGTGATCAGCAGCGTCTTGAAAACCTGTTCGGCGGGCATGCCGATCTTTCTGGCCACGGTGATGGCTGAGAGGTCTTCGGGGTCCACCTCATACTCGCGAAGCTCGAAGGGAATCCCGAGCGATTCAAGAAAACGTGCGCCATTGGTCTTCATAACGTCGGACTCCCCGGCACGAAGCTGGCGACGCGCCCCGCCTTGAGGGCAAGCACCCAATCGGCGATGGGAGCTGCGTGTTCGCGCTGATGGGTGGTGATGACAATCGTGCGGTTGCCCTGGCGGAACGAAGCCAGCAATTCGACCATCTGGCTGACCGACTCGACATCCATGTTCGAAAAAGGTTCGTCGAGAAGCAGAAGTTCGGGGATTGGAAGCAGGACGCGGGCCAGAGAAGTCCGCTGGCGCATGCCCTGCGAATACTGGCCCAGTGTGCGGTCCAGCGTTGGGTCGAGTCCCACTTGCCGCAGAGCCTCTTCAGGGGTAAGGCAGGGCTGGTTAGGATATAGGCTGCCGAAATAGCGCAGGTTCTCAACGGCAGTCAACTCGTCGTAGAGCATTGGCGAATGGCTCATGTACCCGATGCGCGCCCGGGCCTGCTGCGGAGAGTGCGCGCCAAACAAGGTGACCGTGCCAAAGCTCGGGCGAAGAAGCCCTGCCAGAATGCGGAGCAAAGTTGACTTGCCGGCGCCATTTTCTCCAATGAGTACGTAGCAGTGCCCAGGCTCGAGGTCCGCAGAAACCTGACGCAGGGCAGCAAACGATCCAAAGAGCCGGGAGACACCGTCAAGACGGGCGCAGAGCGTGGTCGCGGCGTTCGGCGAAGGCATCCTTAGGCGGCCGGTTTGGCGGCACCCGTCGCGGGAGCCGAGGCATTCGATTTCGGCGCGGCAGCCGGCATCGAACCGGGCTGATTTGGCCCAGCCGGCGCATACTTGCTGGCACACTTCGCCTGCAACACGCTGGCGTGAAAAACCCCGTCGCGTCCGTAGGAACCTTCGGCCAGCGCCTGGGAATTGTCCTTGAAGGTGTCCGGGGGCGGCTCAGAGCCTTTGTAGGTCACTTTGAGCAGGCGTCCCGACGGTGCCTTGGGAGAATGGCTCTCAAACTCATTCAGCACGAAGGTCACGTGAGTGCCATTCTGCTCAATGGAGCCCGGTACAACAAAGCCTTCCACGCGCAACTGGCTGTGATAGGCCTTGTCGCCAAGACCGCCAAGTTCGGCGATTGTCACGTAGTAGCTCTTATTGGCGCCATAGCCGGTGAAGGCAAGCCAGGCGACGGTTCCAACGATAATGACGGTCGCAATCGCGATTCTGATGGTGTTTGCTGGGATCTTCATACTCAACCTTCAACCATACGAGCCTATCCGATCAGGGTCAACCAACCAGTGATCTAGATCACACGGAAGTGCCGTCGATTCAAGGATGGAGAAAGAGTAATCTCAAGGATCGTTTTGGCTCGGTCAACCAGATGCGGCCATAAAATATGGCCCGCGGAGGATCGAAAGCGCACAGAACTCGCGAGCCGCGCCGAAGACCATCCGGTTGCGGTGTCGGAGGCGGAGGATGGTAGGTTGAGAAAGGTCGCGCTGTCAGGCTTCGGCCGGTAGTTTGACTGGCCCCCGCGCTTCCGCGCCTTCTTCTGAAGACGGGTCCATGTAGTTCTTCAAGTAGCCGTTGTGCGAAACCACGGGCTGGCGTGAGGCGACGATGGCGGGAATTAGTACGATGGCCAACCAGGCAAGTCCAAGAAGCAGATCAGAAAGCCAAGTCATCAGAGGACACCTTTCCAATGCTTCGCTTCGGCGTCGCTACGATGGGTCCCTCAGTCTCTTTTCGGAGTGGATCGAAGAGTGTTCCCTGGCGCATTGGGCGCTCGGTTTGATCAGGAAGCTCTCGGAACCCTTCGAAGACAGCAAGAGAATGTGGCAACAGACATCTGGCTTACCCGACCGGACGGCATGGTTCCCGTCCGAAGAAGCATGTGGGGAATGTAGCCAAATGCCAGGTAAATAGAAATATCGCTTTGGTGCCAACCGAACGCCTATCGGTAAGAGAGGTCGGCGTTACCAGTGGAGAGGTTTCCCCACGATCGGCCACCGGCTGTGGAGCGCGAAGCACTCGAGGCCTCAGTCTCCGCGGCGGCGTGTGGTGGTTCAGAAAAGTGGGGGCCCTAAAGATGGCCGTCATGGGAACGTGTGTGCAGCACGCTGGCCAGGAACGCCGGTGCGAAAATGACAACAAGAAATCCCGCGGCAAGTAGATAGTCACCCATGTTGATCCTCCTTTCGGCTTGAGCCGGGATTAGGATCCATCCCTGAAGGCTCGTAACCGGATGAAGGGAGATTATCGGCAGAGGTGAGGAAAACTGAATAGCAAGGGTGTGGGAGAAGGGTGGCCACTTGGTAGCACAGCATAGAAGCGTCTGGGGGAGGGCTTTGAACGCGTTCTACCAAGCGGCCGGCGCTGCGCGCCATCGGCCGCGCAACCAGGATGCCGAAGGGGCGGCGAGGTCTAGGCTTCTGTTTCGATTTCGCGTTGAGGCAACGATGCAACAATCGCCGGGCAGGCGACCATGGCCACGAATGCGAGGGCTACGAGGATCTCATGCATGACGACCTCCTGGGAAGTTCAAAACTCTCTGCTGCTTTTGAGTTTGATGTACGGGTAACCCAAATGGTTTTGCGTCCCGGTACTCAATTTTGTATTACCAGTCTAGCTAGAATTAGTGAGAAAGCAAGTGTTAAATTCATTAAAAATAACAGTTTATCTAAATAAAACGTGGTAACTACCCTACCTCAAAAGTTGTAGAGACAAGCCGAGAATCGACAAGCAGATTACTCAGGTACCCACATTGAAATGATGACAAACGCCGGACACAGATCGCATCCAGGGCAAGAATAGAAACCTCGAACGACGAAACTCGGGGGTCAGTTCTCCTCGTCGTGGTGCCGGATCGAGTAGAAAGTGGCCACGCATGCTGGGCCGAAGAGCATCACGATGAAGGTCACACCGACGATTGCGTCCGCCATAGGCGATCTCCCCGAGCTTGATGAAAAGTCCAGGACACTCGAAACTGCGGAGATCGTAGCGCTGAAGTACACGAAACGGCGGTGCGTTGGAGCGGTAGTTGCGCAATAAAATTCCCAGGATGGGCATGACTCCAATTCCGGGCATTCTGAGCATTTTTTAACTGCGCGCAGACTTTTAGGGCACGGCATCGGCGCTTTTCTCGCGAAAAGCCCTCGAATTCCAAAACTGCCTCAGCGTCCCGAGCCGGCGTGGAAGCCGGCCTACGGCAGAGAGCCCAGCGTCCGCGCTGCGCGATCAATCGCCTCGGTCAGGATGGTCAACTGCTGGGCCGCCCGCGTCATGTCTTTGCCGTCGATGGCCTCGTTGACGCCCGGAATCACCACGGCTGCGTAGCCGGTGTATTCCCCGGGGGCGTAGATGGTGTGCTTGTACCAGGGCCGATTGGGAAGGCCGGCTTCCGAGACCAGTGCGCCTTCAGTCTTGCGCAGCGTCTCATTGAAACGGGCAAGATCGCCGCCTGGTGCCGCTTGCCGATCGTGCGCTGCCTTGGCCGCCGTAAGGAACCGGCCCACAGCCGCCTCCGCAGGTGCAAAGTCGAGCGATCCGTTGCCGGCGTCTGCCACTTTGCGTTTCGCAGCTGCGACATACGACTCGATTGAGTTGGCATAGCTCACGTAGTCGTAGGGCAGCACATCCGTGTCGGCCATGCGGATGGCCTCAAGGCCGAAGACGCGCGCCATCTCCTGCAGGTAGGCGAAATGCGGGTCGGCATTTTGCGTGAACCATGCGTAGTCGTCAAAGGTAGAGTGATAGACACCATACGGGCCGCTCGAGCCGATGTCGGTCGAGGGCACGCCCACGTGCTGCAGAAAGGGCGTGAAGTCAGAGCCCGATCCGAGGTCTCCAACGTGGATCTCGGCTTTGTCTTCAGGCGCATTGGAAGCACGATGCTCATTGCCTTCATTGCGCTCCATCTTCCACTGGTCATAAACGGTTGAACCCAGTGGACTGGGCACCGAACGCGTCAATTCGCGGATGAACTGCTTTAGCGAGGGTACGGCCGAGGCGGAGAAGTCCGGCCCAGCGACGGCCACATCGACGTTGAAGTAAGCGACAGCTCTTTCGAGGGTCTTCGCGTGCTGCTCCACCCACTCGGTCGAGCCGATCAGGCCTTCCTCTTCGGCGTCCCAGCTGCAGAATACGACCGTGCGTTTGGGGCGCCAGCCTTGTTTGAGCAGCGCGCCAAGGCCGTGAACAGATTCAAGCATGGCGGCAGTGCCGCTGTTTGGATCGACCGCGCCGTAGACCCAGGCATCGCGGTGATTGCCGGCGACAACCCAGTCCTCGGGGTACTCGGAGCCTTTGATCTTCCCAACCACATCCCAGATGATGCGGCGCTGGTAATCCTGCTGTGAGACGAGGTGGACTTTCACGCCGCCGGGGCCGACGTGATAGCGAAAGGGCAGCGCGCCCTGCCACCCCTGCGGAGCGCCGGCGCCTTTGAGCGCTTGAAGGATGGGCGCGGCATCGTGATAGCTGATGGGGATGGAGATGATGTGCGGCTGGTTCCCTTCAGGTGAAACGCGGGCCGAGTCGGGAAAGTCGAGCGTTGAGGCCACGCCGGGTGTTTCCGGATCTCCGGGATACGTGAAGAGGAACTGAACTGAGCCACGCTGCACTCCGGTCGCGGGACGCCACGGCCCGATCGGCCAGGGATCGCCCTTGTAGTAGCCGTCGTCCTGCGGATCGGAGTAGATGAGCACGCCCACAGCACCGCGCTGCTGCGCAATGTAGACCTTCACTCCCCGAAAATTGCCGCCATAGCGGACGATGACGACTTTGCCGTGCAGATCCACATGCTGGGCCGCGAGTTGGTCGAAGTCTTCAAGGCGGCCATAGTTGGCGTAGACCGCTTCACCGGTTACATCGCCGGAACCCGAAGATCCGTTGAACGGCATCACGACGCGTGGATCGTCCTGATAAGGATCGCCGGCGTCTACGTGCTCCCTTGTGGGACCGCTGATCAGCAGCTTGCCGGCCGGATCGAAAGCCTCGATTTTGACCACCTTGGGTTGGTTCAAAAGTACACGATAAGGAACGATCTCGGTGTCGAGACCCGCCGCGCGAAATTTCTCCGCAACGTACTCCGCGGTCTTGTGGTCTTCGGGCGAAGACGCGATGTGTGGCTCGGCGGTGAGAGTCTTGAGATGCTCCCCTGCGAGCTTGGCGTCGGGCACCGCAAGAAATTGCTGTTCGATCTTTGCCTCGCCGCTGAAATCGGAATAGCCGAATACCGATGCAGGTGCGGATTGGGCTGGCGCCATCAGCGGCGCAAGTGCTGAGAGCGAGGCGAAGGCAATTAGAGCGCGCAGAGTCATTCTGTTTTCCTTTGGTGTAAGGATTGGCCGGGAAGACCAGGAATTTAAACTCGTTCGCCGGTGAAACGGCAGACCCGGGCCGAGCAAATCTCAGGTTGAAGCCACGCAGGTCGTTGCCGCATGGGCTAATCCGAAGGCATAAATTGCCCTGAACGCGATGCTTGGCTGGCGCAGGAGAATCGCTGTAGGCCACAGCTTACACTAGGAGCCAGGGGGACACCGCGCTGAGCCGGGATGACGAGTTGAATCCTGAACTCCGGACCTTGGCTGTGGAAGAGGCAGCAGCGGCAACGGCGGGCTTTCCGGATGAGCGGGACAACGAGTTCCCACGGATTGTGCGTGCCCTGCGTAACCGGGATTTCCGGCTGTTCTGGAGTGGGAATTTTCTTTCAAACATTGGAACCTGGATGCAGAACGTGGCCCAGGGCTGGCTCGTGCTTTCGCTCACCGGTTCGGCGTTCTGGCTCGGGGTAGTCGGATTTGCTGGGTCCATTCCGTTCCTCATCTTCACGCTCTTCGGCGGGGTCGTCGCAGATCGCGTCAACAAGCGCCATCTGCTCCTCGTGACGCAGTCGGTCATGATGGTGCTGGCCTTTGTGCTTGCGGCGCTCAGTTGGCTCAAGGTCATCACCGTCTGGGAAGTCGTCGCGCTTTCGTTCCTGAATGGAGTGGCAATGGCGATGAACGCGCCCAGCTACCAGGCGCTGGTGCCGCGACTGGTTCCGCGCGAGGACCTCACCAACGCCATCGCGCTGAACTCCGCGCAGTTCAATATGTCGCGCATTCTTGGCCCCACTCTGGGCGGATATGCCATGGCCATGGTCGGTGTGGCGGGAAACTTCTTCCTGAATGGCGTGAGCTTTCTGGCAGTGCTCTTGGCACTGACGCGCATTCGCTATCCCGAGCAGCAGCCGTCGCATTACCGCGGATTGCTTTCCAGCCTTCGTGAAGGCTTCCAGTATGTGCGCGCAAATCAACAGATGCGCGTTCTGGTTTGGATGACGGGAATTGCCAGCTTCCTCGGCATTCCGTTCATCACCTTTATTCCTTACTTCGCGCGCATGCAACTGCATCGCGATGAGACAGGATTGGGCTGGCTGCTTGCCGCTTCAGGCTTGGGGGCAGTACTGGGCGCGGTCACTGTTGCGGCAATGGGCCAGGTGCGTCATCGCGGTGCGGTTGTGGCTTTCGGCGGAGTGGTATTCTTCTCGGCCATTATCGCCTTCAGCTATTCGCACATCTTTCGGTTGTCGCAGTGTCTGCTCCTTGTGGAGGGATATAGCGCCATCCTGATGATCTCGTCATTCAACGTGGCGATTCAACATTTGGCTTCTGACCAGATGCGTGGCCGCGTAATGAGTATCTACGCGACGTGTTTTCTTGGATTGCCACCGCTGGGTTCGCTGCTCGCCGGAGAGTTGTCGCGGCACATTCCCACGCCGCACGCACTGGCAGCAATGGCCGGTGCTGCGGCAGTGTTGTTCGTGGGAACATTCGCACTCTCAAAGCCGCTGCGCGAACTCGACTGAGTGGGCGCGATTCAGCCGGTCCGCAGAACCGGATACGCGCCGGCAGACGATTGAACATCAGAATGAAAGATTCAAATGGAACGGCCAGCCTGGATGCCACGTTGTATTGCAGGCATCGATCGAACTGGCCGTCAGGAAGCAAGACGCATCAGGCAACAGGCTGACCGCAATGGGCGCAGCGCCGCGCTGCGACTGGAATATCGCTCAAGCACTCTGGGCAGGCCTTCGTCACAGGGGGGGCATCGGGAACAGGCTTGTGGAACCTTGCCATGAGCGCATTCGCCGGGACAACAATGAAGAAGTAAACGGCCAAGGCCACCAGCAGAAATGAGAAGAGCGCGTTGAGAAAATTCCCGATCATGACGTGGTTATAAGCAATCGCACTGAAATCCGGTTTGCCAACCAGGTCGCCGATGAACGGGGTGAATATATCTTTGACTAACGAAGTGACGACGGTACCGAATGCGCCGCCGATGATGACGCCGACCGCCAGATCGAGAACATTGCCACGCAGAATAAAATCTCTAAAACCTTTGAACATATCTTCCTCCGAGAATTTCCCCAGGTGTCTTGGCCCTGGTCGATCGCTGGGGTGCCAACCGTGAGTTCCCCAATCTTACACGGAGGTAATCAAGTCAATCTAGATATTTGAAGAAAATGCCGACAAGGAAGGGAATCAACAGGCAACTCGTTTACACCGGATATAGCCAGAAGAAGATCGCAAGCGCAAGAATCATCAACTCGGAGTAGAGAAGAATCAAAACGCCGGCGTGGTGGAGACTCCATTTGCGGCCCAGGCAACGAGCCGTGTCGATCATTCCACAGGTGGTCGCAAGAACGGGAATGAACTGCCAAACGGATACATGCAGGTGCGCTGAGTCAGGGAAACCGGCCAGGCGCATGGATCCCAGAAGCGCTCCAACAGAGAGCAGAATTCCTCGCAGCAGCGAGGGTTCGCGCAACCGGAATGGGTGAGGGCCGGGAAGCACCACTCCTCTACTGTAGTCGCCTGCCGTTACTTTGCCGCCGGTTCCATTTCGCGCAACGCCTCGGAATAAGGCGCACGCAATACGCCGCGTTCGGTAACGATGGCAGTGACATATTTTGCCGGCGTTACGTCGAAGGCAGGGTTGCAAATGCCTACGCCATGCGGCGTGAGTTGCTTGCCCCCATGATGCGTCACTTCAATAGCGGAGCGCTCTTCAATGGGGATCGCGTCGCCTGTCGGGGTGGCAAGATCGATGGTCGACCACGGCGCCGCGCAATAAAAAGGAATGCCGTGCTCTTTGGCGAGGATGGCGACATTGTAGGTGCCAATCTTGTTGGCGAAGTCGCCGTTGGCGGCAATCCGATCGGCGCCGACCACAACTGCCTTGATGCGCCCGGCGCGCATGAGACTGGCCGCCATATTGTCGCAAATAACAGTGGTTGGGATGCCATCGGCCATGAGTTCCCATGCGGTCAAGCGTGCTCCTTGCAAAAAGGGCCGCGTCTCGTCGGCATAGACGTGAATTCTTTTTCCTTGTTCCACAGCGGACCGGATCACGCCAAGTGCGGTGCCGTATCCGCATGTGGCCAGTGCCCCCGCATTGCAATGGGTGAGCACACCGCCCTCATCGGGCAGCAACGAGCCGCCAAATGCGCCCATGGCTTTGCACGCGGCAATGTCTTCGTTGTACATCGCGTTCGCATCGGCGAGCAGCTTCTCCCGCACGATGGAAATTGGCGTGTCAAAGCCGAACCCCGTGAAGAGCTTCTTCATCCGGTCGATTGCCCAGAAGAGATTCACGGCGGTAGGCCGCGTCCCCGCCAGGCGCGCGCAAATGCGTTCAAACTCAGTGCCGAACTCACCAGCCGTTTCGGCCTTTGTCTGCTGAGCGCCGAGCGCAATGCCGTAGGCGGCCGAAACACCGATGGCCGGTGCGCCGCGTACGACCATGGTCACAATCACGTCGGCCACCTGTTCATAGGTGGTGGCGAGCACGTAGTTCTCTTCAAGAGGAAGCTTGGTCTGATCGATGAAGCGAACCCCTTCAGGGGTCCAGGTAAGTGTAGGAATCATGCTCTTCCAGTCTACTAGGATATGGGCAGACGATCGAAAGTGCGAACAGCCGCAGCCTCCGTCAACCTGCTCACTTGCCATCTCCGCGAAGCGCGCGCAAACCCGCTGTATTCACTTCGTCCATTCGGTTTAAAGAATCCTCGCCCATCCATTCTGTGAAAACCTTTACATTTTTCGCTGGACGGGCGACGGGCACGCTGCGTAGATTAGTTTGGTGCTTTGCGGCGCCGCTTGACTCAGTGTCTTTGCCCCATCGCCCCGCACACGAAGGAGCTGCTTGTGCTGAACCTTACTGGCGTTGACTGGCTGATCATGCTGCTCTACTTCGTGTTCGTGCTGGGAATCGGCTTCGCCCTCAAGCGCCACATGAAAACCAGCAAGGACTTCTTCCAGGCCGGCCGCGCGCTCCCTGCCTGGATCTGCGGCCTCGCTTTCATCAGCGCCAACCTGGGCGCCCAGGAAGTGATCGGCATGGGCGCGTCGGGCGCCAAATACGGCCTCGAAACTGCTCATTTCTACGGGATCGGCGCTATTCCCGCCATGATCTTTGTTGGCATCTTCATGATGCCGTTCTACTACGGCTCAAGAGCCCGCAGCGTGCCGGAGTTTCTCCGCCTGCGCTTCGATGAAAAAACGCGGGCATTGAATGCCTGCTCCTTCGCCGTGATGACCGTCTTCAGCTCGGGGATTTCAATGTATGCGATGGCGCGGCTCATCCAGGCACTGCATGTGTTCGATGGGCTCTTCAACGCCATGGGTTGGGCGCCGCAAGGAATCTTCACATTTTCGATTGTGCTTTCCGCGGTAATTGTGCTCGCATACATTTTCCTCGGCGGACTGACAAGCGCAATCTACAACGAGGTTCTGCAGTTCTTCCTGATCATCGCTGGTTTCCTTCCCCTTGTGCTGCTGGGATTGAGGAACATCGGCGGTTGGTCCGGTCTGAAGGCATCCGTTCCTGCGGCGTACATGCATGAGTGGCACGGCGTGGCGCATGCTTCTACAAATCCGATGGGCATCGAGATCATCGGCCTGGGCATGGGGCTTGGGTTCGTGTTGGGATCGGGCTATTGGTGCACCGATTTTCTCGTCATCCAGACGGCCATGGCCTCGCACAACATGGCGGCTGCGCGACGCGTGCCGCTGATTGCCGCCGTTCCAAAAATCTTCTTCCCGTTCCTCGTAATTCTGCCCGGCCTTCTTGCCATCGGTTTGCCGACACCGCATACAACAACAGTGGAACGCAACATCAACGGCATGATCGTGCGCGATACCACGGTGGTGCCGCACAACGTGGAAGAAGGGCGCGGGCTGGTTCCGGCCAAGATCAATCCGGTGACAGGTAAAGCAATGTTGACCGCCAGCGGTGAGCCGCTCCTCGATTACGACATGGCCACTCCCAACATGCTCCTGCATTTCTTCCCAACCGGCATCCTTGGCCTTGGCTTGACAGCGTTGCTGGCAAGCTTTATGAGCGGCATGGCGGGCAATGTCACCGCCTTCAACACCGTGTTCACCTACGATCTCTACCAGTCGTACATCCACAAGGGCGCCAGCGACCGGCATTACCTCGCGGTAGGCCGATGGGCCACGGTCGGCGGCATTCTGCTTTCCATTGGCACGGCCTACGCCGCTATTGCCTTTAACAACATCATGGACACGCTCCAACTGGTATTCAGCTTTGTAAATGCACCGCTCTTCGCCACATTTCTGCTGGGAATGTTCTGGAAGCGCGCGACGGGGCACGGTGCGTTCGCGGGACTGATTTCAGGAACTGCCGCCGCCATGCTGCACCATGGACTGACGCTTCCCATTGAGGCGAGGCCCGGCATTCATGGCGGATGGCTTGCCGTTGTTCATCACTATCCCAGCGACATGGCGCAGAATTTCTGGGGCGCGATCTTCGCCTTCAGCATCAACTTGGTCATCACGATCGTAGTAAGCCTGCTGACCAAGCCAAAACCTGAGTCGGAACTTGTTGGACTTGTCCACTCGCTCACGCCCAAGCCGCCCAAGGCGCACGACGTGTGGTGGAAGAGCCCGGAGGCCTTGGCAATTGCGGTGCTCATTATGGCCGTCGCGATGAATATTTTCTTCTATTGAGCGGTAGACGAATTTCAATCGAGATACGAGGCAACAAGACATCAAGTGAGGAAACACCATGAGTCTTGACTTGAGAATTCCGATGGGTCTGATGTTTACGCTCGTAGGCGCAATTCTTGTGGCCTTTGGGATTTCTACAGACGGCTCGCAGATTTATGCGAAAAGCCTTGGCATCAACGCCAATCTCTGGTGGGGATTCGTGCTGCTTCTGTTCGGGCTGATGATGCTGCTCCTTGGCCGTCGCAGCCAGAAGCGCCTTGCGAAGCTGCCTCCCGCGCCCGTCGATCCCAGCGAAACCCGCCGCGGGCATTGAACGAGCGAGTCAGTAGACCCGGCGGTCGAATGTGGGTGGGAAAGCACGGACCCCTCATCTCTACAATCCGCCTTCCCGCGAGCTCGTCACTCGGTTCTTACCGAGAACTTCATGGTCCGGTAGTCGAATGTGTAGCTCTTCAGCTGATCGAGGAAGTCCATTCCTAACACACCGTAAACGTCGTCGAGTGCCATAAGACCCACCGGCTGCGTGAGCACCTGGATGTAGTGTGCCTCCACATCCGTAGGTCCGATGGTAAGGGGAATGGTCTCTGCCGTGATGGCCGGCTCCGGAGGCTTGCTTTCAGCACCCGGAATGGAGAAAAGTGCCATTTTCTGCCCCGAAAAACGGTCGGAATGTTCGTCATAAAAACGGGATGTAAAGTAAGTCTGTTGGCCGCTCGCGTCCACAACGAACATGCGCTCTTGACCGCGGGGTCCGATGGCCGCAATGATCTGATCGCCGTCGAGAAAGAAGCGCGCGCCGGCTGTGGGAGGATCCTGTTTTTCGGTGGCGAGCATCGGCTTGTAGGGTCGCACTTCGATAGTGGAGTCTGAGGTTACCGTCAGGCTGCCCAGAGCGGACAGCGCCGCGTAGCCCAGCACGCCTTCGACCTGGTAGTTCGATTTGGGAAAGACATAGTCGGCATCTTCGAACACAAAGGCAGTCATGTTCCTGAAGGTGATGCGTCCGCCAATCGTGAAGCGCGGAATCACGGTCATGTGCATCGACATCGGGCGGCCGGTGAGACTGCGGATCGTCGCCGTCTCTTCTGAAACCCTGAGCCCGGCTTCCTTGGCCTCGGAGCGCGAGATCAAATTGAACGGCGCCGTCGGATCCATCATCCACGCATGCGCGCGCGCATCCACGTACACCGGTAAATCTGACAGCCCGAGCGGATTGCGCGTGATCTGGAGGAGGAAGGGTTGATAGGGCTCGACCGTCATCGGCGGATTGGACGCCGCTAGTGGCGCGAGCTTGAGCGGCAATTCAATCTCGTCTTGCTCCGCCGCGCTTAGGTGACCGTGTTCCGCAAGAGACTGGTATGCCTTGGCCGCATGAGCCATGTCGCCCATGCGCAAATAATCTTCGGCCAGCGCATGGCGCAGCAGTTTCTCTTCGCCGGCATTACCGCTCGCTGTTACCGAATCCATAAGCGGCTCCAAAAGCTGGATCGAACCACGCGAATCGTTATTGCGGTTGGCAAGAATGCCCTTGTAGAACTGCGCCTGCTCGGGAGCCATCTGGCTGAGTTGGCTTTCAATGCGCAAAAACTGATGGTCCGCCAGCAGTGCTTCGAGACGAGCCTCATTGTCCAGTCCACTGGTAACGCCGGTGTGAACTTGCTCGGTCTGGCCTTGATTCTGCTCTGAATCCGGGACAGCAGTCGGTGGTGCAATGGCTGGCTTCGGACTCTCCAGCGCAGGCTGTACCTGCTGCGCCGTCATACACAACGGAGCAAGTGCCAATGCAACCAACGCCGACGCCATCAACCGCAGCAAACGTTTGGTTGCCGAACTGTACCAGCAGCTCATTCTCTGTAAGAAAATAGCAGACTCTCCCCTTGTGGAAAGCTCGCATTTTTCACCGGACTTCAAACGCACGGCACAGCGAGAGAGTAAAGCACGAGAGCGCGTCACTTCGAAGGCTGGCGGCTCTCGAAGAATGTACTACCGACTTTGGGGAAGTGATTCAATTCGCGATGCTTCGCCGGAATTCACTTGGTCTTGAGGGTTTCCTTGTGTCTCGGCACGTAAACTTGAGGCAGATGAAGCGAAGAAGCATCGAACAGTACGAAATTCTCCGCAAGCTGGGTGCCGGAGGCAGCGGCGTGGTTTACCTCGCCAACGACACGCTCCTGCAACGGCCGGTTGTACTGAAAATTTTGCGCACGGGAGCGCTCTCGGCCGAGCAGTTGCGAACGACCGTGCTGCGCGAAGCGCGGCTGGCTTCGGCGATCGAGCACCCCAACGTCTGCGCGATTTACGAAGTAGGAGAAAGCGGTGACGAAGGTTACATCGTTATGCAGTATGTTCCGGGTCAGTCGCTCGACCACCTGATCGCGCACGGACCGGCAAGCCTTCAACTTGTGCTATCGGTCGGAATTCAGATTGCGGATGGATTGCAGGCCGCACACCAGCTCGGCATTTTTCACCGCGACCTTAAGCCGCAAAACGTGATGCTGACCGACGGCGGACTGGTGAAGATTCTCGATTTCGGCCTTGCCCGCAGACTGCCGTCTGAGGAAGCGAGCTTCGATCCTTCCAAGCCGGCGCTCGCCAAGGATGCATCGGTCGCCGCGACCTACACCGCGCGAGGCGGCACCATTCGCTACATGGCGCCCGAGCAATTTGTCACGGGACACTCCAGCGTGCAGTCGGATGTGTGGGCACTGGGCGTGATTCTGTTTGAATTGACCTCCGGCCGTCATCCTTTCGCACGGCCCGATGCTGAAGATTTTCAGGTCATCCGTGCCATCCAGTTTTCCGACCCTGAGGATTTGAGCCGCATTGTCCCCGAAATCTCGCCCGAATTGAAAAGCGTGATCGCCAGTTGCCTTGAAAAGACTCCTGGGGCACGCTACGCTTCGGCGGCCGAAGTGCGCGAAGCGTTGAAGACGATGATGAAGGCACAGCAGATCGAAACCGGCATCATTCCCGGAGATGCGGCGGCGAACCTGCCCACAACGGGGCCCGAGGCGGAGAAGCGCAACACGGGGTTTCTTTCGATGCTTGCTGAACGCTTTCGCGAGTCGGCCGTTGATCGTGCTCCGCAGAACTCGCTGGTCGTTTTACCCTTCTCGAACCTGGGCGCCACCGAGGTGGCGCCACTCTACGGCTTCGCATTGGCAGATGCGATTGCGGCGAGGCTGGCGCGGATTCCCGCGCTTGTTGTGAGGCCATCGAGTACGCTGATGCACATGCCGCTGACGCAAATGGATCCGCTCGCCGTCGGCAAGCAGCTCCTGGTCTCGTTTGTGCTGGCAGGCAACTTTCTGCGCTCAGAAGAGGGATTCGATTTGAACTGGCAATTGCTCGATGTCGCATCGCAGAGCGTGCGCTCGGGCGGCGCCATCCGCGTGGCGTCGCTCGACCTGGTCGCGGTGCAGAGCGAGATATCGAACGAAGTGTTCGCGGCTCTGCATGGGCTCTCTGCGGCCGATCGCATGGACGCAGGACCTGTGGATGCGCAGCGTGGCGGATCGCGCGAGGCATCCCTCCCGGGAAGGGTGAGCGAAGAGTATCTGCAGGCAAGGGCGCTGCTCAGTTCGTTCATGGTGCGCACGGGCTCGCGCGGCGGTCTCGATCGCGCACACGCACTGTTCTCAAGCGTGACGGCGAGAGATCCCGAGTTCGCGGCAGGTTGGTGCGGGCTGGGAATTGCCGAACTGCAATATGTGCGCCACGGCTTTGGCGGCCAGATTCATGTCATGCACGCCCGGCGCGCTTTCGATGAGGCGTTGCGGCTCGACCCCGCTTCCATTGAGGCCAATCTCTATCGCATCTACATGCTGCTTTCGCGCGGCGAAAAGGAGTCGGCGCGGCACGGCATCGCGAATTTGCTGGCCAGCGCAGCCAACGATTGGAATGTGCACCTCGTGGCCGGCCTGGCGTTGCGCGCAGATGGCATGTACGACGAAGCCCTGCTCCAGTTCAGTCGCGCCCTCAAGTTGAACCCCGCCGGCGCGGCTATTCTCTATAACCATCGGGCGCGCGTGTACCACTACCAGAATCAAATCGAGCTGGCCGGCGACGAACTCGAAAAAGGCTTGGCACTCGAACCGCTGCACCCGCTCCTGCGCACGTCGGCCGGTTATCAGCAAATGCGCTTGGGCAACCTGGAAAAAGCTATTGAGATTCTCGAGGGCGTCATTCGCGATGATGACTCGCTGCGCATTGCCGTGCCGACCCTGGCGTTGTGCTACGTCCAGGCCGGACAGCGCGAGCGCGCCGCGGCGTTGCTGAAAGACGACACCCTGGCCGCGGCAGAAGCCGACAGCGAGATGGCTTATCGGCTTGCCTCCTACTTTGCCGTGGACGGCGACTCCACCGAGGCTCTGCACTGGCTGCGGCGCGCCATCTATCTCGGCAACGAAAACTATCCGTGGTTCCAAAAGAACCCAGCGTGGAACAACCTGCGCACCAACACCGATTTCGAACGCCTGCTCGAAGACCTCAAGCGCGGCTTCCGCAAAAACCAGAAAACCTGGAAGCGGCTTCTCGAACAGGTCCCGCGCGAGAGCGAGTAAAGCCACTTCCTCTGCCCTTAAGCCGATTCCTTCTTCTTTTTCTTCACCGGCTTTTTCGGGTCCGTCGGCGGAACACTGGTTGTCCCCGCGGGTACGAGCAGCGGAATTAGCGTATCGGCAAGCGGCGAGCCAAGTCCCGTGCAGGCATCCCACCCCGGGCCGGCAGTAAAAGCACCGTTGTTGCCCTGCGTAATGTCGTGGAACGATGCGGCAGCCTCCGCCGCATAAATGGCCGGCTGAATCAACCCCACTTGTGTGCCCAGCTGCTGATTGGCCACAGCAATCAGCCCTGCCCAAAGCGGAGCCACGGCGCTGGTCCCCCCGATCACCATGGTTTGTCCGTCGACGCGAATGGTATACCCGGTTTCAGGGTCGGCGTCCCCGGCTACATCGGGCACGCCGCGTCCGTCTTTGCTGCCGCTCGGCGCAGGCACCTTCGCATTGACCTGCCAACTCGGCAACGCAAACACAGTGCTGACGCCACCACCTGTAGCGCCCTCATTACTCGCCTGCTCGTTCCACACCACTTCAGAACTGATCGTGGCTCCCTTGGCGTCGAGCTTCGTCCCGCCGCAAGCGAGAACATGCGGGCTTGAGGCAGGGAAGTCCACGTTATTTCCAGTTCCACCGTCCGACGATCCGTTGTCGCCGGCGGCGACTGTGATGGTGACGCCCAGTGCGGCGGCCGACTGGCAGGCTGCGTCCAGAGCAGTCATAGCCTGGGTTGTCCAGCTCGACTCCGGCCCGCCCCAACTGATGGAGATAACGCTGGGCTTGTTCGCTGTGTCGTGAACGGCGGTCGTGATGGCGTCGGTAAATCCCTGGTCGGTATTGGGCGTAAAGTAGACGGCAATCTTCGCCCCCGGCGCCACGCTGGCCGCAACTTCAATATCCAGCATCACCTCGCCGTCAGCGCCGCTCGCCGTCGTTGGATCGTTGCTTCCCCCATCAACTGGCACAGCGGTAATAGTCGGTGCAGTAAGCCCCAGCGACTGAAAGTAGGCGGTAATGTCGGCCTCGCGATAGCCTCCGCCAAGCTCGATAATCCCGATGGTCTGGCCCGCTCCGCTTGCTTTTGCCGGCCACTGGTAAGCCCGCGCAACCTGCGGCGGAGTAAAGCTGGCCGGCGCCGCGGAGGTTGCCGGACGAAACTTTCTTACCCGAAAATGTGGCTTGGCTTGGACACGGTCATCGAGCCCGAGCACTGCGATAACACCATCGGCGAGTTCGGCCGGCAGATGAATGCCGCCCTCGCGCACGCGATGCTCGACGCCGTCAATGGTCTTCTGTTCGAGCGTAACGCCGAAAGCCTTCTGGATATCGGCGGTTCTGCCGGTGAGCTTGAGAGTGCGGCGAATCGCTGCGCTCGAATCGTCTTCGACCGTGAGGTTGAAATCTTGTGCGAATGCCTTGACCAGTTTGAAAATTGCCGGATCAGCGCCGTGCCGCTCCCGGTATTCTTCGCGCGTAATGCGCAGTGGACAGCTGTGATGATTCATCTGGAGGGGTTCTTTGCGCCTGACGATGACCGACACGGTCAACTTGCTGTCAGGCGGTGTAGGCTGGGCATCGACCGCATGCGCTGGCGCGGCTTTTTCACTTCCTGGGAGCAGGACTCGAGGCTGCTCGGCAAAACGCGAGTTTTTGGTAGAACTTGACATCACATTCCTCGATGGATCGTCCCAACCTGGTTGCGGCACGATGCCGGGTGTCCGATGAGTTCGAATCATAGTCCAACTTGCAAAATTAGATGCAAACCGGACTCAAGCAAAAATCTCTAAAGTCACATGGGATTGATCGTGGTTCAGAGTGATTTCGAAGGAACTTTGG
>PLTV01000294.1 GCA_003164635.1 Acidobacteriaceae bacterium
AATCCCGGCAGACCCACTTGACCATGAATGCGTTGATTCCTCCGCTACACACTCAGAGCAGGTTAGTCGGTATAGCCATGCGGCCCCGGTGTGAGGAAAGTGCTTGGGTCTGAAACGTTGAGCAAGGCATCTCTCGCAAATCGTACTGGGAGATCGGGGTTGGCGATAAAGAGCCGGCCGAAGGCTACCGCATCCGCCTCACCATCCTCAATGACCTGATTCGCTTGTGCCAGTGTGTATTTCTCATTCGCAATGTAAACNNTCGGGTCCGAAGTACTCGCGCGCAAACAGAAAGCATAGCCCGCGTCTGCCTAGCTCAAGCGCGACATAGCCAAACGTTGCCGGCGGGTTTGAATCATGCATATCCTGAGAATCGCCGCGCGGCGCCAGATGCATGCCCACGCGCTTGGCCTCCCAAACCGCGACCACCGCATCGGCGACCTCGAGCATGAGTCTGGCGCGGTTTTCAATCGATCCGCCATATGCGTCGGAACGATGATTGGACCCGTCCTGCAGGAACTGATCGAGCAGGTAGCCATTGGCCCCGTGTATCTCCACACCGTCAAAGCCAGCAAGTTTTGCGTTCTCCGCTCCTTTGCGGAAGGCCTCGACGATACCCGGAATTTCAGACGTCTCAAGTGCGCGTGGCGTCACATAATCGGTAACTGGACGCACCATGCTCACATGCCCTTAGGACGGATTGCACTTGGCGCAACCGGCAGTTTGCCTTCAAGAAATCGCGGATCTGAGATGCGCCCCACGTGCCAGAGTTGCGCAAAAATCCGCCCGCCTGCCCCATGCACTGCCTTCGTCACCAACTTCCAGGCTTCGATTTGTTGCGGCGACCAAATCCCCGGCACATTGGCGTAGCCGACGCCCTGCGGTAAAACCGGGATGCCCTCGGAGATAATCAGGCCGGCACCGGCACGCTGTGTATAGTATTCGGCCATCAGTTGTGTTGGAATGTGCTCTGGTGTGCCCCGCAAGCGAGTAAGCGGAGCCATAATGACCCGATTCGGCAGTTGGATGTCGCCGATTTGGATGGGGTCTAACAGAGAAGCCATGGAATGAGTCCTTGTGAAAAAGTGCGATACTTTGATTGAACTCTCCCCAGCCAGCATCCTCTGGTCGGTATTGCACACAGTGTGCGCCATCGCTCGAACACTTCAAGACTTTCATCATCCTTCGGGTCCAACATCGCCGATGGACCTACGGGTGAGAAGTATCAGGCCGATAGCGGCATTATCCGTCAGTTGCCGCGTCTTCAGAATTCATGAAAGCTTGTGCTTCCTGCCGATGGTGTCGAGAGCGCTTTCCGTACCATCTCTCGGCCGAGCCTCGTTGAAGAGTCGCGCGGACGAACACGACTACCATCCAAATTCAAATGGTATTCTGGCGTCTCTTATAATCCCTGTAGTGGCGGGCGGCGGTCTGCTTCAGGGTCTGCGTTGTTCCCTGTCGCGTACACAAGATGGTGTACAATCGGCTTTCCACGGGCATGGCTTTGTACTCGCTGCTCCGCTGCACGATCCGCCTGGCTCGAGCGCTCATGCTGGCGAAGGTGTTCCGACCAGGAGTCCACGAGGAATACCTCCAGGTTGCGGTTGCATTCTCCATATCTCGAAAATTCCCCCACCGGTACGCGCCATCGCGACGCCGCATGCGGGAGTACCTATCGATGGCCTTGAGAAATTCTGGTACCTGTTCTGTGTCAATATAGTATTCAACCGTGACCATGATTGGGCCGTCGTCCGCCGCAGAGTCCCGCTCCAGTATGGTGGGCATCCGCCAATGAGTCCAGGGTGTCAGATCAGCGGTTGAGTCCGGAAGGTTCAGGAAAAGACCGGTCAGAGCGCTGGTCATCGTTCCCACACCGGCAAGCACCAAGGCGAAACGGATGCTGGTTCTGGCTGCCAGAGCCCCCCAGGCGGCGCTTCCGGCAGCCACGGCGCCTTGAAACACTAACATCGAAACGGCGAGCACGCGAGCGCGCACCCAGTCTGGTGTGTGGTTCAGAATAAGCACGTTGAAGAGCGAGATGAAGACGATCCATGCATCCCCTCCGACCAGCATGACTGCTCCCAGCAGCGGCGGTGCATGAACACCGCCCGTGGCTATCGTCATGAGGCCAAATATCAGTGTGCCGCCCGAAACCACAATTTCCGCCGACCACCGAGCGCGAACACGCTGCATCGCCACGGCACCGAGTAACGCTCCAAATCCGAAACACCCCAGCAAGATTCCGTAACCCATTGGACTGCGGCTTACTTCGCGAGCCAATGAGGGCAGCAACGCCAGAAATCCACTGGCGAAGAACATGAGTATTCCGGATCGAAAGATAAGAGTGCGGACGGTGGTTGAATACCGGACGTATCGAATAGCCGCGACTGTTGCCGCGGCTATTGTCTCCGGTGGGTCGTGCGTTTGTGATGAGGCCGCTTCCATCGGACAATGACAAAGTTGACCTCAAGAAACGATGCCGCATTCGCGAGAAAGGCGGCTCCGACGCTCGTTACAGCGATGACTACACCAGCCAGGGCCGGCCCAACGGCCTTGGCCAAATTGAATTCAATGCCGCTGAGCTCAGCAGCGGCTGGGAGATCGTCTTTTGAAACGAGTTCCGGCAAGACCGCTCCCCAGGCCGGGCATTCCATGGCGTCTCCCGAAGAAAGAGCGAACGTCAGGGCCAGGAGCAATATTGGAGAAAGCGCTCCCCGTATGGTCACACCCGCAAGCACAATCGCAACGCCATCCATCCACACTTCACTGATTAGAATCAATTTGCGGCGGTCAACAATGCCGCCAAGTGCGCCGGCTGGGAAGGCGAGAATAAAAAAGGGTAGGGCACTTGCAGTCTGTATGAGGGCAACATAGAGGGGTCCGGCATTCAGCGATACCATCAGCCACGCTGCGCCGACGCTTCGCATGAAAGTGCCCACATCGGAAACCCCATCCGCGATCAAGAGATTGCGAAAGGTGCGCACACGCAAAGGACGCCAAAGGCTCGGTGTCTCCCTCGGATTTTGACTGTCTACGCTGATCGGGTTTACCGCTCTCAACCAGAACCTGTCGGAGCCAATCTTAGAAATACCAGAACAGGATAAATCGACGACCAACATGGGAGACTCCCGACAAACTACCGCAGGGTGTAAATAACTCAGGGCAAGACGGCAGGCTCTTCCTCTTGACCGCGCCTGTGGTCGAGCGCATCGACGGCGCACGTTCTTTTCGGATCGATTTGAAGCATGCTCGGTTCTCGGTCACCAGCCACGCCTCAATGCTAGCGGTTGCTGGATTCGGTCATAGTGGCCATCGGCGTTTTGCTATGCATATTTCGGTCCACGCTTCGTCCGGAGATCCCGCTCGGCCGCATTTGCATCGGACCGATCAGCGATCATCCTGCGATTTTATGTAAGCGACTGCTCTTGATTGCGTGCTCGTGGATTCAGAGCAAGATGTAGATACACCCTTTATATCTGGAGGAATCTCAAACCAGAGGTTGCCTAACGATGCGACTCGCACAATACTATCTGTCGTCACTACTGCACCTGCCGGTCGCTCAACATCAAGCTGAGACAGGAATCTATCAATTCGCTCAGAGCTGCCTTGAATTTCTATTTCGACAGCCGCATCCACATTCCGTACAAATCCTGTGAGCCGCAGGGATTGGGCAACGCGATACACGGTTGGACGAAGCCCGAAGCCCTGAACTGCCCCTTCAAGGATTATGCGAAGACGTCGGTGTTGCGTGTTTGCATCGTGGCTCATGTAAGGCAGCCGCGGTGGACGCAGGGGTTGTGCTCTTCGATCTCGATGAATTCAATCTGAAGTTCTTTGCCAGAGACGATTTTCAGTGGAAAACCGCATTGGGGACAGATGAGAGACATCGCCCTAGTTGGCTGAGTCCCGGCGTCGCACACGACGCAATGCAAGACCATTGGAACAACTTCGATCTCTAGACGAGCGTGTTCAGCCAGTGTTCCCAGCCGAGCAACTTCGAAGGCAAACTCCAGGGCCTCCCGAGCGATGGCCGTGAACTCGCCAAGGCGGAGTTTGATGACTGTAATGGAGGGTGAGTCTGCTTCGCGAGCCTTTTCTTCCGCTACTTCGAGGATGCTCTCAATGATGGAGATCTCATGCATTGACGTGGGCCTCCGGAACGCCGAGGCTTTCCAGCGGGTTAAGTGGAAGCCACCATAAATTAGGTCGCGGCGCTGCATTTCGATGATTGCAGCGGACGCCGCAGTGCGTGAGAACTTGCGCTATGGAAGCTGCCGCTTCTGCTGCAAGGTTCAACATGGCGGCGCTCGGGCCATCTCCGAATACGCATGACTCAGGCGCGGCGCCAACCACGATCAGTTCAGTAGGACCGCAGTCGGCAAGACGCAGATGGGTGAGAGTGTCCCACAGGCCTGGATCGTGTCCGGTGATGCGAAGACAGGATCGGCTTGAGGCGAAATCGTCTTCGCAAAACACCGATACAGCTCGGGTTGGAAAGTCTGAATGAACCGCATCGACGATGACCACAAGCTCACGGCCATAGAGGTATGGCGCCAGGTCAAGGCCCGGCGTGCCCAGGTCGAGCACTTCAACCTCTGGACCGCACTCATACTGACAGCGAAATGTCTCCACCGCAAGGGGGCCAAAGCCATCGTCGCCGAGAAAGACATTCCCCAGCCCGATGACAGATACAGCGCGATGTTCCGAGGGCTCCACGTTTTTCATTGGACTTTTACCTGTGCAATCTCTCTTCCGGTCGCATCGAGAGTGTGACAGGAACATGCCATGCAAGGGTCAAAGGAATGCACGGTGCGAAGGACCTCTAGCGGCTTTTCAGCGTCTACAACGGGACTTCCAATAAGAGAAGTCTCGTAAGGTCCTGGGACCCCGTTCTGATCGCGCGGACTCGCATTCCAGGTGGTGGGCACAACGGCCTGGTAATTTGTGAAAGCGCCCTTATCGATCACAACCCAATGCGAGAGCGCGCCGCGCGGTGCTTCGTGCATACCCATCCCCATGATTTCGCCTGACGGAAACTGTGGCGCGTTGCAGGTGGTGTCGTCTCCATTGAGAATGTTGGTGGTGAGCAATTGCAGATGCTCAAGCGCAAGCTCTGAAAGCATCGCGGATCGAATGGCCCTGGCGAGATAGCGACCCATGGTCGACTGCATCTCGTTGGGCAGTACCTTCAACCCATGGACGGCGGATATCCTGTCGAATGCCGCGTTGGTCCACTTGCGCGTGAGGGCGTGGCCGGATGCATAGCCAACGAGTACATTGGCGAGTGGTCCGACTTGCATCGGACTTCCGTTATAGCGCGGTGCTTTGACCCATGTGTATTTTGCATCTTCCTTGAAGTCGGTGTAGTCCGGCGTAGTCTCGCCCTTGTAAGGCTCAATGGGACCGCTTCCCTGGTACCACGCGTGCGTCGAGTCTTCGGTGATGGCCTTGCGAAACGGCTCATCCTTCCAATTTGTCATGGACCGCACGGAGGCAAGATCGCCATTCATGATGACGCCGCCGGGAAGATCGAATTTGGTTCCTCTTGCATCGAGTGGAAGATCTGGTACGGCCAGATAGTTGGCGACACCGCGGCCATAATGGAAATACTCTGGATAGGAAGCCGCCAGCAAACCGGTATCGACGAAGAAGACTTGTTGAACGAACGGAATCAGGTCTTCGAGGATCCCCTGCAACATTCCCAGGCGGTCCATGTTCATGGTCGCAAGGCTGTTCAGGTTGATCGCATTCATGACTCCGCCAACTGCGAGATTCTGAATGTGGGGCGTCTTGCCACCTAGGATCGCCACGACCTGGCAAGATTTCCTTTGAAACTCCAGCGCCTGCAGATAGTGCGCGAAGAGAATAAGATTCATCTCCGGACTCAGGCGCATCGCGGGGTGGCCCCAGTAGCCGTGAGAAAAAATCCCGAGCTGCCCTCCGGCCATGATCCCTTTCACCTTATCTTGCACGGCCTCAAGTGCGCGCCGGGAATTTCCCTGCCATGAACTGGAGCCCTCTGCAATGGAAGCTGCGCGTGCCGGATCAGCCTTTGGAATGGACATTACATCGACCCAGTCCAGTGCCGACAAATGATAGAAATGCACGATGTGATCGTGCAGCGCATGGCCGATCAGAATCAGGTTGCGAATGTATTGCGCGTTCGGCGGTATATCGAGTGCGAGCGCGTCTTCCACAGCGCGCACCGAAGCAATTCCGTGCACCGTGGTGCAGACACCGCAGAATCGCTGCGCAAAGACCCATCCCTCACGAGCATCGCGGCCGCGCAAGATTGCCTCGAGGCCCCGCCACATCGTGCAGCTCGCCCAGGCTTTGTTGACCTTGCTCCCGTCGACCTCGACATCAATGCGTAGATGCCCTTCGATGCGCGTCACGGGGTCTATCGAAATACGTGCCATCAGATCCCTCTTTCTAGGGTGACGCCCGTCGCGTCCGGCATCACAGGCGAGGATTCAGCTGCCTTACGCGGCCAGCCAAACGGGCGAAACGTGTGATTCCAGGCGCTCGCCTCTCCGGGCAGAACGGCAAAATAGTTGATTACAAGAACAAAGGCCACGGACCCAAGTGCGATGTACCCCGCAGCCATTACCAGCTCCGGCGCCGACGGGAAGTAGGCCGTGCTGCGCGCAGGCATATAAGCGATTGAAGTAGGGATGAAGCGGTAAAGCATTCCGCCAAGGCAGGCCAGCGCCGACATGTTCAGTAATGCCCGAGGCGTCTCGCGAATCCGTTGGAAACGTAGAGCAAGCGCGGGGATAAGGATCAGTCCGCTTTCAACCAGAAACAGCAGACTCATCCTGTCGAAAGCGAATGCGGTGCGAAGCTGTTCTCGCCAGATCAGGTCACTCAGTCGAACAGCAAGGAAGACGAAGCAAACACCTGACAGCAGATTGGCTAGCTCCGCCAGAATTCCCGCATCGAGATCGCGGGAGTACCGAAGGCAGACGATCATCAGGAGAAGGATCGTGAAAGCAAACCCGCACAAGGCAGCGGCAACCAAGTAGAGCAGCGGCAGCACTGGCGACTGCCACAGCGGATTCATTTTGGTCCCAGCCAGCAAAAGCAATCCCCCGAGAGAGGATTGGTGCATGAGCGGAATTACGTAGGCTCCAACGATCACGAAAGGGTAGGCCTTACGGACCATGGGCGCGACGCGGCACAGGATGACGCGGGCTCTTTCATTTCCTGTGTAGTAAACCCGTTCCAGGATCAGAGGGAGAATTTCGAACGATAGAAAGACCGCGCAATAAAGCGGCATGCAAATGGAGATTTCGAGCATTGCCGATTCCGAGTTCCATCGCCAAGGCATCAGTGCGCTATAGAAGTTCCACGGGCGACCAACGTCGAAGCCGAGGGCTATTAACCCGGTCGCATAAAACAGAAATCCTGAGACAAGCGCGGTGCGCATGACAACATGGAGCTTCTGGCGATTGAAGACCCATGCCGCCATGCCCAATGCCAGTGGCCCTGATCCGAGGGCAGTCAGCGTCATGACATTGAAAGTCTTCCAGATGCCCCAGGCATAGACATCGTTCATTCCTGAAAAAGGGCCTAGCGGAGAGAAGAATCGAATAGCAGCCAATGCAAGGCCAAGAGCCGCGATTCCGATGAGCAGAAGAAGGAATGGGGTCAGCACCGGTCCCTGCGTCACAGGCACGCCGCACTGCCAGTGATTGATGAGGGTCGTTCCTCTTTTGTCGGCGGTGGGTTCGGTGGTTGTCATAATTGATCGGGATACCCCGTCTTCTCTTCGTGCTCAAGTCTCTCTGACTCGTGACGGTCCCAATTGCGTCTGATGAAGAAACCGAAAATGCCGGCAACGACCACAGGGCCGACAAGCCATTTGTAGATGACGGATGTCACCTTGGTTGCGTAGTGACCTATCGAGGTTGAGCCGAGCTTGGGAAGACCTATCTTCTGGAGGGAAACGCTAGATAGATAGAGCACCTGCGTCCCTCCGGCTTCATACTCCCCGTACACACGTTTTTCAAAGTACTTGTCCGGAGCAGTTGAGATCCGCTCCTTTGCCTGAGCAAGCAGATCCGACCTCTTCCCAAAGATTACAGTTCCGGTAGGACAGGCGGCGGTACAGGCCGGCTGCAGGTCCTCCTTGAGGCGTTGGTCGTAACAGAACTCGCACTTGACGATTTTAGGGTTCCAATTCTGCCACTGAAATTGAGGAACCTCAAAGGGGCACGCCACTTCGCAGTAACGGCAACCTATGCACAGAGAACTATTCCAGGTCACAGCGCCCAGGTCCTGTTTGACTAACGCCCCGAATAGACACCCGGTGACGCAGGCAGGGTCCAGGCAATGCATACATTGCTTCTTGACGAAAGCAAACTCATCGGTCTGCGGGTCTTGATAAGGCTCGACTATGTTCTTCGTCTTCGCGTTCAGACCCAACGGCATGTCCCAGATCCCGCCAGATAGCAAAGTGTCCGTGGGCAAGCTATTAGCTTCATTGCAAGCCGGCATACATGCTTTGCAGCCAGTGCAGATGGTGTTGTCGTAGAGCATCGCGATGGCATCGGGCGGCGCCACGGGATGCGCCGGGTGTTCTTCGGTCGTGCTCTCCGCGGATCTAGCCGCGGTTCTTTCCGCTTGTGCCGGCCCCGGCAGCATCGCACTCGCGGCTGTTCCTCCAAGTCCGATCATGACTTTGAAGGCCTGGCGACGGCGCAGCGCAACGCTCATAGAGAAGCTCCCGATCTCGTGCCAGATCCTGTGACGGGCCCCGAACCCGGTGGGGCAGAGCCGGGCGGGCTCTCATCATCCTGCACCTTAGAGAACTTGCGCGAGGCATCGTACCCGGCACCCACCAAAGCGCCGACTCCAATGCCGACAAGCCCCGTTGCCAGCGGACTGATAGTTCCGCGAGTAGTATCGATCGGCGCATAAGAAGTCGGCGGCGCAGCGATGGTGTGAATTTTCACCACCTCAAACATCGGTACCCGGAAGGCGACGCTCTTTTCGGTAAAACCGATGCAGGGCGCGCCGATGCCGATGGGCCATACATCTGGAATCTCATTGAAGTGCCGCGTCGAGCAGCCTGCATGCGTATCCGGCCCTTTGCAGCCCATCTCGTACAAGCACCGGACTTCACGATGTCCCGCGTCGCCGTACTGCTTTACAAAATTGCCCGCATCGAAGTGCGCCCGCCGCGGGCAGTGCTCGTGGATATCGCGATCGAAAGCGAACTTTGGACGGCGCTGTTCATCCATCTCCGGTAGAGTCCCATCGGCGGCGTATTGCAGCCGCACTCCAAGCAACGTGTAAGGATTAGGCGGGCAGCCGGGGATATTTACGATCGACTTCTTCGGAAGAAGGTCGGCCACACCCACAGCTCCAGTGGGGTCAGGGTCTGCGGATGGAATGCCGCCCCACGACGCGCAGGAACCGATCGCGACGATCGCGGCAGCCTTACCACTGATGTCGTCCAGCATATCCAAGGCCGGCCGGCCCGCCAACTTCATGTAAATCCCTTGGTCCTTTGTGGGGATCGTTCCCCCCACAACGAGAATGAACTTGCCGGAATACTTCTGCACAGCTTCATCTAATGCTTGTCGGGCCTGCATGCCCGAGCCCGCCATCAGGGTCTCGTGATACTCCAGCGAGATGACGTTCAGAATCAGATCGCCAAAATCTGGGTGCGAAGTCTGAAGAAGCGTTTCGGTGCAACCGGTACAGTCGTGAAAGTGAAGCCAGATCACCGGCGGACGCGTGACTTTTCCGAGGCCGGCGGCAACTTCTTCCGGCGTCGTCTTGGCCGTAATCGCAAGACCGTAAGGCGCTGCGATCATCAGGCTGGAGCAGAACACAAGGAATGATCGGCGGCTGATACCGCAGCGAAGTAGGCGTTCGTCGATCGTCTCAAGAGCTGTCGCCGATGCGACGAGGGAGCTAAGCATCTCGCGCCTAAGCCTTCTTTATAGGGGTCGGGATTCGTCCTGGTCCTGCGATTGCAACTCAAACGCAGCAGCATTGATAGCTTGCGATGATGTAAGGACGTTTGGCGAACGTAGTCAGGCTAGCTGAACCGAGAATGTCCAAACTGATCACTTTTGCTCATATCCTTGATCCTTTCGCGGGTTTCGAAGACTCTTAGCGCTCCTCTCCGGCGTTCATATGCAAGAGTGAGCAGTAATAGACAGAAAGTGGACCCGATACTTCTACCTGAGACAGTCAAAGGAAACACGAGAAGTTGGGAAAATCCGATGCGATTGGTGTCTGCAAAAGCCCTTGGTTATTTCCGCGATCCCTCAGCAGATGGGGTGTTGGTTGAGAAACTTTCCTCTGAAGCTCAGTATGAGTTTGCCGCACTTAAAGTAGTATTTGACCGTCCGAGCAGCACGATTCCATTTGCCGAGCAGGAAATGCCCACCATCATCCTGTTCTTGATGGAAGGACAGGTGATGCTCTCAATGAATTCGAGCGCTGGAAGGCGATTGATCCTCGGTATCGCCGACCCCGGAGATACTCTAGGACTCGCGGCTTCCCTTTCCGGAAGCAGGTATGACATCACTGCGGAAACTCTCCAACCCTGCAAGATAGCATCGATTGACCGGAAAGACTTTCTAGGCTTTTTGCTGCGTCACCCTGCTGCCTACAAGAATGTGACGCGCGAGTTGTGTTTGGACCGAACAAGAGCGTATGAGCAAGTGCGAATCCTGCTCCTTCACGCACGGGGAGATCGGTGAGTTCATCGGTGCTTCGCGGGAGACAGGTCCGTCGGTTGGGCGACCTGATCGCGCGACTCAAGGTCCAATTCAAACTGACCAGTCTCGTGGTCACGCATGATACCCGGCTTGCAGAAAAACTCGCTGATCACATTCTCTTCCTGGACCAGGGAAAGGCACTCTTCTTTGGCACAGCCGCGGAAATGGAGCTTTCATCCGAGCCTCACATCCAGGAGTTCCTTAGCGATGATCGGCTGGATTCTCAGGCTACGGCCACTTAGAAGATGCAAGGGCACGCTCTGCTAAGCCTATAGTGAATGCGCTGATGCATAGTGGCTTAATCGACACAATTGCGGGGGGAAAGAAGTGACGAAGGAACTGATAAGGGCTATTCTGCTGCATGGACTACCCATCATTGGATCCACCATCGTGGTTGGTTCGTCATAGAGCACAGCCTCGGGCTTCTCCGCAATCGCCCTCGCAATTGCGACCGACCGCCTCATCCTAATAGAGATCTCAGCGGGAAGACGATCGCGTTCAGCCCTGATTCCGACCATGTCCAACATGAAATCGACGTTTTCGTCGATTTGCGCATCGTTGACCCCGCCAAGCTCTCGCAGCGGAAACGCTACATTCTCTCCCACGGTGAGTGAATCAAAAAGTGCGCCGCTTTGGAATACCATCGTCACCCTTTTGTGAATGTGGGCGAGCTGCTGGTCAGAAAAGTCTGTGATGTCCTCGTGCGCGACAATGACTCTTCCCGAGTCGGGCTTGAGAAATCCCATAAGGATTCGCAAGCATACTGACTTGCCGACTGCGCTGCGCCCCATGAGGCAGACCGTCTCTCCGGGCATGACCGCGAAGGTCACATCGTCGAGCCCCAGTTTCGATCCAAAGGAAATCGAGGCCTTCTGGAGTGCCAGGTACGGCCGGACGCTCTCGCCGCTCCCCAACATGGTCGACTGCATGCACAGGTCATTTGCCAGCTTATCCTTCGAGCTTTCGAGAGTATTCTTCATTGCATCCCTTCCACACCCATTTGGACACCATAAGTTGAGAGCGAATGGTCGTGTGGGAACAGTTTTTGCTTTCCTAGGCGACGAATCGTGACCGCGAATGAGAATGAAAACTTAAGACGATAGTGCCAGGTTTTTTGTCTTCGTCAGATTGACGATCGGCCAGTCGCGCGGAAAGAGATGGCGGTGCCGCAGTTTCTGAAGACTCTCGACGTCTTTCGACTGCAGAAGTTCAGAGGTTCCTACGCGATAAGAACTATCTTCCCGATACCGCCCTTCTCCGCCAGTTGCTGCGCCTNNGCCTCCCGGATCTGCGAAAGCTTGAGCCTTTTGCTGATCGGGATGGAAAACAATCCCCGTGCCGCGTCCCGGCCAAGCTCTTCCAATCTCGCTGAATCGGGTTGTGCCCAGATCGGCACAACGCGCAGATCGCGCCCCTGCGTGGAAGGCGGCGCGCCGAGCACGGTTGCCAGCACCCCGTTCTTCTTGATGCGAGGAAGGATCCGGTCAATAGTCTCGTGCCCCACCATATCGGCGACGGCATCGAGTTCTGGTAAGCCGGCAATTTCCTTCAAGTCGTCCAGTGCAATCACGCGATCCGCACCCAGGCTTTCCGCTTCCACCCTCTGACTGGAACGAACGCCTGCAATCACATAAGCGCCGTGTTGTTTAGCGACGTGGAGAGCAGTTCGGCCGACACCTCCGATTGCACCAGTAACGAGAATGATTTCGCCTGCTCTTGGTCGAATGCCGCTTTCAATCACCTGAGCGCCCGTTAACAATACAAGGGGCAATGCCGCCGCATCGATACCGTCAAGATTCTCGGGAGTGCGCGCCAGATCCACAGGCTNNCATAGGAGCGATTCACCAGGCCGAACACGCGTTCACCCACTTTCAATCCATTGACCCCTTCTCCGAGGGCAACCATCTCACCCGAGAGGTCGCGGCCAAGAATCGCTGGAAATTCGAGCGGCATNNATTGGATTGATGCTCACCGCTATCGTTTTCACCAGCACTTCGCCGGTTCCCGGCACAGGCATCGGTGTATCTTCATACGAGAGTCGGCTGACGTCTCCGTAGCCGTGAAGTAGAACTGCCTTCATCATTCGTTGTGTCATTCGCTTCCTTTTCTGCATGCTTGGATTTTCAGTTTGTCAACATCCAACGACAGGTTTCTCATGTGAAGCGCTGGATTCCTGGACGAATGGATGGAGAGGCTGTAATGCCCGTTTCAACAGCCTTCCCGGATTAACTGGCTGATCGTTTTGCTAACCAATCCTCGGACCTAGACGCCAATTTCGTGCAAGGCCAGAAAAGCCTCCAGCAATACGCGGGGATTGAATTGTCCCTTGTATACAGGCGGCACCTTTCGGTCCAGCCCAAGCAATGAATAGACTGCCGTTTGCGCAGAGCGAATGGAGTACTCCACTGTGAACACCACGTCGTCTGGAATTTCACAATACTGCCCGACGAAGGCCAGGTTCTTCGATCCCGCCGGGATAACCTGTGGACGATCTCCCTTGCTTCGAGGGAGAAACTGGC
>PLTV01000118.1:0-13043 GCA_003164635.1 Acidobacteriaceae bacterium
AACAGCGTCGATGGCCCTGCCTACGGCAGTCTGGACGCTTCACTCGACAAGAGCTTTGCGATCAGTGAGAAGACAAGAATTCAGTTCCGGGCGGAAGCCTTCAACGTGACGAACCACGTGAATCTGATCCCGCCCGTATTCGACATGAACTCGCCTGCATTCGGGCAGATCACGGAGGCGCAGGCCCCGCGTGTCCTTCAGTTCGCCCTAAAACTTCAGCACTGATGGGGCTCCACATGCCAACCTCGGAACACCCAACCACTTCGTGAATACGTCCAGTTTTGGCAGTATCACCGAAGTCTCCACACCAGGTCGTGAGGTCCAGCTTCGCGCGAGGGTGAGGTTCTAATTCTTTTCAGCCAGCACCAAACAGAAGTCCTCGTTCCCGGTGAGGAAGACTCTAACCGGCGAGCGAATCCAAACTGAGGGGTCACCCGTAAGTGACCCTCCAGTTCCCTTCAAACGGCATGAAACTTGGCTCTCCTCGATGAACAATGCCCCTCCGACAAATCGACTGTTCTTCCGCGTTCATTTCATGCGCATCCACGGCCCGGAAAGCGATCCGATCATCCGTGTTCTTCTGGTAGAGACCACAAAAGCGCAAACAATCTATGAAGGATTTGGAACCTGGCCGGAATGCAGGCGCTGGGTGGCTCAGATTTCAGAGTGCGCAATTTTTGGAGATCAATTCGCGGCGGTCGAAAAGCGCCTTGAAGTGAATCAACTTGCCACAATCAGCGAGACTCAGATCTCCCTGGGTCGCCTTGAGGCCGTAGGATTTCGTCGCGCAGATAGCTGACCAAGGTTTGCTCGCCACACTCTGATGGTAGAAACCCCGGCATCAAGATACCGCTCCCCGCGATTCATGTGCGGCCTTGACCTCAGTGATAGCGTACCTGGGTCAAATGTTTGCGGAGTCATCGATCTGTCCCGTCCATCTTGCCTCCATCAATGGATGGAGACCGAGACCCCTCCCAATAATTGAAGACATACGCTGAACAATCGCAGCAGGGTGGCGGACTATCTGCTGCTCGCTCGCAAAGAATCGGTCTCTCCGATAAGGATGAGCGGGCCGAAGAAGCTATTCTGGATTGAACGCAGGTTTGGAGCGTTGACAAATTGAGGCGGTGCAGCACATGGCGGAAGTGCATGTGAGTCGAACACACCGTCGCCCGTTAAGAACGACCGCCGGTTTTGAAGACCGGGAGAATCACCGGATTCTACGCACTTCCGTTGGACAAGTTTCAATGCTCATCTTACACGCAATATTGAACTCAACAGGGGCTAGCGAATGACTTTGGAAACCTCACAACCAGTGCGGTTGACTCAACAGGTGAAAGCAGGCGGTTGTGCAAGCAAGCTTCCTGCCGGATCCCTGCGAAAGGTGCTGTCCGCACTTCCTGCGCAAACGAATCCCGATTTACTCGTGGGTTTCGAAACTTCAGACGATGCGGGCATCTTTCGTATTGGCCCCAGCCAGGCGCTAGTTCAGACCATCGACTTCTTCACTCCATTGGTCGATGATCCGTTTACCTTTGGTCAGATTGCAGCAACAAATGCATTGAGCGATGTGTACGCAATGGGCGGACGCCCACTTACGGCGCTAGTTGTTGTTTGCTTTCCCCCTGACGCAGATCTTGGAATTCTTGAGCAGATCATGCGTGGCGGCCTGGCAAAGATGGTTGAAGCCAATTGCACGGTTGTTGGCGGGCATTCGGTACGCGATGCGGAGATGAAATTCGGCTACGCGGTAACTGGCATCATTGACCCAGAACGGGTGTTCACGAACGCCGGTGCAGTTGTAGGGGACACCTTGATCCTGACTAAGCCCATCGGCACTGGTGTTATTACGACAGCGCTGAAGCAGGGAAAATCGGAATCGGAATGGGTGAGACAAGCCGTGGAGTCGATGACGACGCTCAATGGAGCGGCAGCGGCTATTGCGACAGGTTGTGAAGGCGTGCATGCTATCACCGACATTACCGGCTTCGGACTGATGGGCCACGGACGTGAGATGGCTCTGGGAAGTGGAGTAACCCTGGAGATTGAAACCGCCTCTGTACCGTTGATCGAAGGATCAATTGATGCTGTTCGCGCCGGCGCGATTCCGGGAGGTCTCATTTCGAATCGCGAATTCGCCGAGTGCCTGGTGCAGTCTGCGGCCGGGACAGCCATTCCAGAGGAAATCTACACGCTTCTTTTCGATCCTCAAACGTCGGGTGGACTGCTCGTCTCTGTAGCCTCAACGCATGCTCCGCAACTGCTCAAATCGCTTCAAGCCAGTGCGATACCGGCTGCGATCATTGGCCGCGTCCCAAGCCGTTTTGTCGAGGGTTCTGGCACGCCGGCCATCGTTCTGCGATGATGGGTACTCTGGTCGAGAAGTGACGCCGATGGCAATGACAGATATTCAGCAAAAGGACGCGACGCAGCAACAACTCTTCCGACTGCTGCCTTCCGTGAACGAGCTTTTACTGGTTTCGGTTTGCCAGGCACTGCAAAGCAAATACACTCGCGAGGTGGTTTTGACGGCGTGCCGCGCTGCCGTGGCGGTGTTGCGTGAGGAAGTCTCATCCGGAATTCATACGGAAGCAAGCTTGCAAAAGTGCGTGGACGAATTGCCGAAAACAATATCCGATCACTTGGTGTTGGGAATGCGCTACTCGCTGCGCCCGGTCATCAATGCAACCGGGGTGATTCTTCACACCAATCTTGGGCGCGCACCGTTAAGCGATGCGGCGCTTCGTCATGTTGTTGAGATTGCACGCGATTACTGTAATCTTGAGTTCGATCTTGATAACGGCTTGCGTAGCCGACGGGACGATCATGTTGAGGCCCTCGTGCTGCGCGTTCTTGCCGAAGATATTGGGGGCACCGGAGAGAACATCAAGCGCGGAGTCGTGATTGTCAACAACTGTGCGGCCGCCACTCTGCTTGCGCTCAATTCCATTGCAGAGAAGTCGGAAGTGATTGTCTCGCGAGGCGAGCTTGTTGAGATTGGCGGCGGATTTCGCGTCCCGGAGATCATGGAGAAATCTGGGGCAGTGATGATCGAGGTTGGCACCACCAACCGCACCCGATTGGCGGATTACGAGCGGGCGCTTGGTCCAAATACAGTGCTTTTACTCCGCGTACATCAGTCAAATTTCAGCATTGAAGGTTTTGCGGAACGGCCGTTGCTCGGTGAACTGATTACACTCTCAAAACGGTCAACCATACCTGTGTTTGAAGACTTGGGGACCGGCCTGATTGGCTCTCTGGAGCATGTTGGTATTTGCGGAGAGCCAAGCCTGCGGCAATCGTTGGCGTCCGGCGTAGACCTGGTTGCAGCCAGCGGAGACAAGTTACTGGGCGGTCCGCAGTGCGGAATTCTTGTTGGCCGAATCGACCTGATACAGCGGATCCGTAAGAATCCGCTGCTGAGAGCTTTTCGCGTGGACAAGCTGACCTATGCGGCCCTCGAAGCGACGCTGCTTGCGTATCTTGCTGAAGACGACGGTTCAATTCCCACACAGCGCATGTTGAGCATCCCGTCTGAAGAGTTGATGCGCAGGTGCCGCGATGTGGTTGATTGCACTCGTTCGGCAAACCTGGTTCTCGAAGTTGTTCCCGTGGCGAGTCTTGTAGGTGGAGGAACCGCGCCGAAGGCATCTCTTCCCAGTTACGCAATTTCTCTGCGACACGCGTCGTTGAATGCCGCTCAACTGATAGACACAATGCGCAAACTCGATCCGCCAGTAATCGGCCGAATTGCGGATGACTTAGTTCTTCTGGATTTGCGGACCGTGCCACCGCGCTTTGATGCGGAACTTGCATCGATGTTGCAGACCCTGTGAACTCAGGACGGCAAATCACTCTTATGGGACTATCTGAATGACGAACGCTGCCAGGTCGGTGGTCATCGGGACTGCCGGCCACATTGATCACGGCAAGACGACTCTGCTGCGTGCGCTCACGGGCATTGATGCTGACCGGCTTCCCGAGGAGAAGCGACGCGGCATCACCGTCGATCTCGGCTACGCCTCTTTCGAGATGAACTCGCCTGATGGATCGCCGGTTCGCATCAGCTTTGTCGACGTTCCCGGCCACAGCCTGTTTATCCGAAACATGCTTGCAGGCGCGGGTTGCGTCGCAGCAGTCATGCTTGTGATTGCCGCTGACGAAGGCGTGAAGCCACAGACTGTCGAGCATCTGGCTATCTGCGAGTTGCTTGGCATTTCGATGGGCATTGTGGTGATCACAAAGACGGACGCTGTTAATCAAATCCGTTTGAATGACGTGACGAAATCCACCTGGGAGTTCCTGCGGGGGACATTTCTTGGCAATAAAGACACTCCGATTGTGCAAGTCAGTGCAATTACAGGGGACGGCCTTGCCACTCTACGTACCGGCCTTCTAGAACTCGCGACGCGAGTAGAAATGAAGAATACCGACGTGCCCACGCGCCTCCCGCTTGATCGCTCCTTTGTAATGAAAGGCTTTGGGACGGTTGTGACAGGAACACTTCTGTCGGGCCAAATCCACGAAGGGCAGACTCTGCAGCTCGAACCGGGAAGCAGAGCGGTTCGCGTGCGTGGTTTGCAAACGCATGGACAGGGACGGAAATCGGCTCAAGCCGAGACACGGGTTGCACTGAATCTCGCGGGGATTGATGCGGATAAGATCGGCCGCGGCCAGACATTGGTTGAGACGAATACTCTTTCGACCGTCAACACGATTGATGTGGAGATAAGACTCCTTTCGGATGCGCATCCGTTGAAGCATCGTGCGCGCGTTCATTTCCATGCCTTTACCGCCGAGTCGATGGCAAGCGTGTCTTTATATGGGTATGAAGCGGTGCAGCCGGGTTCGATTCGCTTGGCTCGCATGAAACTTTCGGGGCCGATTGTCCTGGTCCCTGGGGACCGCTTTGTGCTACGTCAACCGTCGCCGGCGGGCACCATCGGCGGTGGCCGCGTGATCGATTCGCATCCTGAAGTTCGCCAAAAGAAATCCGCGACGCTTGCCTGGCTCGAGCAGTTGAAGACATGCTCAGTTACACAGCAGCTAGTTTTGCGAACCGGGCGCCGCGGTGCACATGGCATTAGCCTGCATGCGCTCGCCAATGAGGTTGGTTTGACTGTGGAGGCGGTGCGCCGTCATGTAGATGCAGCAGTTGAATGCGGCGACCTAATGCTTATATCGAACGAGGTACTCTTGTCCCGCGAAGAGTTTCTAGCAACGTCGACAGCGATCATGTCGCTTCTTCAGAGTGGTCATGCTGTGAAATCTTCTGAACTACGCAGCCAGATGTCTCTCGGCCCGCAGGTCTTCGACTTCGTGATGAACCGTCTGGCAAGCGAGAAGAAAGTGCAGACGCGGGGCGAAACAGTTTCCCTTTTCAGCGAGGGATCACAGTCTTCGAGGGCCGAGACCGAACGGCTCGCGGCGATTGCTGAGGCGTACAAGACGGCTGGCCTCGCCTCGCCTTCCGTCCCGGAGCTGATGTTCAAGCTGAATTTGAAAGAGGCCGAAATGCGGCGCCTGGTGACTTTGCTTCAGCGCGATCAGACCATCGTGCGCATGGGCAGTGATGACTTGTACGTCCACTCCGATGCGCTTCAACAGCTTGCCGGTCGGCTCGCACCGCTTCGGGGCAGCCGGATGGACGTCGGTCATTTCAAGCAATTCACTGGGCTTTCGCGCAAGTATGCGATCCCGCTGCTTGAGTACCTTGATCGCCAGCGGATCACACGGAAGCAGGGCGATCATCGACTTGTTCTATAGCCCCTGCACCATCGGAGGGTTGATTCGCATCCATTTCGTGCCGTGATATACTCCCGAATAATTCGCACAGAGATTCGCAGAGCCATGGCAGACCACGAAACCAAGATCAAGTTGATTGAAGATGCCGATGCGACCGGAGAGGTCGCCCAGGTTTACGACGAGTGGCGCGCGAAATCCGGACGGCAAAAGATGCCGGGTATCTTGAAGTGCTTCAGTCATCGGCCCGATTTCCTGCGCGACGTGATGAAATTCGGCGATACTGTCCATTTTTCCCATGGGCATCTGGATCGCAGGACCAAGGAAGCGATCGCAAGCTGGGTGTCGTGGCTCAATCGCTGCCCATATTGACTGGACTCGCATGCATACTTCCTGCGTGTTCAGGGAGCAGAACAAGGAACAGTGCAGGCGATTGCGGCCGGGAACCTGGACGAAGCAGGCTTGACTCCCGCCGAACGCGCATTGCTCGATTATGTAACCAAGGTCACGGAAGCAGCATATCGCACCACCGAAGAAGATGTGCAGAAGCTTCGCGATCATGGCTGGACCGAGCCACAAATCGCCGAGGCCGTGTACATAACCGCGATGTTCGCCTTCTTCAATCGAGTTGCGGATGCTTTTGGAATCGCTCCGCAGGGCTATCTTGAAATGAACGGGCTGACTAAGTAGGAGAGCCATGAACAGCACGACAAAAACGCGAGTTCGCTTCGGTGCTGTGAGCCTCGCGGCCTTGTGCTTTGCCGGTTGGATCAGCCTTGTTGCCTATGTGAACTGGGCAATGCACCAGCCGCCCGAGGTGTTTGGCCATGTGATGGCAAAGATGCCCATGCCAGCCTACTTCGTGCTTCCTTTCGAGACGCTTTGGATGAGAGCGCGCCACGGACAGTTGAATGTGGGCGATGGTGCGCCCGACTTTCTGGTCAAGAAGCTGGACAACCACGCTACCACCCAATTGGCGTCCCTCTGGGCAGACCGCCCCGTAGTTCTGGTGTTTGGCAGTTATACCTGACCGCCTTTTCGGCGGGAGGTTCCCGCTCTGAACAAGCTGGCTCAGCAATACCAGAGCAAGATAGATTTCTATGCGATCTATATCCTGGAGGCGCACCCCACCGACGTGTGGGAGATGCAGTCGAATGTGCGGGACAATGTCCTCTTTAGCAGTCCTAAGGACGAGGCAGAGCGCGCTGCGGTGGCCGGAACTTGCGTGCGCAAGCTAGGGATCAAATTCCCCGCTATGGTCGATGGTTTCGACAATCGCGTTGAGGCCGCATACACGGGCTGGCCTGATCGGCTTTACCTCATCGGGCGTGGCGGCCGCGTTCTCTACAAGAGCAAACCTGGGCCGTTCGGTTTCCATCCAGGCGATCTGGAACAGGCCATCAAAGCGTCGTCTCCACCGAACTGATCGTGCTCATTAATGTGCTCGCGCAGAGATCCGCATTGTATAGGCGTCTATTGACTGCGTGCGCACTCATATAAGCTCTCTCCCCACAGCTTCGCCCAAATGAATAGCTCCAGTTAACCGAGTCGGTCGGAGAGTGTGCTGGCTCACCTTCTCCTCCAAACGGTGGACAGCCTTCTCAACCGAGCAGGCGAAGACATACGTATTTCTGCTGATTAAACTCCGCATCAGCCCTTCATGAGAAGGATGTCTTGCGACCGATCCCCATCGCTATGGAATCTGAGTCATGTCTGCGATACCCCGGGTGGCGTGTCGTCGCGGCCGCATTCTTTGGAGTCATGATCGGATACTCGGTACTTATTCCTTATACTTTCAGCCTTTTTATCAAACCTCTGGGTGCGGCTTTCGGCTGGCGACGAGATCAGATCTCTGTTGCGTTTGGATGCGTTGCCATTACCATCGCCGTCTGCTCACCGTTGATTGGCAGGCTTCTCGACGTGGTTGGACCAAAGCGCACTATCCTTCCATGCCTTGTGGTTTTTGGGCTTGCATTTGCATCCCTCTCCCTTCTCACTTCGAGCTTACCCCGGTTCTACCTGACGTTCGTCCTGCTTGGGCTTTCGGGGAATGGAACCACGCAACTGGCGTATTCGCGAGCTGTTTCAACATGGTTCATTGCGCGCCGCGGCCTGGCTCTTTCGCTGGTCTCCGCGGGCGCTGGTGGCGGGGCCATGATGCTGCCACTCCTTGCCTCGTGGCTCCTGCGCAAAGATGGTTGGCGCACGGCGTACGCGGTGCTTGGTCTGCTTGTTCTCGCCGTTGGGATACCGCTGGCATCCATGCTTGTCAGAGAGTCGCAGAGCGCACTGCCTCAACGGAGCGAATCGAGCCTGCCCGAAACGACCAGGTCGTCCATTTTCACCAGGCAGTTTCTGCTTCTGGTGACGGCAATCTTCTTATACTCCGTCAGTTTTAACGGATTGATCTCGCACCTCTCCGCAATGTTGACGGATCGAGGAATCTCCCTCGGGACATCAGCACAGGCACTGTCGGTGATGGGTGCGTCTGGACTCGTCGGGCGCTTGATCACAGGCTTTTTACTGGACAGGTTTTTCGCAGTGCGCGTTTCGCTCCTGTTGTTTACAGCAACGGCGGCCGGCGTAATATTTCTCAGCCTGAACTCGACGCCGTCCGCTTTCTTCGGATCCGCCATTATCGGATTTGCAGCGGGCGGCGAATCGGACATCACTCCTTATCTATTGTCTCGATATTTCAGCCTGCAACGCTTTTCGACACTCTATGGCATGGCATGGACGGCATTCGCTGCGGGCACGGCGATAGGGCCGGTCCTGATGGGACGGCTCTACGCGTCGACAGGCGGCTATACATCCCAGGGGATTGAGTTATTTGCTCTTCCGACCTTGCTATCAGCCGGTTTGATGGCTGTGATGCCTTCTTATCCGACCTTGATGCGCGACATCAACCCAGACCTAACAGCAGGGACGATGACGCCTTCCACTACAGCGCTCTCAGACCGTTAACCGGCAGCGCCTTCTCGAAACTTCGCAGCGGATGTGCAAACAAAACAACTGCAAACGAACCAATGCCAGCAACCGATGAAGCCTAGATACTTATGGAGGTAAGACGTATGAAAATGTTTTCCAGACTGCTTGCAGGATCTCTGTTTTTTGCCGGGATGTATTCCCCACTCCTGACCCAGACAGCAAACACAGCATTGCGTGGAAGTGTCAGCGATCCTTCCGGCGCAGTCGTTTCGGGAGCCATCGTTAATCTGCAAAATCTCGCATCCGGGCAGCAATTCACGAAGAAGGCAGATGCAAGGGGAGAGTATGTCTTCTCGCCCATTGTCCCTGGCGAATATCTGATCACGGTCTCTGCGGCTGGTTTTGCCGATCAGTCCAAGCAGGCGGAGATTCTTGTTGATCAACCTGCCACAATCAACTTTTCGCTGGGTGTTCAAGCTTCAGCGATTACTGTGGACGTGAGCGCGACTGCGCAGACCCTCAATGTCACCGACGCAACGATCGGCAACTCCGTTGGCAATCAAACCATTGAAGCGCTGCCCATGGAAGGCAGAAACGTTCCGGATTTGCTGAGCCTTCAGCCCGGTGTCCTTTATCTCGGGCGGGTAATCAATCAGAGCACTGATAGCCGGAGCGGGGCAGTCTCTGGGGCGCGATCGGATCAGAGCAACGTAACTCTTGACGGACTGGATGACAACGACCAGACCAATGGATTCGCCTTTACCGGAGTTTTGCGTTCCACGCTGGACTCGACGGAAGAGTTTCGCGTGACTACCACGGACGCCAATGCTGACGCTGGACGCTCCTCTGGCGCACAGGTCAGCCTGGTGACCAAAAGCGGAACGAACCACCTTCACGGCAGCATGTACGAATACAATCGGAACACTTTGGCGACAGCGAACAACTGGTTTAACAAGCAGGCGGAACTTGGACAGGCGTTGCCGAACATTCCTGGAAAACTGATCCGCAACACCTTTGGCGGAACCTTCGGTGGTCCGGTCAAGAGGGACAAGCTCTTCTTCTTTTTCAACTATGAAGGGCAAAGAACTGCGGAGAATCAGCAGGTAACCCAAGTTGTTCCAACTTCCCTCTTCCGCAGTGGTTCGGTGACTTATCTCTCAAACAGTGGCGCTACCGAAGTTACGCCTGAGATCCTTAACTCATCTCAGGTGGCGCAATTGGATACTCCATGCATTCAAAACGGAGTTTGCCCGTGGGGGCCTGGCCCCAACCCGAACGTCTTAAGCTATTTCAACCAGCTTCCGGTGAATAACGGATTCACCGAAGGGGATGGGTACAACACAGGTTCTTACAGCTTTTCTTCACCGGCGCCGGGCTCGCTCAACACCTCAATTGTGAAGTTGGATTATTCACCGAACGATCGGCAGCGCCTGTTCGTTCGCGGCAATCTGCAGAAGGATATGCAATTGGGCACGTTGAATTTCCCCGGGCAGCCTGCTTCCACCGATCTTGAAGACAATAACAAGGGAATTTCAGCCGGGCATACTTGGTCGATCACGCCGAATCTCGTCAACGATCTGCGTTACGGCTACATCCGACAGGGCTATAGCTCACTCGGTATCGGCACGGGAGACTACGTGAACTTTACTGCGCTGGCGAATGTGCAGGCGCAAACACGAAGCACGATTGTTCACGTGCCCGTGAATCACCTTATCGATAGCTTGAGCTGGACCAGGAACGGGCACACCATTCAGGTGGGCGCCAATTGGAGACTGATCTACAACGACCAAGGTTCAAACCAAAATTCGTTTGACTCGGCAAGCGTTAACCCAGGCACGATGGCGGGCAACGCCCCCGATCCGACGACCATTGGAATGCCGGGTGTCGAGAGCGGATTCACGAACTCTTATCTTTTCGCATACACCTACTTAGTGGGCTCGGTGACCAATGAGACAAATATCTATAACTACAAGGTCACCAATCACGGGCAAAATGGGAGCCTCTTGCCAGACGGAACCTTTATCAACCAACACTTCAAAGCCAACAACTGGGAAGGCTATGCCCAGGATTCGTGGCGCATCCGGCCGAACCTCACCCTAACCTATGGGGTTCGTTATTCATTTCAGCAAACGCCTTACGAGGTCAATGGCCAACAGATCGCGCCCACTGTGAATATGCACCAATGGTATCTAGAGCGCGGGCAGGCCGCAGCTGCCGGTCAGATCGATGAACCCAACCTGACATTCGCGCCAAACGGCCCCGCCAATCACCAGCCAGGATATTGGCCGGCACAGAAGGATAACTTCGCGCCTCGCCTTGCAATCGTCTACGCTCCCGACAACAAGACTGCCATCCGCGCTGGGTTTGGTATCTACTACGACCATTACGATGAAGGAATCGTCGATTCTTTCAGCCAGTTTGGCTCCTTCGGCCTCAGCACCAGCCTCACCAATCCTGCGGACGTCTTTACGGCGGAAACGGCGCCTCGCTTTACGGGAATTCGCAACCTTCCCAACATCACCGTTGGCCCTCCTCAACCTACAACCTCGACCTATCCTTATACCCCGCCGCTCTATAGCTTTGGCCAATCCTGGACGGTCGATAACCGCATCAAGACGCCGTATTCGGAGGCCATGGACCTTTCCGTTCAACGCGAAATCCCAGGGGGTCTTACCCTGGAGGTCGCGTATGTAGGAAGACTGGGCCGGCACCTGCTGCAATCACTGGACCTGGCTGAGCCCGTCAACTTTGTCGATCCCACTTCCGGGATGAACTACTTCACAGCGGGAACAATGCTTTCGAAACTGGTGGACGCGAATCACGGCAATCCCAACGCAACGGTTCCCGCGATTCCTTTTTGGGAGAACCTCTATCCGAATCTTGCTCAGAACGGCATGAGCGCGACGCAATTTATCTACACCAATGAATGGAGTCAGTACCGCTACACGACGGGCGAAACCACTGCTCTCGCCGACATCGACTTTTTCTGTCTCTACGGATGCCCAACGGACTCACAGGGAAATCCAATCTCTCGCTTTTGGCAAAACCAGTTTGCTTCGCTCTATGCATGGTCCTCAATCGGCATGAGCTATTACAACGCCGGGCAAGTGACGTTGCGTCACCCAGCGAGTCATGGCCTGCAGTTCGACCTTGGCTACACCCTCTCGAAGTCAATTGATATGGGTTCAGATGCCGAGCGGGCCAGCCTGGTCTCACCCAACGGCGCATTCAGCAACATCTTGAATTCCTGGAACCCGGGTTTGAATCGAAGCGCCTCCGACTTCGATACCAGGCACCTGCTCACACTCGACTGGGTCTATCAACTGCCATTCGGGCGCGGCAGGGCTTTCGCCAGTTCAGCCAATCGTCTGTTGAACGGGGTAATTGCAGGGTGGCAGTTGTCGGGGCTCTCGCGATGGACCAGCGGGTTGCCCTTCAGCCTACTCGAGCCTGGATGGTCGACGGATTGGCGCATTCAGAGCTACGGTGTTCGCACTGCGCCGGTCGCGGTTCACCGCCATCTCGACCAGAACGGCGAGCCGCAAGTCTTCGCGAACCCCGCTGCAATCAACAACGGAATCATTGGGAACGGAAGTCCAATCCGCCTGCCTTATCCCGGAGAAGCCGGTGAGAGAAACAACTTTCGAGGAGACGGCTATTTCGGCATCGACTCTGGCTTGAGTAAGTCATGGTCGATAAGAGAGGGCACATCCTTGAAGTTTGCGTGGGAGGTGTTCAACGTTACCAACTCCGTCCGGTTCGACACCAATCCCAACTCACTGGATGACGGCCTCACGACCGGTTCCCTGGGAGTTTATAGCGCGCTCTTGACAGCGCCGCGAGTCCAACAGTTTTCGCTCCGCTTCGCGTTCTGAAAGGTGTGGAAAGGCAAGAGTCATCCCGTTCCATTCCAGGCAAAACGGTTGATCTCGCGGGTTCTCGAGAGGTTGTCGCGAAGAGTTGAAAGGGGTTACGTGGAGTGCGCATGAGCTGATGCGATCCGGATAATCTGGTGGTAACGGAATTCCGGCGGCTGTTCGTTGAATGTCGCTGCAGCCAACAGTCCTGCCACCGATTCACCAGAATTCACGCGCCGAAAGGCAGATCAGCGAGAAGTGAACGGCTGACGCGTGGCCTACTGCTCATTCACGGAGCGACCAATCCTTGAGTGGTGGCTTTCGTAACCGTGTTATCGTCTGTTGCTAAAGCCTTACATTATGGAACGGCCGTATCGGGAGAATCGGCCATTGATTTTGTTGGGTTTGTTCGGGGCGTTTTTCAGACCTTTCTGGAACGACATTAGCAAGCACACCCGAAAGCCGCGTAAAGAGCGGTTTGTCGCCCACCCGTCTGTTATATCTCAGTAAACAGTC
>PLTV01000118.1:13071-13222 GCA_003164635.1 Acidobacteriaceae bacterium
AACTAATGGGATGGTCCGCCGCTTTTACACTTCCCGGGATATTTGGGTGAGCAAGGACGCTTCCCATGAACCTGCACGCAATCGGCTCCGATGGAGCGAGACTATGGAGATCAACGCTGAAAACAGAGGCGGCCCAGAAAACGTGTTCTCG
>PLTV01000141.1:0-12958 GCA_003164635.1 Acidobacteriaceae bacterium
GAGCAGTTCACCGCACCCGCAGCACGATGATGGTTTCATCGTCGAAGCGGTCATGACCATCCTGAAAACTGGTTACGTCATCGAGGATGATGTCGGCGATCTGCTGCGCAGCCATGTCGCGGCTTGCGCACAGAATGCCGGCCAGGCGTTCGTCGCCATACATCTCACCCTTGGCATTTTCGGCGTCCAGGATTCCGTCCGACACAAAAACGATGGCGTCTCCGGGTTCCGTTGGAACGGCAATTTCGTCGTAGGTCACATCGGGGAAGAGCCCGAGCGGGAATCCTTCAGCCTTGATGGTGATCGACTGGCCCTGCCGGCAGACCACCGGTTGCACCGCTCCGGAATTGGCCACGCGCAGCGTGCGGTCATCGTCGTTCCACAGCGCAAACAGAAGCGATACATACTGCGAGTCGAGCTTTCGTTCCTGCATCGCGTCGTTGAGCGAAGCCAGCATCTCCGCGGGATCGGGCGCATGCGCGGCGGCCGAGCGCATAATCCCGCTGACCAGTGCCGCAAACAGCGCTGCCGGTGCGGCCTTTCCGCTTACATCGCCCAGGACGATTGCGGTGCGTCCTGGCCCGTAATCAAGAAAATCGTAGAGGTCGCCGCCAATGGTGCGGGCCGGCATGAACCGCACCGCCATTTCGGCATGGGCATTTTCGGGAGCGTTGGGCGGCAACAGCCGGAGCTGCACCTCGCGCGCCATCGCAATGTCCCGCTCCAGTTGGCGCTCCTGGCGTCGCACGGCCTGGTAGAGCCGAGCGTTCTCAATCGAAATGGCCACTTGCGCAGCCAGCGTGGTCATAATGCGCTCGTGATCGTCGTTGAAGAAGTTCGGGCGCGTGTGCTCCAGGTCAAGGATGCCGATGACGCGGCCTTTGTAAAACAACGGCACGATTAACTCGGAGCGCGTCTCAGGATTCATCTCAAGGTAGCGCACATCTTTCTTCACGTCGGGAACGTTGATCAGGCGCCACTCCCGCACCGCGGCGCCCACGATGCCGCTGTTGACGGAGATGCGGCGCGAGGGGGCATGCGCGTATCCAAAGCGCCAGGCATAGCGCGTAATCAACGCTTCGCCCTTTTCGTCGAGCAGCATGATGGAGAACATCTGGTAGTCGATCAGCCGCCGCAACAATTGTCCTACGCGTTCAAGAAGCGGATCGAGATCGAGAATCGAGGTCAGTTCAACCGCGACCTCGTTCAACACGGAAAGCGTCTGCGCCTGCCGCGAAACCCGCGTATAGAGCCGTGCGTTCTCAATGGCCTGGGCGATGCGCGAGGCTGTGAGCGTGAGCAGATGCAGATGCTCTTCGCGAAAATAATTTGCGTGCTCGCTCTCGATATCCATGACCCCGATCAGCCGGTTCTTGGCGACAAGCGGCACCGCCAGCTCGGAGCGGACATCGGGATTTGCAGTCAAATAAATATCGGAAGCGGACACGTCGTTCAAGAGGATGGATTGCCGCGTCATGGCTACTTGCCCCACCACGCCGCGGCCCAGCGGCACACGCGTCCGCTGCGTCTGCTCGGTGTGGCCGATCTGGAAACGCATGCGCAGGTCGTGGGTGCGGTCATTCAAAAGAAAAATCGCAAAGATGCGGTAGGGAATGACGGCGCGCACCAGTTCAGCCGTGCGATTGAGCAGAGTTTCAAGGTCGAGCGTGGTATTGAGCGCATCGGCCAGCCTGACCAGGTAATTCAGGTCGGTGGTTTCGACGCGCGCATTCACGGGGTCGAGATGAGCCGATGGATTGGCCGCATCGGGCGGCCTGTAGTCGCCTTCAAACTCAGGTCCTGTATCGGGAGGTGGGGGGATCGTCGACATGAACTGGCAATAGGAATGATAGCGCAAACCGGCGTAAGGGCCGCGCCTGCCTGCGAAGCCTCGCCGCGCTAAGCAGCAGGCCGGGAGCTGACAGCGCTTCTACTCTGCCCCCAGCTCGCGCACAATGGCTACCGAAGCCGAAGCGCCGATCCGGTTGGCGCCCGCTTCAAGCATGGTGCGTACATCGGCAAGCGTGCGAATGCCGCCGGAAGCCTTGACGCCGCAACGTCCACCGGCGACGCCGCGCAGAAGCGCTACGTCGGCAGCGGTCGCCCCACCGGTTGAGAATCCAGTTGAGGTCTTCAGAAAGTCGGCGCCGGCCTGGATGGCAATTTCGGCCGCACGCAGCTTTTCTTCGACGGTAAGCAGGCACGTCTCGAGGATGACCTTGAGCAGTGCTCCATGGTGGTGGGCCACAAGCGCAGCGGCGTGAATTGTGTGCTGCACCGCCTGGTGGTTGCCGCTTTTGAGCTGCCCCACGGGAATGACCATATCGAGTTCGCGAACGCCCAACCGCGTGAGCGCCGCCGCCTCGTGCCGCAGTGTGGAAGTTAACGAGGCGCCGAGAGGAAACCCGATGACCACGCCCACGGGAACCCTGGTCCCGGAGAGCAAGTTGGCCGCGGTGGAGGCCCACACGGGGTTCACCATCGCGCAGGCAAATCCGTACCGCACCGCCTCGTCGCAGAGGTTTTCAACCTGCTCTCGCGTGGCCTCGGGCTTAAGGAGGGTATGGTCGATGATGCCGGCCAGCGCATGCCAGCTTGAAAGGGTATTGGCGGCAAATGCGGCTGCGTCAAAGCTGCCGTTATCGAACTCCAGGTCGCTTGCGTGAATGGGCGTAATGGAAGCCATGGGTCGTGCTCCTTGCCTGCAAAATCCGGGTTGCGGATCCTGTCGCTCCGAAGGGCTCATCGAACCGTTCCGGTAGACGAGTATAGTGTTTCACTCTGCCTGCGGCCAAGGGAATGGACGTTATTTTTTGAAGTCAGGTTGCATTGCGTCCCGACTCTCTGCAGCGCGCCCCGGCGGGGCCACCGGTTGCCATGCGGCACGACCGGCTGTGGATGATAGACTTGCCCCATTTCGATGAGAAAAATGAGGTCCCAGTGAAGACTTTGCCTGCCTTGACCCTTGCTCTGACGACGGCAACCGCAACGCTCGCGCTGAGCCAGCGAATCGAAGTGACGGTGCCCGCGAATGAGCCGCTCCATGGCCACCTCGTGCTGGTTTTTGCGAAGAACGACAAGGACGAGCCGCGCAGGCAGCTTTCTGAAGACTATCTTTCCGCGCAGGGCTTTGGCGTGGATGCCGACGGCGTTGCCGCGGGACAACCGCTCGTGGTCGACGCGAAAACCATCGGCTATCCGCGACACTCGCTCGCCGATCTCGAGGCGGGGGACTACTTTGTCCAAGCTGTCTTCAACGTGTACGAGGAATTTCATCTCGCCTCAGGCAAAACCGTGTGGCTGGCGCCCGACAAAGGGGAAGGGCAGCATTGGAACAGCAAGCCCGGCAACGCTTTCAACAAGCCGATCAAGCTCCACTTCGACCCCAAAGCCGCAACGACGCTCAAGTTGAATCTCGACCAGGTGATCCCGCCGATCGAAGGCACCGATGAAGACCCTGTTGTGATGGCTGCTCATAACCCGGGCGCAAAATGGCTGAAGTACATGCGCTTCAAGAGCGAGAAACTGAGCCGGTTCTGGGGCCGCGACACCTGGCTGGGAGCGTGGATTCTGCTTCCAGACGGCTTCGACGAGCATCCCGATGCTCACTATCCGCTGGTCGTGTATCAGGATCACTACCACGCAGGTCTCGGGCCTGTGCCTTTTGTCACCACGCCGCCCGACCCGAAGGCTGCGGGCTACCGCAGACTGGAAAACGGTTACCGCTTCTTTCAGGACTGGACCGGAGGACGCCTGCCGAGAGTGATTCTGATTTATGTGCAGAATGCCAACCCGTACTACGACGATTCCTACGACGTGGACTCAGCCAACGTTGGTCCGTACGGATCAGCTATCAACGAGGAGCTCATTCCGGCAATCGAGAAGAAATACCGCGGGCTCGGACAGGGCTGGGCACGGGCCACGTTTGGCGGCTCTACCGGAGGCTGGGAGGCACTTGCCACGCAGGTCTTCTATCCCGACGTGTACAACGGCACCTGGGCGGCTTGCCCCGATCCCGTGGACTTTCACGCCTACCAGAACATCAACCTCTACGAAGACGCCAATGCCTTCGTCCGTAAAGGCGATTTCGGAGACATTGCCATCGCCGCCGACCGCAAGCCTGATGGATCGATTCTTGCCACTGCAGGGGGCGAGTTCACGTATGAATATGTACTCGGCACGCACGGCCGTTCCACCGAGCAGTGGGATATATGGCAGGCTGTGTTCTCGCCCGCCGGCCCCGACGGCTACCCCGCGGACATTATCAATCCGCTGACCGGCGACATTGACAAAAAAGTGCTTGAATACTGGCACGAGCACTACGACCTGACCGCGATTCTCAAGCGCGACTGGGCGACACTAGGGCCGAAGCTCGAAGGCAAACTGCACCTTGCTGTGGGTGACGGAGACACCTATTTTTTGAATAACGCCGTACACCTGTTGCAGACTCAACTCGAGTCAACGAAGAATCCACACTCCGATGCAACTTTCCAATACGGCCCTGGAATGCCGCACTGTTACACCGGCGGCCCTGCTGAATACACCATGCAGAAAAACAATGCCGAATGGATTCAGCGCGTACTTCCGCTCATGGTCGCCCACATGCTCGCCACAGCTCCTGAAGGGGCCGACGTAAAATCCTGGAGATATTGATAGAGGCGATCGGACCAAGCTGCGGTTAGAACAGATTTCCCGCAACTTGCTCGGCTGCCGTTGAGATTTTCGTCTTCAACATGGGACGCGTGAGGTGGATATCGCCTTTCAGCGTGGTGGTCATGGTGATGGTCAAAATCTGATCGCGCACGCGCCCCACAACACGCTCTCCCAATGCGCCTTTACGATCGTCGGCAGAGCACAGCAGCGCCTCGTTGCCAATCGCACGCATGGGTTCAACTTCTGTGCCACACGTCTGCGTGGCAGCTTGATAACCGGTCTTGAAGTCCGGCATAACCTGCACACGGATGCGCAACGTGCGCACGGCTGTGGCGTCTTTCTGCGTGAACACGCACTCCGATGGCTGGTCTGCGCCCCCCCCGGTGAACTCGCCCACTGCATCGCCGCCCAGCAGGCCAGAGGCCGTTGCTTCATTGAGCCATGGGCAATTATTCGCCGCGTGGCAAAGTGTGCCCGCCAATAGAACACCCATCCAGACGGCTGCGAATCGAATGCGCGTCTTACTGATGAATTTACTTACCATTTTGAGGACCCGGGGTCGCATTCAGAATATCGGAATGGATATGCCATGGAATGCTCTCTGTTGCGATCTCCGGATGCACACGAAGATAGTTGAGCGAGTAAGTGGGCGCACCCGGATCGACCTTCTTGTCGATGAACATCGCTTGCTGTTCCTGGGCCTTGTCTGGTTCGCCCATCCGGCGATAGAGAATCGACAGGTTGTAGTGGGCGGTCAGGTCGTCGGGATCGATGGCCTGCAATGCCTGAAATTGTTCGAGCGCGGCCTTGTTGTCGTGCTGCTGATAGTAGGTAATGCCGAGCTCGCGCCGCGCATCGCGCGACTGCGGGAACATCTCAACGACCTTGCGGAAGTCGGCGATTTCCTTTTCGGTGTTGCCCGCGCGCCGTTGCAGCAACCCATCGTAATAAGCTGCACGGGCACTGGCCGGATCGAGCTGGAGCGCGCGGCTGATGGCCCTGCGGGCGGAGTCGTACTTCTCCCACACAATCTCAGTCAGGCCAATGTTGGTATAGCCCTCGGCATAGGTGGGCCGCAGTTTCACGACCTCGTGAAATGCCTGAACCGATTCCTGGTATTGAAACTGGTCGAGGAGCGCAATGCCAAGATTGTTCCACCGCATCCAATCCTGATTATCTGCCGGATCGGCGGGTTCGGGCTTGTTCTCGCCGACCCTGAGAACGCGCGTACGCGAGGCAATTTCGACGATCGGATAGGCAGGATGATCTTTGCCGAAGATGTTATTGAGATAACTCTGGCGGAGATGGCGGTAATTCACCTTGGCAGTTACAGTGACCTCGCCATTGATATCGGCCGGCATCTGAAACTGGTAGCGCACAAGCACGGAGCGTCCTGCCGCCACGGTATTGTCATAGGCCACGGAGTGAATCGTCCACACCTTGTGGTTGTCGACAAAATCCCCCTCGTCGGTCACAGGCCGGTTTGTGAAGCTGTGCGCGCGCGGGTCAAGCATGCCGTCTGGCTTGAGGAAGCCGCTGTGGTAGATTTCCGCGCCCGAGGCGTCTTTCACTGTGAACTCAACCCAGGCTTCGTAGAGGTCGCGCACTTCGGGAATCAGCGAGTGCCCGATATTCTTGTTCTGGACTACGACATACGCATCGACGGTATCTTTGGGAGCAAGTTTGTATGCGACACGACCTAATGGCGCAATCAAATCGTCGCTGCCTGCTTTCTTGATCGCGAAGATATCCACGTTCAAATAGTTTCCCGAGCGCAGGAACTCGATGGTCTTGTTCAACTGCTCATCGAAGCCATAGTAGAACGGAACCGCGGTATTGCCCGCCAGCCAGCGATGCGAAACCAGGGTGCCGTTCTTCGCGCCGTAGTCGGGCAGGGAAATGGCATTCCGCTTCATGTGGCAGCCCTGGCATGTGGTGAAATCGGCGGTGTAAAACGTGAGCGGATTGCGCTGCGAGAACTTGGAAAGCTGCCATTCGTCGTACGCCGTGAACGCGCGGATGAATTTGTAGTCGTTCAGCGGGCTTGGCAGGTTGGCCTTGTGGCAGGCGGCACAGAATTCAGGCTTGTGCAGGAAGTCGTGCATCACTGCCTTGGAGTGCCGTTCCGGATGGCGCAGGATCATGTCGAAGGGAACTTCGCCCGGGATGCGGTCACCATTTTCATCCACAATCACGGCCGGCACGCCCACTTTGACGCTGGAGTTGCCATTGGTCGAGTCGAGACTTAGAACAGAATGGCAGGTTGTGCAGGTCAGGCCGTCGGAGTCGAACTTGGCGCGATCTACCTTGGAGTCTTCAGTCAGTGCCGCACCGAGAACGCCGATCGGGTTATGGCAGCTATCGCAGTGCCGCGCAAACGAGATGCCGCGGGTTTTGTCGCGGATCAAGAGATTCACGCTGGTGCGATAGAAGGGCGTGCGGAAGGCGTTCGAGTGCAGTGCCTGGCGCCACTGGCTGTAGGCCTCCTGATGGCAGGTTCCGCAGTATTCCGCGCTGGGATAAGCGCCGGGCTGCAGGAATCCCTCGCCCTGCACTTGCACGTTCCCCGGAGTAAATGGATTCTTGGGCCCGTAATGGAAGTTATAGGTCGGAGTTACCTCTTTGTTGTACTCTGTGCGCGCAGTCTGCGTAGCCAGCTCCGCTTTAGCTTTCCAGCGGGCAATCGCGTCGCGCTGTGCCGGTGTATCCACGACGGGCGGTGCGTCTTTTGGGCGAGGTGTGTAGGCCGGAGGAGGCGTGAGGCCTTCCGCATCCTGTTCCGCAGCGGCCGCCGGGGCCTTTTCCTGTTGGGCTCGCACGGGAACAATCCAACGTCCAGCCAGCAGGATCCCTGCAATCACGATCGCTGTGAGAAGTGTCTTCTTCATGCAAACTCCAGACAAAAGCGTTCTGTGCCAGAAGTGTAAGTCTGCTTCTTACGCGTTTCGGACATCACTTACCTTTCGGTGCGCTGGGCGGCTTACTTTGACCGGCTTTCGCTGCGATTGAGTCATACACGCTTGGAACCAGGCCCTTGCCTTCTTCAATCGAGAAGTAACGGTCCACGTCGGGCAGGGTGAAGGCCTCCTTCAGGCCATCGGGCCAGCGAATCTCAACCTTGTCGACTTTTGTTGTGACTCCTAGTCCGAAGTGAAGGCGAAAATCATTCGACGACTCGAAGCTGCCTCCACTCATCACGTCGCCGCGCTGGCGTATGCCGCCCGATGTCACATAAACTGTCGACCCCACCGCGTCGCGCGGGCTCTTTGGTCCGCCAATCAACCGCAGGCCCACCCAATGGTTATGGTCGTCGTTCACATTGCGTAACAACACAGGTGTGTGATCGATGCAATTGATTACGACATCGATTTTACCGTCGTTGAACAAATCGCCGAAGGCAGCGCCGCGGGCCGGAATCACATCGGCAAGTCCAGAGCCTTCAACCGCCGGCATAATCTCAAATTTCTTTCCATGATTCAGGTTGTGAAACAGCAGCGGCCGCTCGGCCCAGGATGTGCCCCATTCGTGATGATCCACCTGGGGATACACATGTCCGCTGACAAACATCAGGTCTTTCCAGCCGTCGTTATCGTAATCGAAAAACTGTGTGCCCCAGCTCAAGAACGGATAGGTTCCCTCGGCGATACCCATCTGCGGAGTTATGTCGACAAAGTTGCCTTCGCCGTCGTTGCGATACAGGGTCTTATAGTCGTCGGAGAAGGTGGTGGTGTACAGATCGAGGCGTCCGTTGTTGGCATAGTCACCCACGGCCAGGCCCATGGAGGCTGTCTCGCGCGCATCTTGATTCAGTGCGAATCCGGAAAAGAAACTCGCGTCCTGAAAGGTTCCATCGCCCTTGTTCAAATAGAGATAGTTTGGAGAAGAGTCGTCGGTGACCAGCAGATCCACTTTTCCGTCGTCATCGACGTCGACAAAGGTGGAAGAGAAGCCATAATAGCGGCGCTTGTCGCTGACCTTCGCTTTCTCGCTGACATCGGTAAAGGTCCCGTCACCATTGTTATGGAATAAATGATCGGGTTCGCCAAGCAGTCCGCGGGGTCCGCACATCGTTTGCGCGCCGCGGAAGGAGCAATTTGCATAGCCCACGGACTTGGAACCGGCCGCCGGTAAATTATTCATATCCCAATGGACATATCCCGGAACAAAAAGATCCAGCCGCCCGTCGCCGTCATAATCGCCAAAGCTCGGGCCGGTCGACCAGTTACCCAGGGTAACTCCCGCGGTTTCGGCAATGTCGGTAAAGGTCCCGTCGTGGTTGTTGTGATACAGACGATTCTTACCGTAATTCGCCACGTAGAGGTCGGGCCAGCCGTCGTTATCAAAGTCGCCAACGGCTGCCCCAAATCCCCAGCGGTCATTGGTCACGCCGGCCTTGGCAGCAACATCGGTGAACGTCCCATCGTGATTATTGTGAAAGAGGGCGGCATGAGGCGCCTCAGTTTTTCCGCTAAGCGCGTCGTAGGTGGAACCATTCACGATATAGATATCGAGCCAGCCATCGTTGTCGTAGTCCAGCAGGGCAACACCGGAGCCGATGGTCTCAAGAATGTAGGGCTTTTCCGGCGTGCCCATTTTATGCGTCCAGGTGGTAAGCCCGGCTTTTTGCGAGATGTCCTGGAAGATGACGGGCCCGGTCTTGACAAACCCACCAGCCGTGATCGGACGGCTCTCTGAATCGAGGACAGGCGCAAAAACCCCGGCTGTTGCTGAACCGCCCTGTTGCGGCTCGGTGCTGGCGGCATTCCCGCCATAAAGCGGCGGCTGCGAAGGTGTGGGGCTTTGAGCTTGCGCCAGGAAGGCGCTGAAAAAGAGACAGAGTCCAACCCTGGCGACAGAGCGCCATTGCGCCGGCCTACGAAAAGAACGAATCAAGAATCGACCTCGGGAGCGGGAACAGCCCCGAGTTAGAATTCTCCTCGCTTCCAGCGTGAACTGTCTACATCCGTTTGTTGGGTCCGGCCATCCTCCGGAAGATGGATGGCATCCAAGGCACCGCAACCCCAACGCACGGATGGCTTTCGCGCCTTCGCAGGCCTTTGAAGAGCTCCGTTTTCAGTCCGCGCTGGGGTTAAACCAGCCGCCATCGGCCGCGATCAGCGCATCCGCCGCCTTCGGCCCCCAAGACCCTGGTTCGTAAAAGCGCACCGGCGGGTGCTTGGTCAGCACCGGATCGACCACCGCCCATGCCGCTTCGACCGCATCTTCGCGTGAGAACAGAGCCCCATCCCCAGCCATGGCGTTGCCCAGCAGCCGCTCGTAGGGAGTTTCTTCGCCGGTTTGCTCTTCTGAAAGGTAAAGCTCGCGCTGCTCTCCCTTGAATCCCTCGCCGGCAAGCTTTACCCGGGCCGCGAGCGCAAGCGCGGCATTCGGTGAAAGCCGGAAACGGAGGTAATTGTGCATCTCGTTTTTTTCCACGGCATCGGAAAAGAGCCTCTGCGGCGGTGGCTTCAACTCCACCACGATCTCAGTGGCCGTTACGGGAAGACACTTGCCCGCGCGCAGATACCACGGCACGCCCTCCCAACGCCACGAAGCAATGCACAACCGAAGCGCGCAATAGGTCTCAACATCCGACCGCTTCGCAACATCGGCCTCGTTTCGATAGCCTTTGTATTGGCCACGCACCATGTCTCCAGGGCTGAGCGGGCAAATTGCTTTGAAGACCTTGGCCTTCTCGGTTTGTACCGCGCCAAAATCCTGACCCGATGGCGGTTCCATCGCGAGCAGCGCCATGATCTGAAAAAGGTGATTTTCGATCACGTCGCGCAGGCATCCCGCCGACTCGTAAAACGCGCCCCGCCCGCCAATGCCAAAATCTTCAGCCAGCGTGATCTGCACGCTCGACACATAATTCCGATTCCAGATGGGCTCGAGAAACGAATTCGCAAAGCGAAAATACAGAATATTCATGATCGCTTCCTTGCCCAGAAAGTGATCGATGCGGAAGATGGAGTTCTCGGGAAAAACCGACTGCGCAACCTGGTTAAGCTGGCGCGCCGACGCAAGGTCGCGTCCGAATGGCTTTTCGACGATCACACGCGCATTGTGCGCCAGCCCGGCTTTCCCCAGCCTTTGAATGACTGTCTCAAAGAGCGAAGGCGGAATGGCGAGATAGAACGCGGGTCGTTTCGCCCTTCCCAGCGCGGCGTGAATGGCCTTGAATGTTGCGTCGTCGTTATAGTCGCCGCTTACATATTTGAGCAACGAAAAAAGCTGCTTCAAGGCGCGCTTGTTGTCGATTCCGCCGGCATGCTTGAGGCTGTCGATGACCCGGCGATGCAACCGCTCGATACTCCACTTTGGCAAGGCCACGCCAACCACGGGAACAGTGAGCGTGCCGCGCTTCACCATTGCATAAAGCGCGGGAAAAATCATCTTGTGGGCGAGATCGCCGGTAACGCCGAAAACGACTAACGCGTCCGATTGCGCAATGGCCATAAAGCTCCTTCGAATCTCAAGAACGTCTCCTCTGCTGGCTTTCCTACGATATCAGCCATGCTCGGGGGTCTTCGCGCCGTTCACCAGCTTTTCTTGATGAGTGTATCGAAACCGAATCCACCATTCGGATCGCGTGTGGCGCTGAACGACACGCGCGGCGAGACTTTGTATTGCCCCTGAATCGTCTGGCTCTGCGTCGACGCCACGTTGGTTGAGAAATTGACAAACAGATTTCCGGTCACGCGCTGTTGAATCGTGATCACCGCTCCCGGCGGTCCCTGGCTGCTGCTGCCTGCCAGCACCGGGCTGATGGAGAGTTGGGAAATGCCGGCGATCTTCGAGATGCGGCTCGTAACCTGGCTCGAAACCTGCGACGCAACCAGCGATTCGGCTTGCTGGTTGGTGGTGCTGCTGGCTGATGACGCTGCGCTTGCTTCTGTCGTCTGGCCGAATGCGAGCAAGTTGATAATGTCGGCTGACGGCAGAGCTGGATCGGAGCTGTATTCGGTCCGCAGTTGATCCACAGGACCGTTGAAACGCAGATCGATGCTGTATTGCTGAATGCTGGTATTCAGCGACAGGTTCACCACCGGCTGCGTTTCCGCAGGGTTGATGAATTGAATTGTGCCTCCATTCAGAACAAAGCGATTGCCATTGAGAATGATGTCTCCATCCGTCAGATTCACGCGCCCCAATAGGACGGGCTCGGCCGCGGTGCCTTTCACCTGCAGGTTAGCAGAGCCGCCAATGCTCAAAGTCCTGCTGACAAGGTTCACATTGCTCGTCGAATTCAGGGTCAGATTCAACTGCAGGTTACTCGCAAATCCCTGCGAGGGCGGTGTTGGCACGCTTCCTGAAAACTGCGCGATAAAGCTGTCAAGGTCAAAGGCAGGGGTGAACGATAAATCTGAAAGATTCACGGTTCCGCTGAGCCGGGCGAATTCGGGCGTACCGGCGAGCCGCACATTCGCATCTACGCTTTCGCGCATGCCCTGGGGATAGAGCAGGCGAGCGCCCCTGGCAGCCATTCCCATGTCAAATTGGAGCGCGGGCCGATAAGCGATACCGCCCTGAGCCGTCACCGTGCCGCCGCTTACCGTAGCCTGGAAGCTGGCGATGTTGACGCGGTTCTTCGTTACCTTCAAAACGCCGTTGCCGTGCTGCAGCCCCACTGGCAGATCTTCTGAGGCAAAGTCCGCATCCACAATATTGATCTCGCCGCCAATATCGGTGTCGCTGGTCGTCCCGTGCGAGTCAATGTTGAAACGAAGCTGGCCCGAGCTGCGAATGCCTGAATCGAAAAGCTGGGCCAGTTGCAAGTTGACCGAGCCTATCAGCAAGAGCGACATGGGCCCGTCGCCCGTGGTTGGAATGCTGCCCTGGAATTGAAGATCGGTATCGGTGCCGCGGATTGCCGAGCGCTGCACATCGACGACTCCGTTCTTGTAGTCGGCGTGAATGGGCGCTGCCGCAGCCATCTGGATATTTTTTCCGTACGCAACGTTGAACACAGGAATGGTCAGATGGGCCTCAAGCTGCTCTTTTCGTTTCAGGGGGCCGTGGAGTGTCGCATGAAGCTCGGTTTGTCCCGTCACGTCTGCGGCGTCGTCGGGCGCATATATCGCAAGCAGCGGCTGCAGGGGAATTGATTGCGTATCGAGGCTTGCATCGGCGAGATAGTCTCCGGTGAGGTTGACCCTCGCCCTGGCTTGAATCGATGTGTTCACCGCCGAAGATGACAGAGTCGCATTCGCCACATGGTCGGCGAGGTTCACGTTCAAAGCGAGCCCCGTTATCTTCTGAGATTGCGCAACGAGCGCCGGGATCTGCAACGAGGCCTCCGCTT
>PLTV01000141.1:12981-14286 GCA_003164635.1 Acidobacteriaceae bacterium
TGCACCTGCTGGCCATCGCCCGAGAATGACAGCTCCGCTGACGAAATTGGCTGCTGGTATGCCATCACGTTGGCAAGCGTCACGTTGCCGTTTCCTATCGGGTTCAGTTCGGTTCCATGCATCGTTAAACCTGCGCTGACCGTGCCTGAAACCGGAATTTGCTGATTCGCGAGCAAAGTCAAATCGGCAATGTTGAGCTGCAAAGCTTCAAGCTTCAACTGAATAGGGCTCGTGTTCGTGAACGACCATTGCGACAAGCCCGTACTCGCGTTCAGCGTGATTCGGCCGTGCGTGGCCGGCTCGATAACCGCGTTTTGCAAGCTCGCGAACGATGGGCTGACGTCGACATTCGTCCGCAGCGATTTGAGCGTGGACCCCTTGATGGCGAGATTTTGCGCGGTGAGTTGGCCTGTCAAATGCGGTGTCCTGGTCGAGCCTTGCACAACGCCGTGAAACGATGCGGTTCCCATGAGCCCAAGCCCGGTTGCGGGCTGCTGCCCGGGCTTTTGCGGCATGAAAAGCTCCGCGATTGTTTCAACCTCCCGCAAATCGCGCGCCTGAAGCTGAATCCCGAGCTTTGACTGTCGGCCTACGGTGCCGTTCATCGTCAGGTCGGTCTGCGGAGTTCGAAGATAACTATCAGCGACTGCTAACTGCCCATTCTTTGCCGTATACGTGGTGTGGAGAACGCTGTTCACCGGCACTGCTGCCGGAGCGCTTGCGGCGGCATCTGGCTCGCCGAGCTTTGCGGCAAGCACGGCGCGTCCCGTTACGTCGCTGTCGATTGTGGCATCGGCGTGCGCAACCAGATCGTCCAGTGTCTTTCCCCAGGTTGCCGTGGCCTGTGCGTTGAGCCTCCCCGTAACGGCAACATTGAGCTTTTCAGCGGACGCGCCGAGGGTGCGAGTCAGTTCCGCCAGGGACACTCCTTGCACAAGAGCCTTGACGTTGCTGTGTGGGTTGCCTGCAATATCGATCAGGGTACCTTGAGCCGAAACGCTGCCGCCGAGGAGATTAGCACGCAGATCGTTGAAGACCGCGTCCCCATGCTCAAGGGAGTAATGGCCGGCCACATTCTCGATGCGACCGCGCGCTGCGGCTGTTTTCACGTCGAGGCGCGGACTGGCAATCGCGCCGTGCACCTCAAGCGAGTCGAGCAGGGAACGGCCGGCGCTCTGCTGGTAGTTTGCCGTGCCTGAGGTCTCGATCGTCCCCGCCGGTAGCGACGCCTGCTTGAGAATCTTCGCGAGCTCGCCTCCGTCCAGGCTGATCGCGTAGTGCGCCTGCACGCTGGGGCTGTTGTAA
>PLTV01000001.1 GCA_003164635.1 Acidobacteriaceae bacterium
CAACGCGGCCGGAGGCAAGCGAAATAACGGGAACTGTTCGCGCGATATCCGGAATCACAGTGCCGGTTACGAACAATTGGGAAGGAGCTTGGTATTCGGCCGCCTTAACGATCGGATACCGTTCTGGATGCTCGACCGCGAAAAAGGAGACGTCCACTCCGGAAATCACTTTCGCTGGAGGGGGCGCTTCATCGTCAGCATTGACCTTGTCGGACCTGCACCCGAAAACGGTAAGCGAGACAGCTAAGGCGATTGGCAAGAGGGCAAATCCAAGAACTTCCCTTTTCATATGATTCTCCGTATCGTTGAGCGCCCCCTGCCCAGACACACCGCAAGCCCTGTCTCCGGAAGCTGAAGCTGGAGAGATGATCGGTCCCGCGGGTATTTCGATAAACTTCAGGGGGCATCACCGGGGTTGGTTATACCTCCGGCGATGCTCGCGCAACACGCGGGCCTATGTTTGCTCGCGCGGCTCAATTGACCGGCCCGCTCTAGAAGCGGACCATGATCGCAATCGTGCTGACGGTCTGGTTAGTGCGCAAATCGGGCCACCATATGGCGCTGGTATTGCTCCCGGTCCCGTTCCCCAAGCTGTAGCAAGTGGCTTCGGCTGAACTAAGACTTCCATAGCCGTAACCGGATGGAGCCCCGCTTGCGCAGGCATATTGCGTGGGTTGACCGTTGTTGAGCGGAGGACCACCCGCGAAGGCCGGAGGTGTGATGCCGCCTCGGCCGGTCCAGTACGGCGTGTCGGAGTAGCGATAGCCGCTTTCAAGCCGAAAGGTGATGAATTGGCTCGGCATGTAGTCGAAGGTGATGGTGCCGTCATGCATCTGTGCGCGGTCCCCACCGTTCTCTGTATAGTACGGGGTGCCGGTGATTGCAGTCGCGCCGTTGATCGGCGGCAACAGCGTCAGGTAACGCCCTGGGTTGTTCATCAGACCGCCGCCGAGTGTAACGGCATAGAGATCCTTCTTGAACCAGAATCGGGCATAGGCCATTGTGCCGATGAACATCTGCTTTGGCCTGCCGTTCTTGCTGTTGTGGCAGTTCACGCCGCCCGCATAGGTGGAGCTCGATCCCATTTCAGGAGAGAAGCCGTGTGGATCGTACGGCCCCGTGGCAGGACCACCGCCGTATTCGCAACCTGCGTCCGCAGTTACGGTAAAGGCCGCCTTGTCGAAGAATGCGTTTGGCTTGTCGTAGTACTTCACCTGGATACTGTCGTCGGTGTGAACGCGCGAGCGACCCGGATAGCCGATATCGTCTTCACCGAGACCGTAGTTGTTGAAGACCAAGTCCAGGTAAGGCGTGGGGCGCCAAAGTATCTGACCGCCCAGGCCAGGCTTGCCGTTGGGGCGTGCGTAAGTCTGCCAGCCATTGATGATCCAGGGTTCGATCTTTAACTTTGCTGTTGGGAAATACTGGATGCGAAGCCCGTTGAAGAACCATGGCGTATTAGAGGAGACGAACGAAGGCTGATAGGTCCAGTTATCGAAATTGTAGTAGCTGAAAAGGCCAATGTATGAAACGAAGATGCCCGCATCCACATTGACGCCGTGAGCCGCATTCCAGTGATACCCGCCCCAGGCCTCGGAGACATACTTGTATGCGCCCGCGAGATCCCATTGGCCGCGACTTGGACTGGCATCATTACGAACTGTGGTCGTGGCGAACAGCCCGTCCATGGTCAGGATGCGTCCGCGCACATTGTTGATGCGGATGTCGCCGCCGGCGCTGATCTGCTCAAGCTGCCACTCGTCGGAGCGGAAGGTCTCCGTCGATCCCCCAAGAGAATCGTCCTTGGGATGGTTGTAGTCCAGACTGTAATTCGCATCGGCGCGGAACTCCGGGGTGAAGTACTTGGTGCTCATGGGGCTATCGCTTGCATGGCCATTGCTGTTGAGCCAGGTCCAATCGCCCGGGAATGGCTCTCCCTTCGTGGTAACCTGGGCATCGATTTCCGGGGTGGCGGGAGCGGCCGCTGGAGCGGGTGACGCTGCGGCTTGACCTACAACAGCCACACCGCCCGTTTCGCCCTTCTCCGCCGAACGCAACGCACTGGCATCCCGCTCCGCGCTTGTCGCATCGTCCGATGCACTGCCCGGATTCAGCTCGGACTCCAGCTTCGCAATCCGCGCCTTCATTTCATCTTGCATCTGCTTGATCGCGGCGATCTCCTTGATAACCGCTTCCTTCTTCAGCGCAACACTGGCGGACGCGGGCGCAGCTGCACTGGCATCAGCCGGCTTCGAAGTCTCGCCGCTTTTGGATGCCGGGCTTGCAGGGGCCGCATCGTCGGAAGATTTGTCCGTAGCCGTTTCTATGAGATTTGATGGGGGATTCGTGAGGAAGGCACTCAGTTGGCCTGCTTTTTCCGTTGGGCGCGATGATAAATTCTGCACAGGACCGGCTGTCGGGGTTTGAGCTTGGGCCCACAATTGCCCGGCAGCACTGCATATTGCAATTACTAGAATGATGGCCGTCCTGAAGTTCATCGTCATTTCGATTCAGTCTCCTCAACGCTTGGCGTCGTCAGCTTAGAATGCGTTGGCGCTCACAAAGGATCACCGGTTTAGGCCGCTGATCCTCATCTCAGATTCTTGTCCCGGTCAAGTAAGGAAATCGCAAGGGTTTTGCAGAGACATCATAAGTTGCGCTGAGAAACGCGAACCTTGAGACAGTGCTCTCCTATGTGTACTTCGCAAAGAAGTGCAGCCAAGGTCGTCCCGTTGGGTCCAGATTTCTGGATCATCGCTCGATTAACGTAAAAGTTACATAAGGAAATTCTAAAATCGGTATGGTTTTGCTATCTTCACACTTCACCTCGAAAGCTCGGGCGCAAAATGCTTTTCCGCTGGTTTTCGCGAGCAGGGCACCCAAATTTCCAAGGAGGGACTTAGCCACCGGCCCCTTGTCACCAACTCCAGGTATACCCAATGCCAGTTGTGATGTACCAAGGGACAGTCGGAATTTTGTTATAGCTTTCCTGGATCCATATTGAGTTGCGGTCGTTGATGTGCACCACCGCGCCGAGAGCCTCGCCGTCGTAGAAACGATTCTCGACGTCGGCATATCCAGTGAAGCTCGTGAGGCCAGTCTGAATCCAGGTGTAACCGGTAACGATCTTGGTTTTGGGGACGAGGAGCCGACTCAGCAATGCTCTGGCCCGACTCGACCAGTCGCACCGCCTCCTGCTTGAACTCAAGCGTGTACCTGCCCTTTTTTCCGTTCCTCACCTGCATCTCCCTTTGCTATTACTCGCTAAGGGATACGTCTTGCGCGGGCGAGGTCAATCCGCTGGTTGCCGCTACAGGCCACTATGACTTTCTTGGGCGGTGATTCGATGAGTTAAATTGAAGTGTGGAGTGGCAAGATTGCCACTCCACACTTCAACAAAAGACCTGCAGGGTAACCGTTGCTTTCATTCAGTCAGACAGGCGATTTATAACTCCGTCAAACTGACATTGCGCGATGGAAACAGCCATGACGAATGCGCCGACCCGTTTAGAACCGCGCTGGCCTGCAATGCTCGCTCTCCTTGCTGTGGGTGGATTGCGCCTGGCACTACCAGAATCCCTATCGGTGGGTCCTGGTTGGCTGCTCATCGCAGTCGTTGGGGTGTTGTTGATTCCTACAGCATGGGCCCGGCAGCGTGGATTGGATAGTCTCAACAAGATTCTGGGGTATGTGCTGACCTCAATCGTGACGGTCGACATGGTCTGGTCACTAGCTCTGCTCCTGGCGGCGCTACCTTTACGTAAGGAATCTCCTCAGGATTTGTTGCGCTCCGCATCTTCCTTGTGGATCACGAATATCCTAGTCTTTGCATCATGGTACTGGCGGCTTGATGCAGGCGGCCCCCGTGCTCGCGAGCTGCGCGGCGTTCATACTGATGGAGCGTTTCTGTTTCCGCAGATGACGCTCAACAGTCAGGCAAAACGTGAAATGGGCGGGGAATGCTGGAGTCCGGGGTTCGTGGATTACCTGTTTCTTGCTTTCAATACGAGCACGGCATTCTCGCCGACTGACTCTCCGGTCCTGTCGTCATGGGCCAAGATTCTGATGATGATTCAGGCGCTGATCTCCTTTTCGACCGTAGTGCTGTTGGCGGCGCGGGCCGTGAACATTCTTTAGCGCCCACCGTTGCCTAACAGCAATCCGAAACTACCCGCCTGATGGAGGATCAGGATTCCAAGTCCCACCAATATGATTGGAGCGGCACGATGCCCGTAGTGGCGAATCGGTACGCCCAGTTTAGGGTGGTTGACCATGGACTGTGCGGCGAAGCACCAAAGCGCCGTCATCACGACGAATACCAGCGCAATCACGGCGATCTCGTAGGATGATCGGAGCGCAAACATCGGCGCGTAAATTCCAATATTGTCGCCACCGTTCGCTATCGTCACGAGCGCCACTGTTGCACNNGCGATCCCCAGCAGGCCAAGATAGGGCCGAGGAATCACCAGGGAAAGAAGCGACGCGAGAAGACTCACTCCAAACAAAGCGGTGATTCCGGCATATTGACCGAACACGACGTCGCGCGCGAGAAACTTCGGATCTGCGAAGAATCCAATCAGAACGAAGGCATCGTCGACATTCGTCGAAGCAAACAGTGCGATGGCCAAGCCGAGCAGTGCAAATGAAGATTCCATAGAGTGAGTTAAAGCGAAGTGTATTACAGTCAGCGGCGTCCAGGGCCGGCTTCATATGAAGAGTAGCTAACAGAGAAAAGGCTTCATGTGAACTACGGCTCCGGTCCTCGGTCGTTGATCCGGCTCGCAGGCATGCGAAACTTGAGTTACAGCTGACGGACTGCACATGAGTCAAAGGGTTGGCCAACAAACCTCCCAACCACCTAGTTCTTGCCCCGCTCCGCACTGAGTCGCAGTGTGGTGGTAGAAGGAGGGCAAATGACTTTCGGGCTCATGTAGCATAGGAAAGCAAGAAATACGTCTATCTCTAAGCGGTGTGTTCAGTGGTGCGGTCGGGGACATGTTCTCCAGTCCAACTTCCAGATCGATGGAAGCGGTTCGGGAACTCGCAACAGCGCGATCTGGGTCTCGGCCGAAAGCTCACCGATTTCATCGAGGAAAACTGTGCCTCCTTCGGCGAGCTCAAAGCGCCCTAAACGACGCTGAAGTGCCCCGGTAAAGGCGCCCTTCTCATGGCCAAACAATTCTGACGCGATCAGGTCGCGAGGGATGGGCGCGCAGTTCACACTGACAAAGGGGCGACCATGCGGAGTCTATTTCGGGCACAAGATGTCGAGCGTTGGTCTATGCTCGCTAAGCAAGCTTAAGAGGTGAGTTCTGTAGTTTGGCGTCCCGCCACTTCCCGCAGACGACCGCGAGACCGCGCCATCGTGCAATGTATATGGATACCCAAAGGAACCTCTGAACTATGCCGAGTTAGGAAGGCCGATATCCGGAATCCCGCGGCATGGGCGAAGATCGGCGCTCTGATGCCTGTTTTTTGCGGTTCTTGTGCTCTTGTTACTCGCCGGCGGAAGCGCGCAGCCGTCGGCGGACACACTACGCCCTTGCATGACCAGCCGTTGATTGATCCTGCCTACTCGTTTGCGGTTCCGTTTGAAAAGCAGGTCGGTGTCTCATTCCGTTGACTTGCGAGTATAAAAGGGCGACACTCCTGCCTCAAGCTCCAGCCAGTTCTCGATCGGTGTCGCCTCTGCGGCAAGATTCGGCGCGAACGTTGCTGTACCTCCGCGGAGATTCCAGCTTGTTGATGCGCCAAGCTCAACAATGGCTATGGGGTCTTTGTCCTCACCCGCATTTTGAGGATTGCCGGAGGACGTCTTCGAGGGGGTCTGCCCGTGAGCATGCAGACACACAAACAGAAACAGCCACGCTCCTGTCAGCGTGAACACGCACCGTCGCAACCTCAGCAGCACCCGCACCCGCGACCTTGCCAAGTGAACCTGCCTTCTTTAATGAGAATTGGAATGGCCACTAAAGCGGCAACCGAATCGAACCAAGGGATATGGAAGGCAGCGTTTACCGCGAGGCCAGCCAACGTGATGAGCGCAATATAGGCGCAAGTAGCGGATTGCACGGCATCGGCAGCCAAGGCTGCATTCTTGCTGAGGCGAGCCTCGCGGCGCTTGAGAGTGGCCAGGATCGGCATTGCGATGAGCGCAGCAATCGTGATTCCGATACCTGATTGACTTGTCTCAGGCTGCAAGCGAAGGACCAACGACCCCAGCGCAATTAACCCAACTACAAAGGCGAGCACGAAGAGCAAAACAGCGGACGCACGGTGCGCCTTGCGTTCGGAGATTGGTATCTTGGGGTTCCACTGCAGGAGCACGACAACGGCTGAAAGAAGCTCCACGAGGCTGTCGGAACCGAAGGCCATCATCGCCGGACTGCGAGCAGTCACGGATGCAAATACGGAGACGCCGAGTTCCACTAACATCCACGCCAGAGTGACGATCTGCAACCAGAGCACGGTAGTACTGGGCTTGGAAGGCTGGGCGAAGGCAGGCTGCAATGGAGAGGAACCGAATTGTATAAGCTCTGACATCTTGCTCCACTCATCGTTTCAGGCTCGCGGGAGGAAGGCAAGGAAGTAATGTAGTCGGGTGAGCTGGAGAGTGAGCTTCCGAGCGGTTCGATCTGTTCACCAACTGCACGTGTAGCCAATGCTGGATGTCGTGTACCAGGGAACCGTAACCACTTTGCTGTAGGTCTCCTGGATCCAGATCGAACTATTGTTGTTGATGTGCACGATTGCGCCCAGCGACAGGCCGGTGTCCAGGCGATTCTGCACTTTGGAATGGCCGGTATAACTGGTGATGCCTTCCTGAATCCAGGTGTACCCGGTGAGGACTTTCGTCTTTGGCAACGAGAAGTTCTTCATCAACCCCACCTGCTCGGTATGTTCGCCGAAGTCGGTGTGAAGAAAGCCGTGGCTGCCGCTATTTTCGTACGTGTAGGCGAAGGTTAGTTCGTCGCCAAAGGGGTCTTTCTTCAAGAACCCGAAGGTATGCCCAATGCCGATGTTGTAGTTGGCGCGGGGCAGAAGTCCGGGACGGTCGAAGTCCGAGCCGATCATCACGAATAGGTCGGTGCTGGTGCTTGAGTCCTCGGCGCCTGGGCTTGGTGCCGGTGTCGGCGTTTGGGCAAGACTTGTGCTCGAAAGGAGCACCAAAGCCACTATGGCAAGGAGTAGGATCGTTACGCCTCTGCGCCATAATCTCGACCTCGGAGATAGGCTGTGAGTGCTTGACACTGGAGCGGAGCGTTCCACTGTGCCAGCAAGGATACGGATATCGGAGCGTGGGTGGATTACCCTGAAGTCAATCACATCAATTTCAGGCAGCGCGATGAACAGCCGCGATAAGGCAGCATCCGTATCGGCGAACGACCGTTCAGTGAATTGAAGCTCATGCTCAGAGTGCTCGCGGCCGCGATCCCAAGGGTGAATCTCTCGGGCTCGCCATTCGATCTCCAGACGATTAGTTGCCCGGATCAGTGTCAACCCGTCAGGCCGTACCTCGCTCCTGCGATGAAGCGCCAAAGCCTTTTCAATCCCGCGCATGTTGTCATAGGGGTTTAGTCGTCGTAGAACGTTCCTGAAGAAACTCATGGTGGCCGCTCCTCGGTGGTCTGAATCGAATTTAGGTAACCCAAGGACATTTGCTGGCAATTTTCGGACGTATTGGCGCTCTCGGTGGGCATGATGTCCGAAAATTGCTACTCTTTGACGAGGGAGTAGCTAGGATTCCCGCATGGACTCAGCCGGCGAGACAGCATCGAACGCCAACAGGAGTTCCCTAATCTCGGTCCAACACCCTTACTCAAGGAAAACTATCGGCCGCAACTTCGCTTCTGAATCGTCGCAGGCCCTCGATCCCGCGATCTGCTGGCAGGCGATTTACAGCCGCGACCAACGCTTCGATGGACGATTCTTTGCCGCGGCAACAAGCACCGGACTTTACTGCCGCAACATCTGTCCGGTGCCATTTGCCAAGCCAAAGAACATCGTTCTTTTTGCGTGCGCGGCGGCGGCTGAAGCGGCAGGCTTTCGCCCCTGCCGACGCTGTCAACCACAAGCTGCTCCGGGGACTCCGGCATGGCTAGGCAGTTCCGCCGTGGTCTCCCGTGCCTTCAGATTGATTCTGGAAGGTGCACTCAACGATGGGAGCGTCGATCAATTGGCAGCACGACTGGGAATCGGATCACGGCACCTTCGTCGTCTTTTTGTCCAGCACCTCGGCGCATCGCCAATCAAGATCGCGACTACTCAACGGGTACATCTGGCTCGAAAACTGCTCGATGAATCTAGATTGCCCGTTACACAGATTGCGCACTATGCAGGCTTCAAGAGTATCCGCGAATTCAACCACGCAATTCACCTGTCTACCGGCCAGTCACCCAGCGCTCTTCGTCGCCTGAGTGGCGAGTCCCTATCGCCCTCGCGCCAAACGGGACTAGAGTTGCGCTTGCCCTATCGTCCGCCATTCGACTGGGATCATCTGATCGGATTTCTCCACAGGAGGGCAATCCAGGGCATCGAAGTTGTATCGAGAGATTCGTATGCCAGAACCATAGAGGCAGGCCGAGTCATGGGCGTTCTGCGTGTGACGCAGGATAAGGCAGCCTCCCGACTACTGATTCATCTGGAACTGCCCAACTACGAGGGCTTGTCGCAGATTGTGGAGCGTGTTCGACGTATCTTTGACCTGAGCGCAGACCCAATCCAGATAGCAAGTCACTTGTCTCGCGACCCGCGATTGAAGGCAATATCAGAGCACCATCCGGGACTTAGGGCTCCCGGGGTTTGGGACGGTTTTGAAGGCGCTGTTCTTGCTCTCCTGGGCCAGAAGTTGACTAGTAGAGGGAGAGTTGGAGATATCGACAGACTCATCAAACAATTCGGAATCCGCTTCGAGTCCTCTGTACGCGGACTCGCATATCTTTTTCCTCGCTCCGAGGATCTTGCCGAAGCAGATCTTTCAAGAGCCGGAATCAGCCCTGATCGTGCCGCTACCCTCAGAAACCTCGCCATCGCCGTAGCTCACAAGAAACTCACCTTCGATAGTTCGCGCCCCCTGGGCGAAACGATCGAACTGCTGCGCACGATATGCGGGGTTGAGGAAAGTGTGGCCCAATGGATAGCGATGCGCTCTTATGGTGAGCCGGATGCATTTCCCGCCGGAGATAGGGGATTGCGGCGTGTGCTGGGGACGGGAACACTTATTACGGCAAAGCTGGCTCTGCAAACCGCTGAACAATGGCGCCCCTGGCGAGCATACGCAGCGATGCACCTCACCGTGTAAATTCAACTTGGTCGAAGCGCCATTTATTAGGACTTGAACGGCTCGACGTTGCAGAAGACATAAACTGGTATCGCGAAGCTCAGGAGGAACGATTGTGTTCTACCTCAGCTTCATTTTTGCCCTGTTGATGTCAATCAGCTCTACTTTTTTCTGCGTAGCCGCCGGCGAGGGAGCTGTCCTTGACCTGCTCGGAGCTTGTTCCGTGATTTTGCTAATCATCGGAACTTTGCTCAGCTCGTCCGCTCTAAAGCTTGGGAGTGTTCTCTCGATGTTCGGGGTTGGCGCGTGTACAGTCTTAGTTTTGCTGGGCATAACGGAACTCATTCGCGCCATCCCGTTTCGACAGCAGCCAGGCCAGGTGTCACTCCTCTACGTTCCGTTCATCTTCCTTGGCCTACTTATGTTGCATCTTGCCTATATCCGGGGCAGGCTAAGAAAAGCTTAGGAGATCCGGAGTTGCTGACTGCAATGGGCGCGACGCGCAATAGCCTTCGCGAAGTCGAATTACGTCAGTAAGGTTCGTTGAGAGCGATTGACGGGCTTCGTCATTTACTGGTTGATCAATACCCGTGGGCCCCAAGTCAGCCTCACATCCAGGCCGCTGTAGTTGACGTCGACAGGAATCCGCTCGGCGAGCTAGAGGCCATTACGCCTAGAGGCCATCAACCTAAGAGCGATTGCCGCGTGGAAAGCGGAGCTCACCAAGGCCATGGGTCGAGTTGCGGGGCACAAAACTGTAGAGCGTGTGGCGCGTTTTCGCGTCTGAGGCTCGCAACCACTACGTTTTAAAAAGTAAGGGCCACCCGTTGATATGATTGACCTCATCTAAATCCATTATTTTGTTATTGGTGCGGAAGAGGGGACTTGAACCCCTA
>PLTV01000015.1 GCA_003164635.1 Acidobacteriaceae bacterium
TAGAAGGTGAGCACCTGGATGATGGGGTAATCGACTTCAGGCAGCGCGGATACGGGCAACTGCCGGTAGCCAATGATGCCGGTGAGCATGATAGCCACCATCAGCAGCGAGGTGGCCACCGGGCGAAGAATGAAGGGCCGGGATGGACTCAAGCTCACGACTGGGGCCTTGCTGGTGGCTGCGATGAATTGACGGCGGCCGGAGCTTGGGGCGTCGCCGAAGGTGCGGCGGGCGCTTGGCGGACCAGGGTTGCAGTGATGGCCTGCCCGTTATGCAGGCGGTCAGCGCCGTCCACGACCACCTGCTGGCCCGGATCAAGGCCGCTGTCGAGAATGGCGTATTGGCCTTCAGTCAACGCGATCTTCACGGGCTGAATGCGCGCCGTTGCGGACGCGGATGTGCCGGAAGCAGCCGCGTCGCTCACCCATACAAAGGAGCCTTGAATTCCGCTTTGCACAGCAGCCGATGGAATCACCAGGGCGTGGGGGCGATCTTCAAGCACGAGGTGAATATTGACGAACTGGTTGGGAAAGAGCGATTGATCACGGTTCTCAAAAACCGCTTTCAGCTTTTCTGTTCCCGTGGTGGTATCGATCTGGTTGTCGCCTGTGAGCAGATATCCGCCCCCAAGTCTCGTGGTGTCATTGCGGTCGTAAGCGTCGACGAGGAGGCGCCTGTTCGCGCCCAGTTGCCGCATCACCGAAGGCAGATCGTTCTCAGGCAGCGTAAAGTAAACGGCGATGGGCTGAAACTGGTTGATGATAACGAGATTTGTGGTGTTTGCGGTGATTACATTTCCAGGGTCGACGAGACGCAGTCCAATGCGGCCGTCGATGGGCGACTGAATCGAGCACCAATCGAGCTGAAGCTGGGCGGTTTCGATGGCCGCCTTGTCGGCGGCAATGGCGCCCTGGTACTGGCCCTGCGCGGCCTCGTCGGCATCGAGGGTCTCTTTCGAGACCACCCCGGCGGCGAACAGCGATTGGTAGCGCGCATATTCGGCCTGGGCGTTTTTGAGCAGCGCCTCATCGTGCAGCAGATTGCCCTTGGCCTGGTCCAGCGCGGCCTGATACGGCTTGGGATCGATGACCATGATGGTCTGCCCACGGCGCACCTGCTGACCTTCAGTGAACTGAACAGGCAAAAGTTCGCCGCTGACGCGGGCCTTGACGGTAACACTCATATAGGGGGTGACCGTACCCAGCGCGGTCAGGTATACCGGCATCTGCTTCTGCTCGGCCGCAGCCACCTGCACGGGAATCGGCTGGCTGGCCAGTTCCGCTGCCTGGTTGGCGCTGTTTTGTGCCGTGAGCTGCTGATTTTTGTGGATACGCCAGACGATAAAGCCGAGGCCGCCGATGAGAATGAGGTACACAAGAGTGCGAATCCACGATCCGCCGCGAGCCTTTTGCTTTTCAGGCGGGTCGGCGGGGGACAGCTGGGTTTCCGGAACGGTTTCACTGAACATGTTTGCGCTTTCGAGTTTCTATTTTGGATTGCCGGCAGAGAATCGACCTTGCGGCGAAATTCGATACAACATGAATGAAAGACACTTTTCTGTTACTACGGACGAAGCGATTTAGGAGGAAGTTTCGCGGCTCTGGATCGGATTTTTACCCCCCCGACTCAGCTTCTCTCGCTGCCTTCCAATTCGAGCCATGGTTAGTTCCAGCAAGATTGCATTGCATTTGCGTCCATTCTCAATGCCTAGGTGCTCGCCAAGGAATCCAATTGCAAGTGGCGGCACAAACTCATCGCCAGTTTCAGCAGAGTGTCCTTCCAAACCGCAATCCTGCATCTTTTCCGGCGGAGAAGCGTCAATAGGTAGAGTCGCGGACGGCGATTTTGTTCGGACTTCGTATTCTACCTCGATAGAGACGCGCGCGGTAGGCGACTCGACTATTCTGGTACTTCAAACGCATGTTCCCCCGGACCGGTAGCATGTATCTGCCGCGCGGTTCCGGTAACCCGATTGAGCCGGGAGCGTCCGGACATGGGTGATCTCAAGTCCTTTGCGTTCATGGGCAAGGGAACGGTAATCCCGGCTCAGGAGCGAGAACTTTTCCTATGATGTGGATTGTCCGGCTAGCGCTTCGGCGGCCGTATACTTTTGCCGTCTTCGCGTTCCTGATCCTTTTGCTTGGCGCATTCAGCATCACGTCGATGCCGACGGACATTTTTCCGAATATCGATATTCCCGTTGTGACGGTTGTTTGGCAGTACGCCGGCCTCTCGGCGCAGGAGATGTCGACCCGCATTGTTTTCAACAGCGAGCGGGGCATGACCACCACGGTCAACGATATTGAGCACATCGAATCGCAATCGCTGAACGGGATTGCGATCATCAAAATCTTCTTCCAGCCGCNNACGAACAGCAGTTGAACGACCTGGGCCAGAACACAATCCGCACGCAATTGGCAACGATTGAGGGAGCGCAAACGCCGTTCCCTTACGGTGGTAAACAACGCCAGATCCAGGTGGACATCGATCTGCACGCCCTTGAGGCGAAGGGGCTTTCGCCGGTCGACGTGGTGAATGCCATCAACGCGCAGAACATCATCGCACCCTCCGGAACGATGAAGATCGACCGCTTTGAATACGCGATCGAAACCAACTCATCCCCGCAAATCATCGATGAGCTGAACAACCTGCCAATCAAAGCGGTGAACGGAGCAGTCCTCTACGTCCGCGACGTGGCACATGTGCGCGACGGCAGTCCTCCGCAGACCAACATCGTGCGCGTCGACGGCAGCCGCGCCATTCTGATGAGCATCATGAAGATCGGCTCGGCCTCCACGCTGGACATCATCAGCGGCGTTCGCGCCAAGCTGGAGAGCATCAAGGGCCAGTTGCCGCCGCAGTTGCAGATCAACACCCTCTCCGACCAGTCGATCTTCGTTCGTGGAGCCATCAACGGCGTGGTGAGCGAGGCCGTCATCGCCGCCTGCC
>PLTV01000230.1 GCA_003164635.1 Acidobacteriaceae bacterium
ATCAGCCGCACCAGCGCGCCCTCCAGCTCGCGCACGTTGGTACGCACGTTGGAGGCCACAAACAGCGCCACATCGGTAGGCAGCTGCACCTGCTCGCTCTCCGCCTTCTTCTGCAGAATTGCGACCTTGGTCTCGAGATCGGGTGGCTGGATGTCTGCGATCAGGCCCCACTCAAATCGCGACCGAAGCCGATCCTCAATCTCCGTGAGTTCCTTCGGCGGACGATCTGACGCGATGACGATCTGCTTCATGCTCTCGTGCAACGCGTTGAATGTGTGAAAGAACTCTTCCTGTGTACGTTCCTTCTGCGCGATGAATTGAATGTCGTCAATCAGCAGCACGTCGACGGTGCGGAAGCGATCGCGGAAGCTCGTCATGCGATCGTTACGGATTGACGTGATCATCTCGTTGGTGAATTTTTCCGCTGAGACGTAGGAGATGCTTGCCATGGGCTGGCGGCGCTTCACCTCGTGTCCGATGGCGTGCATCAGATGGGTCTTGCCCATGCCGACGCCGNNTCGACCAGTCGAAGCGCTCCTGCTGCGGGCCGCGCACCGGCGGAGGAGGCGCGGTGGGCGCATGCGCAGGCAACGGCGGAAAACCGCCGTCTTTGCGCGGAGGAGGGATCGACGGATCCTCTTCGGCTGTGACAAAGCTCACATCATCGAACTCGAGAGATTGAAGGTCGATGGCTTCCTGAATTAAGTCGCCGTACTTGTCTCCGATGTGCTGGAATTCGGGGGAGGGAACGCGAACATACAGCGTGCGGCCCGCGGCATGGCTATAGCGAGTCGGCTTAAGCCAGGTCTCGAAGGACTGGCGTATCACTTTCTTTTCGAGAGCTGCGAGTATCTGAATCCATGGGTTGAGAACTGTTGCCGGGGATGATGTTGCAAATGCCATCGATCTAATCCTTACCTGCATCGCCTATTTTACTGCCGCAACGGAATCATTCACTTGATTTGGGCAAAAGCATTCTCGTGGCGCAGAGCTTTCGCCGTGCGTCCAGATCCTGTGAACCGAGTACCTGGTTGCCGATGATCTGCCCCTGAATACTTCGAGCTGGGACGTGGATGAAACCGTTCCGTGGGATGCTTGGAAACTTTTCTGAACGGTCCCGATAGTAGCACATTTGAGGGTCGATGCAATGCCTCATTCACACAAGTTTTAGTGTCTCTTTATGAGTTGCACCAATGGTGGTGAAACTCTTCACACGAAGCTTCTCACAACGCGCTTTGTCGGGACAAAAATGACCAGAGTCACCGCCATGAGCCAACAGTACGCGCGGCAAATTGCGTTGTGAACACGCGCCGCAACCTTCCTCGCACGAAGCGCTCTCCGCACGTTGAAGAGTTTCTCCATTGTTTGCTGTGCACAGTTGCACCCGACAACATCGAAGCTCACGTGAGCTGGAAAAATCCTTTCGGGTGAGGTGTTGAATCAGCTTAACAGTCGCAGCCTGCCCGTGGAAATTTGCGCAGCCGCGAATTTATTTTCGATGGTATCTGGAAAACCCAGCGCCCTGATGTTCGCAGATTCCTGCATTAGCTGCGAACTGACAAGTGGGCCTCACGCTCTCCCCGCAAACTCCCGCGTCTCCGTGTACACCTTCACCTTCTCGCCTTCCTGGATGTACAGCGGCGCTTTGATCTCGAGGCCTGTCTCCAGCCGCGCCAGCTTCGTCACTTTCCCACTCGTGTCGCCCTGCGCGCCCGGCTCTGTGTACGTCACGGCGAGTTCCACTTTCTCCGGAAGCTCCAGTCCGATCGGGTTTCCATTGAACTTGTTCAGTTTCACCAACGCGCCTTCCACCAGAAACTCCAATGCATCTCCAACCATCTCTTCACGCAGCGTCAGCGTGTCGAAGGTTTCCTGGTCGAGAAAGTACGACCCGTCTCCATCGCTGTAAAGATACGAAGCCTCCACCGTCTCCAGGTCCGGCTCCTTGAACTTCTCGCCCGCCTTGAAGGTCTTGTCGAAGACCGCACGCGTCAGCAGGTTCCGCATCTTCAACCGTACCAGCGTCTGCCCACCCCGCGCAGTCGGCGTTGAAACCTCCACGTCAGTGCAGTAGTAGGGCACGTTCTCGTGCTCAAAGTACATCTTCCGTTTTACGTCGATCGCGTCAATCAGTGCTGCCATAGACTCCTCAATGAACGAACTGGAAAAACCGGAGCTTCGCTATGCTGTCCGTCCGGCTCCCATCCATTATAGGAGGGCGGCGCATCGCGCCTCATCGGCCATTCGATCTGTCCAGCCCAGCATAACGAGTCAGCCAGCTTTCCGGCCCAGGCTCCGCAAACGACAGACGATGCGCCCCCACGCCAGCCGCACATCGGCAGTTCGCGCATGCGAAACCTTTGAGTCCTGCTTGCCACGTTGCCCCTCAACTGGCGATACTGCCTACAGTCCTTCTAGGGCTTCATCTTTTAAGTGAGTGAGAAACGCCTTGGCCCGCGAGCTTTTGACCGCACGTCTTGAAAAGAAAGTCTGCATCTCCCAGGTTGCCCAGTGCTACCACTTCGAGTTCGTCGTCGAAGGCGTCGAGAGTTTCCCTTTCGCATCCGGCCAGTTCATCTCCGCCGTCGCCGAAGATCCCAACGGCAAGCAGCAAACGCGCGCTTACTCGATCGCCTCGGCTGCGCGAGAAAGCCGCTTCGACCTGTGCGTCAACCGCGTCGAAGGCGGCTTCTTTTCCAACCACCTGGCCGACCTAACCGACCTCGAGCCCGGCGCCACCATCCAGATCCACGGCCCGCACGGCCACTTCATTCTCCAGGAGACAGTCACCGACTCCATTCTTCTCGCCACCGGCACTGGCATCGCCCCCATGCGAGGCTTCACGCAGTGGCTCTTCCCTGAAAACGGCCCCGACCGCAGCAACGGAAAAGACATCTGGCTCATTTACGGCACCCGCCACGAAACCGACGTCTATTACCAGGATGAGTTCGAGGCCCTCGCTCGGCGGAAACCCAACTTCCATTACCTGCCTACGCTGTCCCGCGCCCTCCCTGACTGGACCGGCTTGCGCGGTTATGTGCAGGACCATGCCTCCAAGATCGTGGAAGAGCGCGCAGCCCGTCTGGGAATTCCGCTGCCCCAGCCACCCGTGGACCCCGCAACTCCCAAGGCCGATCTCAACTTCGACATTTATTGCTACATCTGCGGCCTCAACTTCATGGTTTCGGCCGCCCGCGAACGCCTCGCCGGCTACGGCTGGCATCGCAAGCAGATCGTCTTCGAACGCTACGATTAGGCTCAGAAGAAATCCAGTTCACACCGCAACAATCTTCCTGGACACGTGTTTCAGTGTCCAAGCCTGGATGCACGACGCCTCCGAAAGACCGAGCGGACAAATCGTCCGAGTAGTTCTCTGCCTCATACTTATCGCCTACGCAGCCGCGCGACTGCTTGAGATTTTCCCCAACCCCGTACCACGCCTCACGGTCGTTGCCCTCGATGTGCTTTCAGCACTGGCCTTCGCCCTCGCCGACGGGTATCGGCAACTGCATCTGCGCAGCATCCTGGTCTTCGCCGCCATCTGCCTCGTCGTCGGCAACCTGCTTGAAAACCTGAGCATCCTCACAGGCTTTCCCTTTGGCCACTATTACTTCCTCAGCCTCATGGGACCCAAGCTCCTGCATGTCCCCGTTCTGCTGGGTTTTGCCTACGTGGGCATGGCTTATGTTTCCTGGATCCTGGGGTGCCTGATCGTCGGCAGTTCGCAATCTGCCAGCACCCGCGGGCGCCTGGTCTCCGTGCCACTCACTGCCGCCTTCATCATGACCGCGTGGGACCTCGCGCAGGATCCTGTCTGGGCGACTGTTTTGCGCGGCTGGATCTGGCGCGACGGCGGTCCCTGGTTTGGCGTACCCATCTCCAACTACCTCGGCTGGTACGTAACTGTCTTCACCATCTACGTTCTCTTCGCCCTCTATTTGCGCGTCAACTCCGCTTTCGACATTCCGGCGAGCCCCGTGCGCGGCCGGTCCGCACTCCTCTTCTATGTTCTGTGCGCCGCCGGCAATGTGTGCCAGATATTCAGCCGCGGAAACGCCCTCGTGGTGAAAGACCCCACAGGCCAGCCCTGGCGTGTCTCCGATATCCTCGGCGCCTCCGCTCTCGTTTCCGTTTTCGTGATGGGAGCCTTCGCGCTTTTGGCGTGGCTCAAACTGCGTGGCGAAGCCGCCACCCCTACAGATTGAACAACTCCCGCAGCCTGCGTGTCTGCGCGCGGCTCACGGGAATCTCCGTCTGTTTCTTGTCGCTCATGCGCAGCTGATAGCTCGACTTGAACCACGGCACCAC
>PLTV01000154.1 GCA_003164635.1 Acidobacteriaceae bacterium
ACCTTGGTCGGCTCCATCTTCCCAGGGTAGAAGGCAAACGTATTCGGAACAGGACCACTGCCCGCGTAGACCTGCTTCTTCTCCTCGTCCAGGGCACGAGGCAAATCGGTAGCGAAGATGAATCTTTCCCGCGGCGGCACATTGTCGAAGGTCGACTCGGCAACGCCGAAGTTCTTAGCCAGCACTTCTTTCGGTGTGTGATGCAGCCAGTCGGTCAGCAGAAACGTTTCGAACTCGTTGAAGTTGCCATCATCGAACACCAGCAGAAATTGGCACCCATTCTCGCCTATGCCTTGGATCGAGTGCGGCACCCCGCCCGGGAACAGCCAAAGATCTCCTTCGTTCACGTCCTCAACAAACGCCCGGCCCTTCTGGTCGACCGCCGTGATNNATTCTATGCGCTTGTGTGCCATAGCAAATGGGTACTTGAAGGGAGGTTGGCCGCCGGCATCGGTCCCCGGCGGATACATCGAATCCGGTTCCTGCGCCTCCAGAGCTGGATTTTTCGGCCCCAGCTCCTGTTCGTTGATTCCGGTATGCGTGTCGCGGCTCATGTCTTTCGTCTGTTGACCCGCCCCCAGAATTGGAAGGCTCACTGCCGCAACCACAGCGGCCGAGGTCTTCTCCAAAAACGATCGCCTGCTCACACCTTCAGTGCTGGTCCGGTTGTCTTGCTCTGCCATAGGTACCCTCCATTTGTTCCGATTCATCGTCGCTGAATCCTCGTCAATCGGCCTATTTTACTCACGGCTTCAACGAGACAACGATCTTGAACCGCTTCAGTGCGGCGAGTCTCGACGAGCCGATCGCAGTGCGATGGTTCTCGCACCTCGTATCGCACGTAGAATGCCATACGTTCGCCAGTCCTTAGCCGTCTTGTTTCAGCGGTATACTGCAACCTGGGATTGGGCGGGTCTTTGGGACTAACTCTCCCGCGTCGGACATCTGACTCGATGTCCGCCATCCGACAGCCCGGGCGGAGGCCCACGCATGACGCTTCGGAGTACTCCTACAGTGTTCGTCATTGATGACGATGTAGAGGTGCGAAAGTCGATTCAAGGGTTGCTGAAGGCCTCGGGGTTAGATTCCGAATCATTTGCAACGGCGGAAGAGTTCCTGGCCAGGACGGCACAGGATGGCCCGAGTTGCCTCGTACTGGATGTCTCCCTACCCGGAGTCAACGGTTTAGAGCTTCAGCAGAAGCTGGCAGACGCCAGCGTTCCGATTCCCATCATCTTCATTACCGGTCATGGGGACATTCCCATGACCGTGAAAGCCATGAAGACCGGTGCAGTGGAGTTCCTCACTAAGCCCTTCGATGACGAGGATTTATTGAATGCCATCCGGCAGGCATTCAATCACGACCGCGTCAGGCGGAATCACCGCGGTCAGCTTTCCGAATTGCGGAAACGCTACGATTCGCTGACAACGCGGGAGCGCCAGGTCATGGGCCTCGTGGTTTCGGGCATGCTCAACAAACAAGTTGCCTTTGAGCTCGGAACCAGCGAAATCACCGTGAAAATCCAGCGTGGGCACGTTATGGCAAAGATGCGGGCAGCATCGCTTGCAGAGCTTGTCCGAATGGCCGCAAAGCTTGAGCTTCCGGACAACAAGTAACAAGTCAAACTCGCTGCCGTTTATTTAACTCTCGCAATCTGGCGGCGGGCGCGGCGGCTTTGCTGTCCCCGACTTCGCGAACCTGATCAGGAAAAGAGATTCTGAACATGAACCATTGGGAAACGATGAATGAGACTCCTGGATCGATAAGATCTGTAGCTCAAAGTTATGGATTGGCGATAGCCTCGGTCGCAGTTGCGTTTGGCTTTGCAAGTGCACTTGCACATTTCCATATTCCACAAACATTCGGTGCATTTGCGCTTTCCGCGATCGCAGTCACTTTTTGGTACGCCGGCGCCGGACCTGGCATCCTGGCGGCTGTGCTTTCGTCCGTAGTCCGCGACTTTCTCTTCGATCCCCAAACCAGCACTGAGTCTCGCCTCCTGTTTGACCTTGTCTTTCTCGTCTTTGCCTTACTTATGGCCCTGGTTGTTCGCGGGCGAAATGATCTTCAACTCAAAGTCGCAGAGCGAACGGCGGAGCTGACTCAATTAAATGACAACCTCAAACTTCAGATCATCAAGCATCAACAAATTGAGGCAGAGTTGCTTCTGAGTCAGGCCTATCTGGCGGAGGCGCAGAGGCTGAGCCAAACCGGAAGCTGGGCATGGAGCCCATCCTCCGGCGAGATCCGGTACTGGTCAGAGGAATGTTACCGAGTGCAAGGCTTTGACCCGAAAGGGGGGCTACCCCGATATGAAGAGTTCTTTCAGAGCGTTCATCCGGACGATCAAGCCCGAATTGCGGAAGTGATTGAGAGGGCCGTGCGTGGAAGAAGGGATTTCGAATTCGACTACCGAATCATTCATCCTGGTGGCGGAATCAGAAACGCTCGCTCGTTCGGACATCCCGTTTTCGACCCATCCGGCGATCTTGTTGAATACGTGGGTACCATAATTGACGTCACCGACCGCAGGCAGGCAGAGAAGGAGCGCGAGAGGCTGCACGAGGCACAAGCGGATCTCGCTCACGCCAGCCGGATGTCCGCCATGGGGGAATTGACCGCTTCGCTGGCGCACGAAGTGAATCAACCGATTACCGCGGCAGTCAATGGCGCAAGCACCTGCATTCGATGGCTGACGCGAGAAGAACCAAACCTGGAAGAAGCGCGCGAAGCCGCGCAGGGAGTCATTCGAAACGCCAAGCGCGCAGCGGACATTATCAGCCGCATCCGTTCTATTTTGAAAAAGGGAGAGTCGAAACGGCAATTGGCCGATGTCAATGAACTCATTCAAGAAATGATCGCGCTTCTTCGTAGCGAGACCAACAGGCATTCCATTTCGGTCCGCACCGAACTTGATCCCGGCCTTCCCAAGGTCCTCGCAGACTCTGTGCAGGTGCAGCAGGTACTGATGAACCTCATCATGAACGGTATCGATGCGATGAAAGACGTGGATGAGGATCGTGAACTGACCATTCGTTCTCAGATCTCGGAGGACCACCTGTTGATGATCTCGGTCAGCGACAATGGCGTCGGGCTTCCGCAGCAGCAGGCGGAGAAGATATTCGATCCCTTCTTTACAACGAAGCCCCACGGAATAGGCATGGGACTTCGCATCAGCCGTTCCATTGTCGAATCGCATGGGGGCCGCTTGTGGGCGTCCGACAACTCTCCTCGGGGTGCAATCTTCTGCTTCACTCTGCCCTCGCCGGCCGAGCA
>PLTV01000184.1 GCA_003164635.1 Acidobacteriaceae bacterium
CGCATCCGGATGTGTTCAACATTCTGTTGCAGGTGATGGACGATGGGCGTCTGACCGACGCCAAAGGGCGCACGGTCGACTTCAAGAACACAGTTCTCATCATGACGTCGAACCTGGGCGCGGCGATGCTTGTGGGCGATGCGCTGAAGACCGAGCATGACTACGACATGGCACGCGAGTCGGTCATGCGTGTCCTGCGCGAGCATTTCCGGCCCGAGTTCCTGAATCGTGTGGATGACATCGTGATCTTCCGAACCCTCGGGAACGCGCAGATGAGCCAGATCCTCGATCTCCGTCTGCAAGAGGTGGAGAAGCTGCTCGAAAGCCGGCAGATTTCGATTGAACTGACCGGGCCGGCGCGGCAACTGATTCTCGCGGCTGGTTCCGACGCGGCCTATGGTGCGCGGCCGTTGAAGCGCGCTTTACAGAGGATGGTGCAAGACCCGCTGGCGATCAAGATTCTCAACGGCGAAATCCTGCACGGATCGCACGTACGCATCGACGTGGATCGCAACTCGAACCAGCTTCACTTCGAGCCGATGGGCCGCGAAGCCATGGCCTAACCACCTGCGGTGGGGCAGACGCTCGCTGTTCGCTCGCAATGGCTTGGTAGCCTTTCCGCTTGGGCCAGAAAAAAGCGCAAGGACCAAGCACCCGACGCGCGAACGCGCCATTTCACAGGGGCCGTGGCTATAAGCCTGCGGCCCCTTCTTTATGGCAGCTGCGCTCAATTCTTCAGGACCACCGTTTTGAAACGGCGACAAATTCAAGAAAGAACTCTTGCGGCCTGATCTTGATCGAGGCTAGACTTGTCGCCATGAAATTGACGTGGTTTCCCCGCACCTCGCTGGTCGCAGCACTTCTGATTGCGCTTCCATTGGCCGTTTCTCTTCACGCACAGGACTGGGCCAAGACAAGGCTGGAGGCTTCGTCGCGCCATCGGGAATTTGTCACGCTGCACCACGGCACCCGCAGCCTGCAGGCACTGGTCGTGTATCCCGAAGTCAAGGGGAAGGCGCCAGTGGTTGTGCTCATCCACGAAATCTTCGGGCTCACGGACTGGGCCAAGGAGATGGCAGACGAGTTGGCCGGTCAGGGCTTTATTGTGATTGCGCCCGACCTGCTGAGCGGGCTCGGCCCGAACGGCGGTGGATCGAGCGAGTTTCCAGCGCAGGATGCCGCCATCAAGGCCGTATCGGGGCTCGATCCCGACGTCGTGAATGCCGACCTGGATGCGGCTGCCGACTACGGCAAGAAGCTTCCGGCGACCGATGGAAAGATCGCCGTTGCCGGCTTCTGCTGGGGTGGTGGCAAGTCCTTCGCCTTCGCGGCCCATCGCACCAAGGATCTATCGGCGGCATTCGTGTTCTACGGTCCTGGGCCCGCGGATGTTTCCACCATCACGGCGCCGGTCTACGGCTTCTACGCCGGAAACGACGCTCGCATCGGGGCCACCGTACCGGCAACGACCGCGGCCATGAAGGCGGCTGGAAAAACCTATGACCCGATCACCTACGATGGCGCCGGCCATGGTTTCATGCGCGCGGGTGAAGATCCGGCCAACACCGTTCCTGGCAATAAGACCGCGCGGGAACAGGGATTTGAGCGGTTGGTGAAACTGCTGCATGAAATGAAAGGCGCGCCGATGGCCAGCTCAGGCAGCGAAGGCCGCAAGAAAGGAACCAAGGCTGTGGCTTCCATTCTCTGCCATGACGGCAGTGCGGCCCCGGTTTCTGGCTCGATGTAATTACGGACTGGCTGCTACTTCCCGAGCGCGGCTTCAACAGCGGCGGCAACTTCCGGGGAGTCGGGGGTCGTAGCGGGCTCGAACCGCGCCACCGGCTTGCCGCTGCGGTCGAAGAGAAACTTGGTGAAGTTCCACTTGATGTCGCCGCCGAATTGCGGGTCGGTCGACTTGCCGGTCAGGAAGGTGTAGAGCGGCGTCTGGTCATCGCCCAGCACCGACACCTTCGCCATCATCGGGAAAGTCACCATGTACTTGCTGCTGCAGAACTTCTTGATCTCCTCGTCCGTGCCCGGCTCCTGCTGCGCGAAGTTGTTGGCAGGAATGCCCACAATCACCAGGCCGCGGTCTTTGTACTTTTCGTAGAGCTTTTCGAGACCCGCGTATTGCGGGGTAAATCCGCACTTGCTGGCCACGTTCACCAGCAGAACGACCTTGCCGCTGTAGCTCCCCAGGCTCACCTGCTGCCCGTCGATGGACTTGATGGTGAAGTCGTAAATGGACTTCGGTTCGGCAAACAGGCTGGCGCACGCCAGGCAAAGCATCAGAATCAAGCTGAATTTGCGCATCGGGACCTCCCCCAAAAGCTATTTGCGATCATAACGGATGGCGACGCTTCCCTTGTTACAGAGATGTCATTGAATTGTCTCTTCTGCCGCGCCTCGAGTTCTGCCGATCTCGGTTTGAATTGCGGCCAGGGTTGTTATCGCGTGGCGCCTGCCTGCACCAGGAGAGCCTTCAAATCCGCGTGTTCGCCGGCCGCCGCCAACGCAGTTTTACCGTCCGTTGTTATAGCGTTCACGTCGGCTTTGGCGTCGAGTAGGGCCTTCACGACATCCGCATGGCTTGCCTTCGCCGCCAGTATCAACGCTGTGACTCCCGTCGATGTTTTGGCATTGACATCGGCCTTCGCGTCGAGCAGAACCCGCACCGCCTCAAACGAACCGCCTTTGGAGGCCACCATCAGAGGCGTGGCATCTCCATCGGCGGTCGGCGCTCCGGCATTGGTCGCCTTGGCATTTACATCGGCACCTGCCGCGATCAGGAGTCGCAGGCCTTCAGGGTTGCACTCCTGCGCCGCAAAGATGAGCACCGTCGTACCGGCGGTATCTCGGGCATTGACGTCGGATCCGAAAGTGATTAACGGCCGCATCACGTCGCGCCGGCCAGTAAATGCGGGCGCCATCAAAGCGCTCATACCGGCATTGTTCCGGTTGTTCACGTCTGCCTTGGCGGCGATCAGCGCGCGCACAGTTTCCACGGGGCCATTCAGAGCCTCCAGTGTCAAAGGCGATTCGCCATTTCGATCCCGCGCATTCACGTCGGCCTTGGCGTCAATCAGGCTCTGCACGATTTCAAATCCTGCGTGGCTGCCAATCGACGCAGCCAGCAATGCGGTGGTGTCGTCCTTATCTTTGAGGTTCGCGTCAGCACCCGCTGCGAGCAGCGCTTTCAATGCCTCCAGGTGATTATCCTGGGCCGCCAGCATTAGTGCCGAAACCCCGTCGTTATTCTGCGCGTTGACGTCGGCTCCGGCGTCGATTAACGCGCGAAGAGCCGGCTGTTGGCCTCGATCCACTACGTCCATCAAAGCGGTGTTGCCGTGCACGTCTTTGGCATTCACATCGGCCTTGATCTCGATCAAGACTCTCAGCACATCCAAATGGCCCATGCCCGATGCGAACACCAGGGCCGAGTCGCCCTCGCTGTTTTTGATGTTCACGTCTGCATGTGCGTTGATCAGGTCCCGCACGGCATCGAGATGGCCAAACTGCGAAGCCGCCATCAGGGCCGTGATGCCTTCGCTATTCTTGGCATCTACGTCAGCGCTGGCCCCGATCAACGCTCGCACAATCTGCTCGTATCCACCGACCGATGCCGCAATCAACGCCGTCATGCCGTTGCCCGCAGTCGCATTGACATCGGCCTTTGCAGCAAGCAGTGCCTTGATGCGCGCCAGATCGCCCCAACCTGCGGCATGAATCAGGTCGTTCTCTGGTGGAGCGGCCTGTGCGCCGGAACGCGCACAGGACAATACGATCAGTGCGGCGAGAATCCGCGAGCGCACAGGATGGAATGTCATTTGCAAGCAATGATAAACCACGAATTCTTATTACTGCCTTAACTCCACTAGCGTCGCCCCTTGCCCCCCCTCGTTTTGTGGAGCTTCGGCGAATGTGGCCACGTGGGGATGGCCCTTGAGGAACTCGCGCACCCCGCGGCGGAGAATGCCGGCGCCATGCCCATGAATCACGCGGATGCGCGGCAAGCCCGCCAGAAAAGCGCGGTCCAGATATTTCTCCAGCTCGCCCGTCGCTTCATCCACTGTGCGGCCGATCAGGTTGATCTCCATGCGCATGTCGTCGGTGGAGTCACTGCTCACCGTTACGTGGACATTCTTTTGCTTTCGTGCGGCGGCGAGTGGATCGGCCTTCTTCGCGGCCTCTAAACCTTGACCAAAGGGCTGCGCCTCGCAGAGGTCGTCGCGCTTGACGCGCATTTTGATCGGGCCGAGCGCGACCTCGAACAGGTCCTTTTCAATCTCGCGCTGCACAATCGCGATCTTGTTCATGGTCTTGATGCGCACCTGGTCGCCTGGAGCAACGTGCTTGAGCAGGTGCGGCTGCGCATTGGCGTCGCCCTGGTCGGCGCCGGTGCGGTGGGCGACGACAGTCTGGTTGAAGCTCTCCTGAAACTCACGGCGCAGGCGCTGAATGCGGCGTTCTGCTTCTTTTGAGAGCTTCTGCTGAGCGGCGCGATCTTCAATGGCACGGACGTTCTCGCGCATCTGGAACTCAAACTCCTTGAGCAGCGAAGCCAGCTTCCCTTCGAGCTCGCGCGTCCGGTTGCGCAATTCCACATCGCCCTCGCGGGCCAACCGGGCACGCTCCTGGTTGAGCCCGTACTGCTGCTCACGTGCAGCTTTGCGTTCGGCCTCAAGTTGTGTGACTTCGTTGTGCAGGCGATCGAGGAAGCGCGCGATGTCCACCTGCTGCGAGCCCAGCCGCTGGCGTGCTGCGGCAACAATCTCCGCATTCAGGCCCAGGCGTTCCGCGGTTTGAATGCCGGCAGAAGCACCCGGCACGCCAAGGCGGAGGTGGTAATTCGGAGCCAGGGTCATCTCATCCACGCCTGCGGCCGCATTGAGCACGCCGGTTGTGTTCGCGGCATACACCTTGAGCGAGGTATGGTGCGTGGAGATGAGCGACCACGCACCGGCCGCGAGAAAGTACGACGCAATCGCCACGGCCAGTGCCGATCCTTCTTCGGGATCGGTCGAAGAACCCAGCTCATCGAGCAGCACAAGAGACTCCGGCCCGGCCAGCCGCGAGAGCCGGTCCAGATTCGTAATATGCGCTGAAAACGTTGAGAGCGCGGCCTCGATCGACTGCGCGTCGCCGATGTCCGCGAGAAATCCCGTAAAGACAGGGAAGCTCGCAGCCGTGGCTGGCACGGGTATGCCGGCTTGCGCCATCATGGCAAGCAGCGCAGTGGTTTTGAGAGTTACCGTCTTGCCGCCGGTATTGGGGCCGCTGATGATGAGCTGGCGGTGTTTGGCGTTGAGCTCGAGCGCTAGCGGAACAACGGCTGTGTTGGGGCGCGCGCCGCTAGCACGAAGGCGCTTTTCGAGCAGCGGATGACGGGCGGCGTCAAGATGAAGCCTGTCAGGCGTAATGACGGGAGCGACGCAATCGTAATCGCGCGCGAACCGGGCGCGGGCCTGCATCGTATCAACGAGAGCGAGTACCCGCGCACCATCAGTGAGACCGGTGGCGTAGGTGCCCACCTGCCGCGTGAGCGCAACAAAGATGCGATGAATCTCAGCCTGCTCCTCTTCGATCAGGCGCACCAGCTCGTTGTTTTGCTCGATGGTTTCGAGCGGCTCCACGTAGACCGTCTGTCCCGAAGAGCTGACTCCGTGAACCACGCCCGAAATGCGGCGCTTCAACTCGGCGCGAATGGGAATGACGAAGCGCTCGCCGCGCACCGTGATCAGGTCTTCCTGCGTCGATCCCTCCGAGCTGAGCTTGCGCAGTGCGGAGCGGAGCGATTCTTCAATGACGCGCTGCTGGCGTGCCTGTTCGCGGCGGATTCTGTTCAACTCCGGAGAGGCATTGTCGGCCAGCGAGCCGTCGGGTTGGATGGTGCGCTCGATGGTCTCGGCCAAAGGCTTCAGGGGCATCGTCAGGGTCGCGGAGAGGGTTGAAAGCCCGGGCAGCTTCCCAGCCACCCTCGCCGGCGGCGACTGCAACAGGGCCTGCCACGCGGCCACGTCGTTGGCCAGGCGCGCAATCGCTTGCAGTTCCGTCGCCTCAAGAGCCGCGCCGGGAATCTGCGCTTTGGCGGCGAGCTGCGTCGGGTCGAAGAGTCCGCCGCAGGGAATGGAAACTTGCTCTTCGAGGATCAGCCGCACTTCGCCCGTGAACTGGTGTTGCCGCGTGATCCAGGGCTCGTCTGTGGAGGGCCGCAGATCGAGAATCGCCTGCCTTCCCACGGGAGAAGCAGCAAAACCGGCGACAAGAGCTAGCAGCGGCTCCCACTCGAGAGCGGCGAAGTCAGCGGATTCAACCGGCGACGGTATGGGGTCGAGAAGCGGCATAGTCCAGCAGATAGTCTATCTGGCAACGACCTCGGGAGTCGTCAGCTCGCCCTCCCAGCGCGCGACCACGGCGGCGGCGAGGCAATTACCGATGACGTTCATCGCCGTGCGGCCCATATCCATCAGCGTGTCGACGCCGAGCAGCATCAACACTGCCGCCGCAGGAATCTGGAAGGAACTGGCCACAGCCATAAGGATTACCAATGTGGCGCGTGGAACCCCGGCGATGCCTTTGCTCGTGAGTACAAGCGTGGCAAGCAGAACGATCTGCTGCATAACCGAAAGATGCAGGCCGCCAACCTGCGCCGCGAACAGCGCGGCCATGGAGAGATAAATGCTCGACCCCGTCATGTTGAAGCTATAGCCGGTGGGGATGACGAAGGAGACAATCCAGCGCGGCACGCCGAACTCCTCCATGTTTTCCATGGCCAGTGGCAATGCGGCTTCAGACGAAGTGGTTGCAAAGCCCAGCGCAGCGGGTTCGGCAACAGCGGCGGCAAAGCGTCCGATGGGAATGCGCGCGAAAAGCAGAATAAGCGCCAGCACGACCAGAAAAATGCCGAGCGCAACGTAACAGGTGATGAGCAGTTTGCCGAGCGGCAGCAGCGTGGCCAGTCCCATGGTGCCGACCGTGTAGGCCAGCGCTGCGCCCGCGGCGATGGGCGCGATCACCATGATCATTTTCGTCAGCCGGAACATGGTCTCGGTTAGCGACTGCAGAACGTTGAAGAGTGGCGCGCGTTTGGGCTCGGGCAGCAAAGCGAGCGCGGTTCCAAACAGCAGCGCGAAAACGGCTACCTGCAGAATCTGGTTTTCGGCGACAGCTTTGCCAATGTTCTCAGGAAAAATGTTGAGCAGAATCTGCTGCCAGCCTTCGGCATGCGCGATGGGTGCGACTGCCTGCGCCGCATCTGGCAGCGTCACGCCGGCGCCGGCTTGCGTCAGGTCGATGGCGAGCGCTCCAAGTAGGAGGCCGAATGTGGTGACGACCTCGAAGAAGATGATCGACTTGAGCGCCACGCGGCCCACGCTCTTCAACTCGGTATGGCCCGCGATTCCGGTGACGATGCCGCCAAAGATGAGCGGTGCGACGATCATGCGGATCAGGCGCAGAAAAATCTCACCCACAAAGTGCGTCTGGCTGGCGAAATGAGGCGCATCAACTCCAAGCTCCGCGCCGGCCAGCATGGCCACAAACGTCCACACCAGCAGTGAGCGACGGCGCAACGCGAAAGGTACAAGCAGGAGCAGCGCAATGCAGCGAAGACTGAGGCCGAGCATCGCGGAAACATGTAGCCTGGTTGCCGCCAGGCCTACTCCAAACAGCAAAACGGCCGCACCGGCCAGCATGGCAGCCAGCAGGCGACTAGGCTTGATCGGGATTTTCGTCTTAGTCTGCGACATGGCGCGGCGTTCAGCGTGTGAGCACCCATTATCCTATGACCATGCCCTCGATCGCATTTCTTGAGTGCTCACGCTGCCATTTACACCTGAACGCTGAAACTCCACAGACCGTCTGCACGGTATGTGCGGGTCCACTTTACGTCCGCTACGATCTCTCTGCCGCTGCCGGCCTCGCACAACGCGACAAGGTCGGCAAGAGCGCCGACGATGCGCGGTGGAGCGGGATGTGGCGATACGCGCAGGTCCTCCCCGACGTTGAGCCGGTGACCTTAGGCGAGGGGTGGACGCCTATATTACGAAGCCGCCGCAGTGCTAACGTCTGGCTCAAGGAAGAGGGTGCCAACCCAACAGGCACATTCAAGGCGCGTGGCCTGGCACTGGCCGTGACCATGGCGCGGCATTATGGAATCAAGAAGCTGGCTGCGCCGTCCGCAGGCAATGCCGGCGGAGCGCTTGCGGCCTATGCTGCGGCAGCCGGAATTGAAGCCCACATCTTCATGCCCAAAGATGTGCCGCTCGCCAACCAGGTGGAGTGCCAAATTTACGGCGCGCATCTCACGCTCGTCGACGGGCTCATCTCCGATTGTGGCCGCATCGTTGCAGAGCGCAAGCAGGCAGAGGGATGGTTCGACATCTCAACCCTCAAGGAACCGTTCCGTGTGGAAGGCAAGAAGACCATGGGCTACGAGTTGGTGGAGCAGTTGGGCTGGGAGTATCCCGATGCCGTCTTTTATCCCACGGGCGGCGGCGTGGGCCTCATCGGCATGTGGAAAGCCTTTGAAGAGATGGAGCAACTGGGCTGGGTGACAGGCAAGCGGCCAAAAATGGTCGCGATTCAGGCGGCAGGCTGCGCTCCCGTTGCGCGCGCTTATGAACAAGGCGAGACGGCGAGCACCATGTGGCAAAATGCGCATACTTTTGCTTCCGGCCTGCGCGTGCCCAAGCCTTACGGCGATGCGTTGATTCTTGAGATTGTGCGGGCCTCCAATGGCACCGTCGTGGCGCTGACCGACGATCAGATCTTCGCGTCGCTCAAAGACTGGGGCCGCAACGAAGGCTTGTTGCTTTCACCCGAAGGCGCGGCGGCCACGGCTGCCTACGATCATCTCGTCGCAACCGGCTTCTTGAATCCGGAGGACCGCGTCGTTCTCTTCAATACAGGCTCGGGAAACAAATACACCGATGTGCTTGCGGCCAAGCTGCAGCAGCAATGAATCGCGGGATGCCCGGTGTTCGCAAAGCCTGCGGCGAAACTGTCCGCCGGTTAGCGGCCGAAATCGGCCAGACTCACAGCTCGCCAGGTTCTCTTGATTCCATCGGATCCGATGGCGCGAAGATTCAAATCACTGGCGACTACGAGTCAATACGGCGGGAACATGGATTCATGTAAGTGCCTGGGTGCCTGCCCGGCAAGAATTTGGCCAATCCAAAGGTGAAACTAATCTATGGTGCGCCCGGAGAGATTCGAACTCCCGACCTAACGCTCCGGAGGCGTTCGCTCTATCCAGCTGAGCTACGGGCGCGCTCTTCCAGCATATCGCACTCGGCGTTGAACCTGCGGCGGGGCTCCCGCTCAGCCCATAGCGCCGTCTCCGGCTCGGCCGACCTCGCGCTGCACGCGAATCTCTTCCATCACCGATTGAATCAGCGCCTTGGCCCCTTCCATCCCCGATAAAACAGCCTGCAAATCGAGTGCGGGCTTCGACGGGTTCCTGCTCGACGCGCAGTAGACCCCATGCTGGCCCACCATGATCAGCGAATCGGTCAGCAGGTCCAGCGCCACAGCCAACCGCCCGCGCTCTGCGCCCATCATGAACTCGTACCGCTCCAAATCCCCGCGCCGCTCGTCAAATACGCTCATACATCTAGCGTATCTGACCCGCCTGCGAAGGCGAACGGTTGCGCCGTCCCGCCTCCGCACCCTGACTGAATCTAGACGTTCAGCTTCTTCATGTACTCAGCATCCTGCCGCAACGCCTCAATCGGGTCAATGTCGAACTCTTCCTGCTCAATGAAGTAGTGTTTCAATCCCGTCGCCGCGCGGAAAATTGGAGCATAGTCGATTGTTCCTTTGCCGAGAACCTTCGACGTGACCTTTTTCCCAGGCCCACGCTCAAGGTCCTTGACGTGCAGCAGTGGGAACCGCTCAGGCGTCTTGCTCAGGTAGTCCAGCGGATTGCGTCCCGCCGCATACACCCAGCCACAGTCCATCTCGAAGCAGACGAGCTTTGGATCGGTCAGCCGAAGCAGCTCGTCGTAAAACGTAACGCCTCCCTCCGTGCCAAACTCCGGAGTATGGTTGTGGTAGCCGAAGGTCATGCCGGCGGCCGTCACCTTCTCGCCAATTTTGTTCAGCTCGCCCGCAACCCAGCGCCAGTCCTCCAGCGTCAGCTCGCCATGCGCCTTGGGATCCTTGTGCACCGGCGCCGGCGAGATGATGAATTCCAGACCCAGGTTCTTCCCGTACTCAATGTACTCATCCAGATGCGGCAGCAACTGCCCCATCGCGTGATGTGTGCTCACGCACTTCAACCCCGCCTGGTCCATCGCCTGCTTGAACTGCGCTGCGGTGTGGTCGTAGTAGCCGGCGGCTTCAACCTCGGTGTAGCCGTCCCCCGCCACCTTCTTCAATGTCCCGTCGAAATCCTTGGGCAGAAGCTCGCGCACGCTATAAAGTTGCAACCCAATAGGCTTGTTCAGCGGCGCAGCTGAAAGCGTACGGACCGTCGTCGATGCGGTTGCTGCAACCGCTGCGGATGTTTTCAAAAATCCTCTGCGCGAAATGCTCATGAATCCATTCTCCCTTGTCGTCCCGTCGTCCCAATTCCCTTAGTCGCTTAGTCCCTTAGCCCCTTAGTCCCTAGTCCCTTAGTCCCTAGTCCCTAGTCCCTAGTCCCTAGTCCCTATCCAACAATCTTCCCCGCGTCCCCATCCCAATTCGCAAGGGTGCGATGAAAATAAGCGTAATTGGCCATGTGGCACCCAATGGCCGCATGGTGGCCGAAGACTTCGTCCTCAACTACGTGCTGCCGCGTGTGTACCGCGCGATAGAAGTTTGCCAGATGATCGGCAGTGTCGTTATAACCCCGCGGCACGGTGAACGACTCGGCCTCGGGTGCTGCGGCCTGCGCCGCTCCTGCGTGCGCGTCGCGCCAATCTTCCTGCCCCTTCTTGCGCTGCGCCTCGGTCATGCCGCCCCAGCCGTACGCCTCAAACCGCGCCGCTACATTCTGCGGAGTGAACGTAACAGAACTGCCCGTCACCACCAGCGTCCCCGTCGACCCGAAGAAACTGATCCGTTCATCTGCATCGTTGTTGTTCTGGTTGCAGTGCACGTGAACCTGCACCGGTCCATTCGCTGACGAAAAATCGTACAGCGTCTCGAGAAAATCAGGAAATTCGCGCCCATCTTTGAAGTGGTAGAGGCCGCCGCTCGAGTAAGCCCGTACCGGCGCTGCGTTCATGCTTGTGATGGCGAAAATCCCCGACAGCATATGCACAAACAAGTCGCCGCCCAGCCCCGAACTATAGTCGGAAAACAGACGCCAGCGGAAAAACCGCACTGGATCGAACGCGCGCGCCGGCGCATCCTGTTGAAAGCGTTCCCAATCCACATTCTGCGGGCTCGCGTCCGCCGGCACGGGATACACCCAGGCTCCGCCCGGCGAGTTGCGATTCCACTGCGCGTCGATCGAGTGCACCTCGCCCAGTTTCCCTGAAGAGTAAATCTCCCGCGCCTTCGCATACAGAATCGAGCTCACGCGCTGGCTGCCTGCCTGAAAAATGCGGTTTCCCTTCGCCACCGCGTCCACCATCGCTTGCCCGTCAGCCACTGAGTGCGACATCGGCTTCTCACAGTAGACGTCCTTCCCCGCAGCTACGGCGTCCAGCGTCACGCGCCGATGTAAATGATCTGAGGTCGCAATCACCACAGCGTCCACGTCTTTGCGATCGAGCAGCACCCGGTAATCGCGCGTGGTGGCGAATGCGCCTCCCCACACTTCCTGCGCTGCCTGGTGGCGCATGTCGTAGAGATCGGCTGCGCCCACACACACGCCGCTCGGCACCGTACGCGCCGCTTTCAGCAGATCGCAGCCGCGTATGCCCGTGCCCACGATCGCGAAGCGCACCGGCGGTCCGTCGGCGGCCTGCGCGGCGAAGGGGCTCGCCTCGAGCACGGTCGTCTTGATTGAAGCTCCGGCCGCGGCCGCGGCAGCGCCCATGCGCACAAAATCCCGCCGCGTGATTGAAAAGCGATTCACTTCCGGCTCCCGATGGCTTTCGGCATCGTCGGCCATTCTCGCTCCATAGGCCGCGTCGTGTCCACACACGATGACCGTGCGTGTTTGTCGAGAGCCCTGCAGAAGGTTAGGATACGGAGCGGGAATCGCCTGGGCGGAACGTGAGGGTTGAAATGAAATCTGCAAAAAGCTACAACAACTTTTTCACAAGGGGACTTCTGTTGGCGCTGGGTGTTGCGCTTGGGGGCGCGGTGCCCTTGCTCGCAGCCGCTTCGCCACCGGGCAAGGCCCCCGACTTTGGCCCCAACGTCGCAGTCTTCGATCCCGCCATGCCGGCAGCCGCAATCCAGGCACAAATCGACAAGGTCTACTCCGTTCAGCAGCACAACGAATTCGGCCCCGAGCGCAACGCCTTCCTGTTTCTTCCAGGCGAGTACAAGATCGACCTTCCCGTGGGCTTTTACACTGAAGTCGTCGGACTCGGCGCTTCTCCCGACGCCGTGCACATCACGGGCAACGTGCACTCCGATGCCAGCCTGCCCCACAACAATGCCACCTGCACGTTCTGGCGTGCCGCCGAGGGCTTCTCGGTCACGCCCACCGGCGGCGCTGTGAATGGAACCATGCAATGGGCCGTCTCCCAGGCCATTCCCTTCCGGCGCATGCATGTGCTCGGCAGCATGGTGCTGCACCAGAACGACGGATGGGCCAGCGGTGGCTGGATGTCCGACTCGCTCGTCGACGGAAACGTCGGTGCCGGGCCGCAGCAGCAGTGGATCAGCCGCAACAGCCAGTGGGGCAGTTGGACCGGCTCCAACTGGAACATGGTCTTCGTCGGCGTTCCAAGCGCGCCGCAGGGGGAATGGCCCAGGCCCGCCTACACCCGCGTTGCAGAGACGCCGGTGATCCGCGAGAAGCCCTTCCTCATGGTCGACGCGCAGCATCGCTGGAGCGTTCGCGTTCCCGCGCTGGTCCACAACGCGGCGGGAATCTCGTGGCGCTCCGGCGAAACGCCGGGTCAATCCGTGCCGCTTAGCCGCTTCTATATCGCGCACGCCGGCACAGACTCCGCAGCCGCGCTCAATGCGCAGCTCCAAGCCGGCAAGAACCTCCTTTTCACTCCCGGAATCTACGAGCTCACCGAGCCCATTCGCGTCACCCGCCCCGACACCATCGTCATGGGACTCGGCTTCGCCACGTTGAAGCCCACGCAGGGCACCGCCGCTATGACCACCGCCGATGCCCATGGCATCATCCTCGCCGGGCTCTTCTTCGACGCAGGTCCACAGGTCTCACCGTCTCTTCTCGAAGTGGGCCCGGCAGGCAGCCAGTCCAGCGACGCCGGCAACCCGATTTCCCTGCACGACGTCTTCTTTCGCGTGGGCGGCGCGGGTGTAGGTCGCACCAGGGCCAACCTCGTCATCAACTCCAACGACACCCTCATCGACCACACCTGGATCTGGCGTGCCGATCACGGCACTGGCGTCGGCTGGATCCAGAACACCAGCGACAACGGGCTCATCGTGAATGGCAACAACGTCACCGCCTATGGCCTCTTCGTCGAGCATCATCAGCAGTACCAGGTGCTGTGGAACGGCGGCGGCGGCCGCACGTACTTTTATCAATCCGAGATTCCCTATGACCCGCCAGACCAGGCCGACTGGCGAAGCACAGCAAGTACCAATGGATGGGCATCGTACAAAGTGGCTGACGGTGTGAAGGCTCATGAGGCCTGGGGCCTCGGCATCTACTCCGTCTTCCGCCACCCTGACGTGGTCTTGACCCGCGCTATCGAGGTTCCACACACGCCCGAAGTCCGTTTTCACCACATGGTCACCGTTGCCCTCGACAACCTTGGCGAGATCACCCACATCGTCGACGACGCTGGCGACGCCGCCAAACCCGGAACTCCCGGCCATCCGCGCGTCGATCCAAGGATCACAGTTTTCCCCTAGAACCCATCCGGTTTACGGCGTTCCCGCGTGCGGCGCCCGCACCCTCGTCATCAGAATTGAGGATCGATGATGCGCCGAAGCCTCAGCTTCCACAAACGTTGGCGCCGCGCAGATGAAGAGCGTGCGCCCATCTTCCCCGCCCAGCATGCAGGCGAACGCACCCGTTTCTCCGGTCTTGAATTCTTCAAGAATCGCGCCACCTTCCTGCACGCGAAGCACCCGGTTGTGTACCGCGTCGGCCACCCACACCGCTCCCTCCGCATCCAGGCAGATTCCGTCCGGCGCAACCTCGACCTTCGCCAGAATCTCGCCAACGTCGGTTGACGTCGGCAGCGCGCCAAACGATGCCCAGGTTCTGCGCTCGCCCAACAAGCCCCCATCCACTGAGAACGCGCTCAGCCGGTTCAGAAACGATTCGGCCACAATCAACGTCTTCCCGTCCGGCGTCAGCACCATCCCGTTGGGAAAGCCCAGCCCCTCGGCCACGACCTTTGCCGTCCTGTCCGGCTCCACGCAGGTCAACACCGTCGTTGTCGCCGTCGCGCCCCCGTGAAGATCGAATCCAAAGTTGCCCACCCACGCGCGGCCCTCGGGATCAACCAGCATATCGTTCAAATGCCACGGGGCCAGGTGCGACAGGTCGGCGTAGGTCTCGAGCCGGCCATCCAGACCGCGCCGCAGAATTCTGCGGTCGCTCATCGACACGATCAGCAGACTTCCATCCGGTAGAAATCCCAACCCCGACGGCTTCCCGGCCACCTCCGCCAACACCTCGAACTTGCCATCGAGCGTGATGGCAAAAACACGATGCGTATGCTGGTCTGAAAAGTAGAGCCTGCCCTCGCGCCAGCGTGGGCACTCCGTAAACGCCAGGCCCTCAATCAGCGTCGTGAATTCCGCCATCGTACTTCCTCCTGCGGCTGACTGGTAAGGAGGTTAGCACGCCGTCCTCAAAACCGTGGGAGAATGGAGAGGACACCGATTATGACGAATCCCATCTTCGAAGAGCCCTTGCCAACCCCCGAAAACCCGACAGAATCCGCACCCGATACTGCAACCGAGGCCGATTCCGCCGTCATCGCCGAGCCCGTTCAATCGTTGCAGGAACCCCCTGCCGCATCTGCCCCCGCCACCGCGGTTGAACCGACTGCGCCGCCTGCCCCCTCCGAAGACCCGGTAGAAGACTTCGGTGCACTCCTCAAAGCCTTCGAGACCACCCATTCCCATAAGGCCGAGTCTGGCCAAAAGCAGCTTCTGGGCACCGTCGTGTCCCTTTCCGCCGAGCAGGTCTTCGTCGATATCGGTTACAAGACTGAAGGCGTCCTGCCGCGCACTGCGTTTAAAGACAACGCCGACAGCATAAAGCCCGGCGACACGCTCCACGTCTCCGTTACCGGTCGCAACGAAGAGCATTATTACGAGCTCTCGCTCTTCAAAGTTGCCCAGCCGCGCGACTGGTCCGCGCTCGAAGCCGCCTTCGCCGAGAAAACCGCTATCGTCGGCACCGTCACCGAAGTCATCAAAGGCGGACTCCGCGTCGATGTAGGCGTGCGCGCCTTCATGCCTGCCAGCCGCAGCGGCGCCAAAGATGTCCTTGAGATGGAAAAGCTTGTCGGCACCGAGATCAACTGCCGCATCACCAAGCTCGACGTNNCTGCCGCATCACCAAGCTCGATGTGGCCGACGAAGATGTCGTCGTCGATCGCCGCGTCGTGCTCGAAGAACAAGCGCGCGGCCTTCTCGAAGATCGCCGCGCCGGTTTGAAAGAAGGCGACATCCTCACCGGCACGGTCCGCTCCCTCATGCCATACGGCGCGTTTGTTGATCTCGGCGGCATCGATGGCCTCCTCCACATCAGCGACATGGCCCACACCCGCATCAATAAGGCCGAGGATGTAGTGGCCGTCGGCCAGCAAATCCAGGTCCGCATTCTCAAAATCGATCCCGAAACAAAAAAGCTCTCGCTCGGCCTCAAGCAATTGCAGCCCGAGCCCTGGGCCACTGTGCCCGAGCGATTCAAGGCCGGCCAACGCGTCAGCGGAACCGTCACCCGCCTTCAGGATTTTGGCGCTTTCGTCGAAATCGAGCCCGGCGTCGAAGGCCTCATCCACATCTCTGAAATGTCGTGGGGCAAAAAGATCCGCCATCCCAAAGACGTGTTGAAGCAAGGCGACCGTGTCGATGCCGTGATCCTTGCCATCAAGCCGGAAGAGCGCCGCATCGGCCTTGGCCTGAAGCAGACACTCGCCGATCCTTGGACTGAAGTGCGGCTCAACTTCCCTGAAGGCTCGCAGGTCGAAGGCCCCGTCACGCGGATGGAAAAATTCGGCGCCTTCGTGCAGATCGCCGACGGTGTTGAAGGCTTGGTCCACGTCAGCGAGATCGTCGCCGACCGCCGCCTCAATCATCCCAGCGATGTACTCCGCGCCGGCCAGGTGGTCCAGGCGCTGGTGCTCGCCATCGATACGGAGAAGCGCCAGATCAAGCTCAGCATGAAACAGCTCATCCCCACCAGCATCGACGAGTACATTGCCGAGCACAAAGCCGGCGACAAGGTCTCAGGCCGCGTCGTCGAAGCAGACGCCGCGCATGCCACCGTCGAGTTGGGCGAAGGCATTCGCGCCCAATGCAGGCTCGCCGCAGCCACGGCAACAGCCGCTTCAGATGCAGAAAAGCCGGAAGGCAAAGCCGACCTGTCCTCGTTGTCGTCTCTGCTGAGCGCGCGCTGGAAAGGCAACGCACCCGCGCCCGCTGCCGCACCCGAATCGCTGGCCCAGGGACAAATTCGCAGCTTCAAGATCGTCAAGCTCGACGCTGCGGCGAAGAAAATCGAAGTCGAACTGATTTAGAGATACGTGTCGTCGATGTAGCACCAGCGCCAGTCTTCGCCCCGCTCGGCCGATTGAATGATCGGATGCTGCGTCTCATGAAAATGTGCGCGCGCGTGCCGGTTTTTCGACGAATCGCAACAGCCCACATGCCCGCATTCCAGGCACATGCGCAAATGCACCCACGTATCGCCCGTCTTCAGGCACTCTTCGCAACCCTTGCTGCGCGGCTTCACGTTCTTCACGTGATCCGCAATGTGTGTACACTTCACCGCCATGGCGACCTCCGTTCCATCGCGTTCTCTATTTTCCCTTTTACACCACTCGATATTGTTGCGCCAGTTCCGTAAACTCCTTCACCTGCGCTGAAATCCAGTTTTCATCGCGCCCCAGCTCAGTTGCCATCAGCCGCGCCACCGGCTCCGCCATGGCAATCGCCGCCTTTGCGTTCAGGAACAGCGCGCGCGTATGCCGCGCCAGCACGTCTTCCACTGTCCGCGCCATCTCCTCGCGCACCGCCCATACCACCTCCGCAGCAATGTAGGGCAAAGCGGGATGAAGCCGCGCACCGAGTGCCGCATCGGCCTCGGCAAGCGCGCGGATCTTCCTCGCGTCTGATCCGTAAACCTGCAGGCTGCCCAACTCCGCCGAGTCATCCATATGTCCATGAATGCGCAAATTCTTCGTGACGCACCCCGCATCCGGCAGTTTGCCCAGCGTGATCGCATGGTCCACGCAGTCTTCCGCCATGTGGCGATACGTCGTCCATTTCCCGCCGGTGATTGTCAACAGGCCCGATGTATCCACGTGAATCACATGATCCCGCGAAAGCGCCGAAGTCTTCCCGTCGCCCTTCACCAGCGGCCGCAGGCCTACGTACACAGCCAGCACATCGGCACGCGTCGGCGGACGCGCAAAAAAACGCGCGGCTGTCTCCAATACAAATTCAATCTCTTCTTCCAGAGGCCGCGGCTCCAGGCTGGGTCCCTCTACCGGCGTGTCCGTAGTTCCGGCCACCGCGTGGCCGTGCCACGGAATCACAAACAACACACGCCCATCGCTCGTCTTCGGCACCATCAGCGCTGTGTCGCCCTTCAGGAACGACCGCTCGAACACCAGGTGAATGCCCTGGCTCGTCACCATCAGCGGCTCAGCCTCCGGCTCGGCCATGTGCCGGATCGTATCCGTGAACACGCCCGTTGCGTTCACCACAATCTTCGCCGCCAGTTTGAACTCCTCGCCCGACTCTTCATCGCGCGCTGTCAGCCCATTCACATACCCTTCCGCATCGCGCGTCAAACTCGTCGCAGGACAGTAATTCACCAGCGTCGCTCCATGATCGGCCGCGGTCATGGCTAGGTGAATCAAAAGCCGCGCATCGTCGAACTGCCCGTCGTAATAAATCACCCCGCCGCGCAGTTCTTCCGGTTCCAATGCCGGCAATCGTTCCAATGTTTCTTCTTTTGAAAGCAGCCGCGACCCACCGAACCCGTACTTGCCGGCCAGCATGTCGTAGAGCTTCAGGCCGATGCCGTAAAACGGCGCTTCCCACCACGAGTAATTCGGCACAACGAATGCCAGATCGTGCACCAGGTGCGGAGCGTTCTGCCGCATCAGTCCGCGTTCTTTCAGCGCCGACATCACCAGCGGAACATTGCCCTGCTCCAAATAGCGCACACCGCCGTGTACCAGCTTCGTGCTCCGGCTGCTTGTGCCTTTGCCGAAGTCGTGCGCCTCTACCAGCACCACGCTCAGCCCGCGCGAAGCCGCATCCACCGCCACGCCCATTCCCGTCGCGCCGCCGCCAATGATCGCCAGATCCCACGGTTCGCTGCGCTCGCGTATCTTGCGAACCATCTCTTCCCTGCGCATCGTCTGCTCCTAGTCAGCTCTCATTCGGTCCACTGCTTCGACCGCTCAACCGCCCGCTGCCACAATGCCCTGCGTCCGCTTCTCTCCGCTGCATCCATCTTCGGCTCAAAGCGAATATCGTTCGAGCGCTTGGCCTTCAGCTCCTGCGGATCGGCCCAGAAACCTGTCGCTAATCCTGCCAGATAGGCAGCGCCCAGCGCAGTGGTCTCTGTCACCTGCGGCCGCACCACGGGAACGCCCAGTACATCGGCCTGAAACTGCATCAGCAAATTGTTTACCGCCGCGCCGCCATCCACACGCAGATCCGGCACCGCCGTCGTCTCGCTCTGCACAGCCTCGAGCACATCAGCCACCTGGTACGCAATGCTTTCCAGAGCCGCGCGCGCAATGTGGCCCGGCAGCGTTCCGCGGCGCAACCCAATGATCATGCCCGCCGCGTGCGGATCCCAATGCGGCGCACCCAGCCCCACAAACGCCGGCACGAACACGACCCCGCCTGTGTCCGGCACGCTGGCGGCAAGCGCCTCTACATCTGCGGAAGCGCCGATCAATTTCAAATTATCGCGCAGCCACTGCACCACTGCGCCTCCAATAAAAATGCTGCCTTCAAACGCATACTCCAGTCGCTTCTGCGTGCTCGCCGCCAGCGTCGTGATCAGCCGGTTTTTCGACCGCACGAATTGGGTCCCGATGTGCTGCAGCAGAAAGCATCCGGTGCCGTATGTGTTCTTTGCCTCGCCTGCATCCCAGCAAAGCTGTCCGAAAAGCGCCGCCTGCTGATCGCCCGCAATGCCCGCGATTGCGATTCCACCCAGCCCCAGCGAAGTTGTTACATCGCCCACGTTCTGGCTCGACCACACAACCTCCGGCAACACGGCCGCGGGCACGCGGAACAGGCGCAGCATCTCCGCATCCCACTCGCCCTTGGCTATGTTGTAAAGCAGCGTCCGCGATGCGTTCGTCACATCGGTCACATGGCAATGCCCGCTCGTCAAATGCCAGATCAGCCAGCTGTCCACGGTCCCGAACGCCAGCTCGCCCTTCTCAGCCCTCGCGCGTGCTCCTGGCACGTTGTCCAGAATCCAAGCCACCTTCGTCGCTGAAAAATACGGGTCGATCACAAGCCCGGTGCGATTCGCCACGTCCTCTTCCGCGCCGCCTTCTTTCAGATCGCTGCACACGCCCGCCGTGCGCCGATCCTGCCACACAATCGCCGGATGAATTGGCTTGCCCGTTGCGCGCTCCCACACAATNNGCGCCCACCTTGCCCAGCGCTTCCACAGCGCAACTCAACTGGCTGGTCAAAATCTCCATGGGGTCATGCTCAACCCAGCCAGGCTGCGGATAGAACTGTTGAAACTCGTGCTGCGCGACCGCTTCGATTGTGCCGGATTGATTAAAAAGAATGGCCCGGGAACTGGTTGTTCCCTGGTCAAGCGCAAGAACGTAAGGCATGGAAAGAGCACCTCTTCGGGAACAAGTCAAACACGCTCGCCCGTACCGCTGCAAATGAGCGCTTCAGTGCACCTGCTGCGCCGAATTCACCAGCACCACGTTGCTCAGGACCGCGGTGTCCGATTTGTCGGGAAGATGTGAGCAGAAGCCGATCCCCGCGTAAAAAGGTCCGTCCAGATGCAGGTGGATGCTCGGCCCAAAGGCGTGCATCGGCTCCCCCTCCACGCTCACATAGAGCGTAAATTCATCGCCATGCTTTTCGATCCCAATGCGCCGCGCCATCACGGGAACAAGGCTGTCGGGGCTTTCGCCGCCAGGCCGTCCACGTCCACCGAGCCGATATTCCATGTCTTTTACGCGCACATTTTTCTCTGGCCGCTGTGCAAGCTGAATCATGCCCGCCCCGTGCAGAGCTACCAGCGCTTCTTTCGCGTTATCGTCCAGGCTCTGCCGAATGATCAGCACGGCCTTGCGATCTTCATATCCCTTGGGATTAGGAAACGAAATGTTCGCAGCCAGAGAAACGTCACCCTCCATCCGCTTCCACAGGAACCGAAACTCGTCGCGGTTGTACCACACGTTGTATCCCGCGGAATTCACGGTGTACTCCCCCGTTGCCGCATCGTAACTTGTACTGCCCGGCACCACCGCACTCCCCACATCCGACTGCCCATCGAAGATGCCGATCGGCACCTCGAAGTTTTTGCTGGGCCGATGAAAATCGGAAGGCGGCGCTACCTGCGTATGCGTCGCCGACGCCGGCTGCGCCCACGCCGGCGCGGCCGACGACGGAGTCGCCGGTGCTTGCGCATTGACCAGGGTCGGAGCTGTCGGCAAGGTGAAGATTAGGAATTGAAGTGCGCGTTTTCCGAATCTCGATATCGTGCAAAGGCTCATGCCGAAAACTCTAGCAGGGTGCCCCAGCTCTCGATTGAGACCTGGGAAAGCACGAACACCCTTGCGAGCGAAAGCGAGCGCCCGCCCCACCGCAGGTGGCTGGGTGCCCCAGGTCTCGATTTTGAGACCTGGGAAAGCACGAACCCCAGTGCGAACCGGGTGCCCCATCCATCCGCAGCTTCATCGCGGATGGGTGGGAAAGCACGAACCCATTGCGAGCGAATAGCGAGCGTCTGCCCCACCGCAGGTGGCGTCTGCCCCACCGCAGGCGGTTATTGCACCTCACCCACCCATACGCCAAACGGTCCCAGCTGAATCTGCCCCAGCGAGGCCGGATCGGCTGCCCCCGGCGTCTTTAACAGCGTCTTCACGCTGCCTTTTGCACCCGGCACGCTCAGGTTCACCGTCTGCGGATCAGCCGTGAAATTCAGGGATACCACAACCCCCGGCGCGCCCGTCGTCTGCCGCATCCAGCTCAACACCTTGGTATTGGTGTTGTCGAGCATCACGTTGTCGCCCTGCGCAAGCGCCGGATTCGTCTTCTTCATCCGGATCAGCTTTTCATACCACGCCAGCAATGAGTTCGGATCGGTCTCTTCCGTCTTCACGTTGACCGTCGCATACGTAGGCGGAACGGGGAGCCACGGCGTCACACTCGCGCTCGTAAATCCGGCATTGGCTGCGTCGCTCCACTGCATCGGCGTCCGTTCCCCGTCGCGCCCTTTGTCCTTCGGCCAGCCAATCAGTCCCACCGGGTCCTTCACGTCCTCTTTTCGCGTCGGCGGCGTGGTCTTCATGCCAATTTCGTCGCCGTTGTAGAACAACGATGCGCCGCGGCTCGCAAAAAGCATCGTCGCGATCACACGCTCAATGTCCGTGTCGTGTACGCCGTCGCCGTACCGCGCGTCCATGCGCGGGTTGTCGTGATTGTCGAACACCAGCATCGGCATGTTTCCGTTGATCTCGGTTTCCACGTCGTTCAGCTTCGACCGGAACAGCGTCACATCGAGCTTGTTGATAAATCCCACCTGCGTGTCCATTGGCAATTGGAATTCGGGCTTCTCGGCGGTGCCGTACTGCTTGGCCAGTTCGCCAATGTTGGGCAGATAGGTTTCGCCGATCAGCACCCGCGCTCCGGGAAATTTGTTGCCGCCAAACGAGTCGCTCAGCGCCCGCATCTCCTGCATCACCGCGTGCGTGCCCGGCAAATTGTTGGTGCGCGTATCGTTCAACGCAATGTCGCCGTAGGCATTCAGGTACCTATTGCCGTCTTTGTCCTTCAGCACATCCTCATCGCGCATCTGCGGATCTTCAAACAGCGTCGTAATCGCGTCGAACCGGAAACCGCCCACCCCGCGCTTCAGCCAGAATGAAATGATGTCCTTGAAAGCCTGGTGCACCTTCGGGTTGTCCCAGTTCACGTCAGGCTGCTGGATATAGAACTTGTGGT
>PLTV01000372.1 GCA_003164635.1 Acidobacteriaceae bacterium
AAGAGCGTGACAAAAAGCTCATAGACGTCGCTCGGTCGGTCGGCTACGAGTCCGACGCTGCGTTCAGTAAGGCGTTCAAGCGAGTTGTCGGGGCCAATCCTGGTGAATACCTCAAACGTAGTTTTGAAGGCCACGGTCATGCCGGAATGGCGAAGGATTTTTGAAGCGGAGGATGCATAGGTCCCCTGAACGCGCTCTGCTCCAGTAAAACGCTGGCCGGGGCTGCCGGATCTGTGTCTATGCCAAATCGCCGATGCGCTCACCGACACCAGATTCATAACGAAGTGTCGGCCAGCGTTCACAAATCCACCCGGACGTATAGCCGGCTATCGGGAGAAATGACATCCGAAGCGGAGTGCCCGCAGGAAACTGTAGGCCGAGCACGCGACGATTCGTCCGAGGGAAAGCGCCGCACTGGAAATTGGCGAGGCCTTGCAGGTATTTATTCAGCGAGCGCAGCGTGGGTTGAAATCCAGTAATAACGCCGCCAACAAAATTTACAGCGGATTGGACGAAGAGCAAGCAAACCAAGGAGGCCGTCAAACGGCCGCAACTCCGCCGGCTTGAATGTGACTGAGTTGCAACGAGGACATTCGCGTCGCCGCCAAAGTATTTGTGGTGTCGAGTTCAGCCATTGTCTGATCGTTTCATTCATTCTCATTCGCTCCGGATTCGTCCTGATTTGGAAGGTGGCTGGTGCTTGAGGGTCATGGCCTGCGTTTGCGTCCAACCATGAGAGCACGCACGCATGCTGCCGGTGGCCAGAGCTACAGAAGAGTCCGCTGCTCCGTAGTATGGGTAGATGGTGTCCGAAGCTCCAGACGGACAGGGAGTGTATCGGGCCGACATTGCGTGACGTCGGCGGCTGTGCGTGGATCGCGGCTCTCAGAGCCCTTCCGCTGTCTCGCTGGCCATGTAATCCACAACGGCTTTCAGGTCACCTTTCGACTCTTCGAAGACTTTGAGCTGGCGGTCGGCGCCTGTGCCGGTCTCCATGATTTTGCGCACACCATTGATGGCGTCGCGGCTGCCCAGTTCATCAACGACGGGATCGATTAAAGTCAGATACTCTTCGAGCAGTTCGCGCAGTGGAAGCTCCTTCTGGCGGCCAAAGTCGATGAGGTTGCCGTCGAGTCCATAGCGGACGGCGCGGAATTTNNCTTCAGCGCGCAGCGGAATATCGCAAGCACGGACCTCGACCGTATTGAAGAATGGATGCGGGCGGATGTCCCACCAGATTTTTTTAGCGTTGTCGATGCAATTGGTCTTCACCAACAGGCTTACGTAGTTCTCAAATTCTGAATAGCTGGAGAAGGCATCGGGAATGCCGGTGCGGGGGAAATTCTCAAACACTTTGGCGCGGTAGCCTTTGTAACCCGTGTTGAGACCCAGCCAGAAGGGAGAATTGGTGGCCAGCGCCATGATGTGCGGCAGAAAATAGCGAATCGAATTCATGATGCGGATGGCCGCCTCGCGGTCTTCAATGCCGACATGGACGTGCAGGCCGAAGATGAGGTTGGCGCGAGCGACCAGTTGCAGGTCTTTGACGACCTGATGGTAGCGCGGGTCGGGGTAGATTTCCTGGGTGCGCCAGTCGGCGAAGGGATGGGTGGCTCCGGCTACCAACCTCAGTCCATGCTCGGCCGCCAGCTTGATCATCTCGCGGCGCAGCTCGTAGATGTCCTCGCGCGCTTCATCGATATTCAGGCATACACGGGTGCCCACTTCGACGACGGAGGTGTGCATCTCGGCCTTGACACGTTCCTGGAGGCGGAGCTTGCCCTGCGCAAGCATCTCGGTCTGGATGTGCGAGCGGAGATCGCGAGTGACCGGATCGATGGTCTGGTATTCCTCTTCAATGCCGAGCGAGAAGGATGGCCGCATGAGGTCTCCTGGGGAAAGGCTTAGCCGCAATTGTAGCGGCTGCCCCAGGTTCCTTCCACGCCAAGCGCCGGAACAGGCGTAAAGCGTGCAACCCCAATCCTCAAGGGTGCGAAAGCGGCGTGGACTCTCTCGCCAGACGTCGTCAGACGATTAGTCCTTCGAGTCGGAGTCCTTGGGCAGCTCAAGATAGACCAGCCCAAAGCGTGTCTTGCCATCGTTCGCATCGCTGATTCCGACAATGCGGAATTTCTGCGGTGTGCCCGCGCGCAGCTCATGGTCGCCCGACGTATCTCCGCTGCCGTTGACCTCGATATTTCCGCCCTTGGTTGCCGAGCAGGTGAGCCCGCTGTGCGTAACCGTGAGCGCTCCGACCGGCTTGCCCTTGTAGCACTCCAGAACCTCGCCGTAATGCGAAAGCGGCTTGCGGTAGTAATCCAGAACCCGCGCCGCGGAGTCGGCTGTCCCATAACTCGCCACCAGCACGGTGAAGTGGAAGGCGTTCAAGCCAAAACCGAGGTTGGCTGCCGAGTCGCCGTCTTTGTCCTTCCACGGCGTGGCGCCGGGGTAGAGGGGCAGCCCAATTTCTTTCGCGGTGACGTTGGAATTGGCGTGCATGTCGAGATTGAACCCGGAATTTTGCGCCGCACAGGCGCCGCTGCCCGCCACCAGGACCGCGGTGAACGTAGCCGCCTGAATGGAGGAACGAATTCGATTGTTCACGCAGATCTCCTTCTCATTTACCGAAATGGATACGGTTGGGCGCGTCTCCAGGTTCCAAAGCAATCCTTCGGGCGCATTTTTAAAGCGGAGCCGCGCCCAATTTTGTTTCGCTTTTTCTTCGCTTTTGGTCTATTATGAGATTGGGCCAATGAACCTCTTTTCCCCACTGGCGATCGAGCCCACGTATGAGGAGCTCTTCCCTGGCGCAGTGCTGATGCGCGGGCTGGCGCTGCCTCAGGATGTCGAGTTTTTCGCTGCGATGCAGAAGGTGCTGGCGCTGGCGCCGCTGCACAACACCGCTACACCGGGCGGCCTGCCTATGGGCGTGATGGTTTCCGACTGCGGCACGCCCGAGGCATTTCGCCGGCGCTGGGACCCGCTCAACCCTCAAATCCGCAAACTCTGGCCGCCCATTCCGCGCGTCCTGATGGATTTCTCGCTGCGCTGCGCCGTGCGTGCCGGCTTCCCGCTCTTCCGCCCCGACTCGTGCCACTTCAACCGCTATCACGCCGGAATCAAACTCGGTATCCATCAGGACCGGCACGAGTGCGACCTGACGCAGCCGATTGTTTCCATTTCACTGGGATTGGAGTGCATTTTTCTACTTGGGGGCATGCAGCGGACCGACAAGACCAAGCGGATCCTGCTGGAACACGGAGACGTGATCGTATGGGGCGGCCCTTCGCGCATGCGGTTCCACGGCGTGCTGCCATTGAAGCCGGGACATCACCCGATGACCGGTCCGTACCGCTATAACCTGACCTTCCGCAAGGTCGCGTAAGCCCCGTGCACCTCTATCTCGCCTGTAAGAGATGAAACCCGATCAGGCTTTGGCGGCCTTTGCCGGCGCTGCCTTCCTTTTTGCTGCCGGAGATTTTGCTTTTTTCGCGGGTGCGGACTCGGAGCCCAGAAACGCGGCCCAGCGCAGTTCGGGAATCGCGGGCGCTGATTTTGCTTTGGCGATGGCGAGGTCGGCCACTTCGCGAACGATCCACTCAAAGTTGGCTTTACCGACGGAATGAAGGTCGGCGTCGGGGGCGGGATTCATGAAGTCGATGGCGTAGGGGATTCCGTTTTCGACGGCGAACTCGACCGTGTTGAGGTCGTAGCCGAGGGCTCGGCAAAGCTTGAGCGCATCGCCTTCCACGCGCTCCAGGAGCTTCTTGTCGTATGCCGGAGGGTTCTGGAGATAGCGCTCGTGATGAGGCTTGCGCGGGTCGTACGGCATGATATGTACTTTCTGCTGGCCGACCACGTAACAACGGAAGTACTCATTGAACTCGACTGCCTTTTGGTACGTCATGCAGAGGTCGCGCGACTGGTCGTAGGCCTTAAAGAATTCGAGACGGTTATGAATGTGGTAAACGTCGCGCCAGCCGCCGCCGTCGACGGGCTTCAGGAATCCGTGTTCGCCCACGTAGGCAAACATCGTCTCCCAGTCCAAGGGATATTGCAGATTGCGCATGGAGCGGTCTGTGGTGCCCTCGGGATGGACTTTGTGGGGCAGAATGACGGTGGCGGGGATGGCGACGCCGAGCTTGGTTGCCAGAGAGTAATTGAAAAACTTGTCGTCGGCCGACCACCAGAAGGGGTTGTTGATGATGATCGTTCCATTGAGCGCGGCGTGTTTGAGGAAGGCGCGGTAGAAGGGGATGTCGTGCGAGATGCGATCGACGATGACGGCATACTTTGGAGCTTTGTCGAGGCGAACCGCTCCTGTCTCGACAAATTCCGCGTGAATGCCGTCGATCTTGCGCGCGTTGATGTGCTCAACCAGCGCGGGTGGAAAGCTATTTTCCATCCCAAACAGGATGCCGATCTTCTTCATAGCGCCCGAACCTCCAGGTTTTCGCCGCGCGGCTGCTGAAAAGTCCGCCGTGAAAGCCAACTCCACACCAGTGTAAGACACCGGGCGCGCTGTTCATGATGGCCTTGGGGTCCGGCCAAGGCAAATGCGTAGAACGGCGTGCGTTTGCGAGAATGGGTCACCGGTCACCGATTTCCGGCGGACACAGAGCTATAATCCGCAGTCGCAGAGTTCCCGCCGGAACTGGTTTCGGGCGCAACATTCGTTAAGCGCACGAGGGCTTCGCGGGAATCAGAATTGAGGGGAAGCGATGAAATATCGAGCATTGACTGTGAATCGGGAATTCGGAAGCGGGGGGGGACGGATTGCGCAAATGATCGCGCAGCACCTCGGCTGGAAGTTGCTCGACAAAGACATTATCGACGCGATCGCGTATGCCGCGCATGTCGATCCTAAGGTTGTGTTGCGCTACGACGAACACATTGAATCGTGGCTACGGCGGTTGAATCAGCAGGCAATGCGTTCGGCGGCGTTGGCGGCCGGGCTGGAACTTCGCGACAATGCGGTTTTCGACGCCGAGGAAATGGTGAAGATCTCGCGGAACGTGATCGAAGAGGCATATGCCGAAGGCAACTGTGTGATTGTGGGGCGTGGATCGCAGTGCGTTCTGCAGCACAAGCCGGATGTGTTTCACGTCTTCGTTTACGCGCCGCACAGGGATCGCATTTTGCGGTTGCGTGCCCGCCTTGAACCGGGAGCTGACATCGACCAACGCGTGCGTACGGTGGATGGCGAGCGGGCCAAGTATCTACAGGAATATTTCGACAAACATTGGATGAACCCGCATTTGTACGACCTGATGATTTCTTCGCACGAAGATGAAGAGCGGACGGCGCGCGTGATTGAGTGCGCCATGGGATGAAGACAGGGACTAAGGGACCAGGGACTGGGGACTANNGGACTAAAGGGACTAAAGGGACTAAGGGACGGTGGACTAAGGGACTTAGGGACGAGGGACTACGGGGCGGAGGGAGCAGGGGGTTTCAACCCCCTGAATCAGGGGTTCGGCGGAATACGGCCTCCAGGCCCGGGCTCTAGCCGCGCCGTACGCACCAATCTCTTAGTCCCTTAGTCCCTAGTCCCTTAGTCCCCCATTCCCTCGTCCCTCGTCATTTTTCTGTTACGCTCCAGTCGAAGCTCAGGCCGGCGATCAGGTTGTTGAGCTTCTCGACGGCTGCCGATTTCTGTGTTTCCAGGTCTGCGGTTTGCTTGCGGGTGGCCTGGAGTTGATCTTCGGCGTGGTTGAGCTCGTCGACAAAGCGCCTGGCGGCATCGTTTCCCTTGAGGGCCGTCAGGTTTTCGCGATCGCGCGCTTCGTCGGCAGCCGCTGTCTGCTCGGCCTTTGTCGATTCCTCGATACGCTTGTCGAGAGCGGCAAGGGCGGTTTGCGCCTCGATGACGGGCTTCAGTTTTTCTTCAGCATCGGGAACCCGTTTGACGAGGTCGAGCAGGTAGCCAGTCTGATCCTGGTTCGACTGCAATTGGAGAGATGTGGTTTCCGGGCCGCGCTCCCGCACTTCGAGCTTTGCGGTTGAGTGCGCGGCGACAGGCAGTTTGAAGCGGTAGAGATTGGGAGAAGTCTCATCTGCCTTCAACGCTGGATCGAGCGTCCAGCCATTGTTTCGGCGCGTATGCTCGACGAGTACAACCCTGTCGACATCCGCCGAGTTCGTTGCAGAATAGGTGATGCCGGCGACATCCATGTGGGTTTCCTCGATCACACCTTGGGAGACTTTCACGTGGTGCAGGGTGCGTTTGTCGTCGCGATCCGCAACCTTGACGCGCACAGCCTGGTCGGCGGCATAACTCAGCAGGCGTTTTTCTCCGGGATGAATCGGGTCGAGTAAGCCTTCCCCTGCAAACTCCCCGTTTTCGAAGATGGAGAAGCTCCCGGAATCGAGAGTGAGCTTGGACTTATTCTCCAACCACACAGCCCGCAATGGATGCGGATCTCTTTCGCTCCACAAGGTGACATGATCGGCAGGAAGGTCCTGCTGCAAAATGGGAACCATGGCGGACTCATTCTTGTGAATGGTCACGGGCGCAGCGAGCGCGTATTCGAAGAAGTCGTCGAAGGCGTTGGTCGTGACGTCGCCTTCCTGGATGGCATCCGAAACGCGATACACGCCGCCGCCCGCGCCGCCACCCATTCCGGGACCGTAGCCATTTCCGTGGCCGGAGCCCATACCACCACCGGTGCCGCTGACTAAGCCGCTAACCGCTCCGCCCCTGAAACGATCGGCCGGTCCGGCTTTCAGTGCCATTTGCGGCGACGCAGTCGCGACGGGACCGCCCAATGCTCCGTTAATCATCTCCGACTGCACCGTGACGGTCTCGGCTGCTTCATGCGTCTGTGGCGTGGTTTCGACGAGCGTGGCAATCGGAATCTCTGGCCTGCGTGTGTAGAGAGGCTGGCTGAGCGGTTGGATAAAGCTTTGCGGAGCACCGGCGACGAGAGATAACTGGACATTGTCCCAGTCTGCTCCGACGGTGTTATCGACGACTGCCCATCCCTGCACNNATAACTCACCTGTAACTCGCGCTGCCCTTGTCCCAGAGCATCGAGGGTAAGATGGCGCAGGCCGGTGGAGTGGGTTGAACTCAATAACTCAAGATAGCGATCGAGTTGCCCTTGCAGGTTGCCATCCAGTGGCCGCACACTCAATTGCGGCGTCAGTTCGATGACGCGGACCGCGCCGGAGGCTGCTATCAGCGTCAGGTAGAAATGATCGACTGTCGCGTCGCCTGCGCCTATTTTTTCGCTGCGCGCTTCAATGGCCATGAGCCGGCCTGTGAGCGCGCTGACCCCGCCGGGAGCGCCGGTCACTTCGACGCGCTGGCCGCGCAATGCACCGAATAATTCGGTAGATGTTGGATCGTCGGTCATTCCGAGCGATAGAGTTTTTAGTTGTTCGGCAAGCGGAGTAGTGGAGTTGTAATTGACACCGGCAATGCGGCCGCCGCCCTGGTCGAGCACGGTGAGCGATTGCAGCACGTCGTTTAACTGCGACGAAGTGAAGTCGATGGTCACGCGCTGATTGCCGTTGATGGTTCCAGCGTGCTCGAAGTAACCGACGCCGTTTTTGTAGAGGACCACTTTGTGAACCGGCAGATCCTTAGTGGGTGTTGCACTGATAGCCGTGGAAGAAGCAGATGCAGCAGGATGTTCGGCAAGCTTCGTGGCGGCTTTAGCGGTGACTGAATGTAGCGCTTGTGCGCCGAGACTCAATGTTGCAACGAGAAACCCAGGCAGAAAGACAATCCGTCGCACGGTACCTCCTCGGATCGAAGAAAGGAATGCTAGTTCCTTTGACCCCGCAAGCCCGAAAAGGGTTCCCGCGTTTGCGAATTTAAGTGAATGCCAGGTTGCTAAGCTGCGCGTTCCGCCAGCTTCTTCAACTGCGCCAGGTGATTCAGATCGTGCCCCGCCATCGTCTCCACAAGGGTAAGAAACGTCATTGTTCCGCGCTCCGGATGCGTAACTTTGCGATCGCCAGCGTTCGGAAGCGCAAGCTGGATTAGCCGCAGATTCCAACCGCGCAGCGCGGCAAACACCTCAAGCGCCTGTTGAGCGCCAACGCCCGGATACGTCTTCGCCCACTTATCCTGATCGAATGGCTGGATCACGGGGGAATCTTCGGCGAGCGTCTGGCGCAGGCGGAATCCGAACACGAGTTCGCAGTCGGCGAGATGCGCAACGATCTGTGCAGCGCCCCATTTTCCTGGAGCCGGCGCATCGTTTTCCTTCTCGGCGCCAATGGCCAAAATCAGTTTGCCGATTTCGGCGGGCGTGGCTGCAAGAATCGTATCCAACGCGCGGCCATCGAGAAACTTGTCGTACGGATTTAGCTCGCTCATAATTGCCCCTTGTCTCGATTTCCCAGTCCCTTAATCCTCGTCACAGGTAGATATCCAGCATGCGCATCCACGTAGGCCAGTCGTGCGCGTTGAACGAATCCCAAACGTAGAGCTTATGCGGAATGCCCTTGGACGTCATGATCTGGTCGAGCCACTGGTTCTGCCCGAGGCATTGATCGTCCCATCCAGTTGCCAGCACGTAGTTGCTGCGGCGATAACGATCGAAAAACCACGGATCGTTCAGGTTGGGAAGATAGTCCATGGGCAGGTTGAAGTAGGTATCCTGGTCGTAGTAGCCGTGGAGAAATCTCTGCACGTCGAAAGCTCCAGACATCGACAGGAAGCCGGTGAACATATCGGGATGGCGTAGTGCGATGTTTACGGCGTGATAGCCGCCAAAGCTGCAGCCCAGCGAAACCAGATGCGAATCGTGATTCTTGGTGCGTACCAGCGGCGCCACTTCGTGAACGATGTAATCGTCGTACTGCACGTGGCGGGCAATGCGCCAGCGCGGGGGCACCTGTTTGTTGTACCAGCTCTCCATATCGACGGAGTCCACGCAGAACAGCTGCACTTCGCCTGCATCGATTTTGCCCTGAAGCGAAGCCGCCATGCCACGGTCTTCAAACTCGTAGAATCGCCCGCCCGACGTGGGGAAAACGATCACCGGAAGCCCTGCGTGGCCGAAGACCAGCAGCTCCATATCCCTGCCAAGGCGACCCGAATACCACTTGTGATACTCACGATTCATGGTGTTTGCTCCACTCTCTGACGGGCCCCGCCCCAAAGCCGGCAATTGGAGAAGTGCCGATTTCTTGTTAATGTAACAGCCTGGGTTGATGAATTTTTGCCACCGCGGCGCGGGCGCCTGCCTGGGCTCGCAACCGGCTTGGAATTGAACGTCAAGATCTGAAGGACCGCACGCTTGGATTTGGAACAACGTCGAGGAGAAACCGATCTGCGGGCACACCTGCCGAAAGGGTTGCTGGAACCGGGTGAACCGACACTTCATCCCCGGCTGCGCCTGCATCGAGGGTTTCCCTCGGTTTATCTGCCCGACAAGCGGGACATCGTCGTCTATGTGCCTCCTGGCTATGATGAGCAACCGGAGCGGACCTACCCGGTGCTTTATCTGCAGGACGGGCAAAACCTGTTTGACCCGCGGACCTCGTTTGTTCCCGGCCAGACGTGGCAGGTACGCGAGCAGGCCGATGAGGCCATCCGCGCCGGCGAAGTGGAACCGCTCGTTATTGTGGGCATCGCCAACACAGGCGACAGGCGGCTGGCCGAATACACCCACGAGCGCGATTGGCAGCGAGGCGGCGGCGAGGCGGCGCAGTACGGGCTGACGCTGACGCGGGAGATTCTGCCGTGGATAGCGACGCGTTACAGGGTTCGGACCGATCGCGAATCGACGGGGCTGGGCGGATCGTCGCTGGGCGGGCTCGTCTCGCTCTACCTGGGATTGCGCTATGCCACATGGTTCGGCAAGCTGGCTATTCTGAGCCCCAGCGTGTGGTGGAACCACAAGAGCATTCTGGGCTATGTGAACGAGCATGCACCGGGCATCTGGGATCGACCGCGCGTGTGGCTCGATGTGGGCGACAAGGAAGGCAAGCGAACCGTGCACGACGCTGAGTCGCTGTTCCGGAGGCTCAAGGCCAACCACTGGCGGGCAGNNTGTTTCCGGCTTTATGAACCAGCCTCCCTGGATAGAAAAGAGCCATTGAATTCATCGGTGGGCGCGGTCACAGCTGTGAGTTTCTTAGGAGCTTATCTTGAATCCTTCGCGGGCAGGTGTTTGGAGGGTATTTCCAGTGGGTACTGGACGCCGTCTGCGAAACGGTCGAGTGGCCTAATCAGCCACTAGGGTTCGACTCCCTTGCCCTCCGCCTGGCACTCGACCTAAAGCATTGATGTTTCGTTGACGATGGAGTACGATGTAGAGAGTTTCGCAGGCGGCGTCCAGTAAATTGGATACTCGCAAAGGCTCCGGATTGATTACCCGGAGCCTTTGCTTTTGAGCATGGCTTTCTAAACGGCCGTGGCCTTTCTGAGCCCGCCCATGATCCCTCTTCCACCCCTAAAACTTGCCCGGAAGCCTGTTTTCGGCGATACTTAGTTGTTGAGTCCTGCGCGGCCGGGCGCGTTCGCCTGGCCCTTTGTTTGGAACGGCCCATGAAGCACTGCCGCGGCCCGCACCCCAAGCCACCAAGACTGGACAGGACAAGAAGAATTCTGAAAGGAACTGCACCCCGTGGTCATGATTCGTTTGGCGCGCGTAGGCGCCCGCAAGCAACCCTACTATCGTATTGTGGTTATCGAGAAGGACCGCGCCCGCAACGGCCGTTCCATCGAGGTCGTCGGCACGTATAACCCACGCACCAACCCCGCCACAGTGGATCTGAAGCACGAGCGCATCGACTATTGGCGCAAGAACGGGGCGCAGCTTTCAACAATCGTCAGCAAGCTTGTGACAAAGAACCCCGCATCCGCGGCTGGTTCCGCGCCGCTGACGCCTGCCATACCGGCAAAGGCCGCCGAGGCCCAGGCTGAAGCTGCGGCACCTGTCGAAGCCTAGACCGCTGACCTTCGTCTCGAGCGTTTCGACCTTCCCCGCGATGAGCGACAATTGTTCCGGGCAGATCGCACACATTTGCTGACGGCGATGGCTTGGCGGTGATAGGATTCAGCGCACCGATTAGCGTCGCAAGTTTTTGGACCCATACGGTCAGGGGCACGAGCATGACCCAACAAGATTTAGCAAGTCCGACCTCGGTTGCAGAATTGGTTCGCGAGATCGCCCAGGCTCTTGTCGACGAGCCGTCGGCCGTTGAAGTGGAATCGATCGACCGGGACGAAAGCACTGTTCTCAAGCTGCGCGTTGCCCCGCAGGATGTGGGCAAGGTTATCGGCAAGCAGGGCCGCACGGCCCGGTCAGTGCGCACGATTCTTGGTGCCGTTAGCATGAAGCTGCACCGCCGCTACACGCTCGACATCCTGGAAGAAGACGACTAGCGTTTTGGCAATCCTCCCTTTCTGGCTCTTCCCACATCGGCGATGCGCGGCGCTTGTACCGCTGTATCCGCAGACCTCTTTCTCCGCGACGCGATGATGACGCCGGCCGACTTCCCGGAACAGGCAACACAGTGGGTGTGGCTGGCCCGCATACGCCGAGCTCAGGGCCGCAAGGGCGAGGTCTTCGCGGACATCCTTACCGACTTCCCCGAGAAGTTTGCCGAACGACGCCGGCTATGGCTGATTCCAGACCCCGAGGGCCCTCGCGGCAAAGTTCCGGCCGGACAGCGCGAAGTGGAACTCGTGGCGCACTGGCTGCATAAAGGCGGCATCGTTCTCCACTTCAAACAATCGAACTCGATTTCGGAGGCGGAGACGCTGGCGGGACTGATTGTCGCGGTGCCCATGGCAGAGCGCGCGGCGCTGGACGAGGACGCCGTGTACATCGGCGACCTGGTGGGCTGCACCCTGTTCGATGTGGCTGGAAGCGTTGCGAAAGCAATTGGCAGAATCGAGGACGTGGACCGGACAGCGGGCCCTGCGGCGCTGTTAGTTGTGACTGCGGATGAGTCTTCGGAGGAGATTCTGATTCCTTTTGCGAAGAGCTACCTGCGCGCCGTGGATCTGGAACGGAAACGCGTGGAGATGGCGCTCCCCGAGGGACTTGTTGGACTGAACTCGAAGTAGGGCTTAGTGGTGCTCCAATTTACAGGAACGGGTCCCAGGCATGCATTGTCTTCGTCTTCGAGAAAAAATAAAAAAAAGGTATTTCTGCAAGGAAGTTCCCTATTTTCAGCTAGATAGAGAAGGGCTCTCCTTCTAAATTCTTCATTCCAGGCGAGTTATTTGCAGATTCTAGATACATAAGGGGTTACGAGCCTCATTTCGACTGATCTGGGATTCGATCTGGTCAGAAAATCGATCTGAAGTGATTGTGCACCAAAGAACCGAAATTGCATGCAAACGTGGAAGAGCAAAATGCACCGTAAAATCAACCTTATGCGCTTTGATGTGCTGACGATCTTCCCCGGCTTTTTCTCGGGATTCCTGGAGAACGGAATTCTGCGGCGGGCGCTGGCGGAAGGGCTGGTTACGGTGAACCTGCACGACCTGCGGGCGTATACGCACGACCGCCACCGTACGGTGGATGATCGGCCATTTGGCGGCGGTGAGGGGATGGTGCTGAAGCCGGAGCCAATTGCGGAGGCGTTGGCGGCGCTGGGGATTGGGGCAAAAGGATTGGCTTCTGCTGGCTTCAAAACTAAGGATGAAGTCCCTGAGGGGTTAAAGCCCATTGATTCGATCGGGGCAATTGCCACGACAGACGTCGCGCCAGTGCAGAGATTGGGCAAGCGTTTGGGGCAGCCCGAGATGGCAGCTTCTGGCGTGAGGCCGACGGTTATTTTGCTGAGCGCGCAGGGGCGGCCGTTTACGCAGGCTGTGGCGCGTGAACTGGTGCGGCTGGAGCGGGTAGTGCTGATCTGCGGTCGCTATGAGGGCGTGGATGAGCGCATCAACGAGCTCTACTGCGATCGGGAGCTTTCAATCGGCGACTATGTGATCAGCGGGGGCGAGCTGGCTGCGGCCGTGGTTGTGGATGCAACGATGCGGCTTTTGCCCGGGGTGCTGGGGAACGAAGCTTCAGGAGCGTTTGAAAGTTTTGGAGCTGCCGATGCCGAGATTGAGACCGACGTGGAGGGTGTACCGCGTTCGCAGCACGGCGCTGGCGGGCTGTTGGACTATCCGCATTACACACGGCCGGCGGATTTTGCGGGGGTGGGGGTGCCGGAGGTTCTGTTGAATGGGGATCACGCGCAGATTCGGCGCTGGCGGCGGGAACAGCAGTTGCGGAAGACGCTGGCGAATCGACCGGATTTGCTGGAGCATGCCGCGCTGAGCGCCGAGGACCGGAAGATTCTGGACGGCGGGTAGTTCCCTCACTTTCTCCTCGTCTTAAGCGGGTTTGGGCGCGGCGGAGCCGATGGTGTCGAGGATCGCCAGCGCTTCTTCAGGAAGTTTGAGGGTTGCCGCTTTGAGATTCTCGTGGAGGTGCGTCACGGACGAGGTTCCGGGGATGAGCAGGATGTTGGGCGACCGGTGCAGGAGCCAGGCGAGCGCCACCTGCATGGGGGTGGCATCGAGCGACGCTGCGACCTCATCGAGCCTGGAAGCCTGAAGTGGAGCGAATCCGCCCAGTGGGAAATACGGAACATAGGCGATGCGCTGGGCGGCAAGTTCGTCGATAAAGGCATCGTCGGAACGCTGGGCCAAATTGTAAAAGTTTTGCACGCAGACTATGTCGGTAATCGACTGAGCATGCTTGAGTTGCTTTGCGTCGATAGTGCTCATGCCAATGTGCCGAACCAGGCCCTGTTGCTTTAACTCGGCGAGCGCCGTGAGCGGTTCTTCGAAGGGCTCGTCGACGGGGCCCATCATGCCGCCCAACCGGAGGTTGACTACGTCGAGCGCGTCGAGACCGAGGTTGCGCAGGTTGTCGTGGACGGCATCGATGATGTCCTGGCGCTTGCGGGCATGCGGCCAGCCGCCGTCGCTATCGCGGCGCGCGCCGACTTTGGTGACGATGACCAGACCGTCGGGGTAGGGATGCAGCGCCTGCTTGATGAGCTGATTGGTGATATGCGGGCCGTAGTAGTCGCTGGTATCGATGTGGTTGACGCCGGAAGCAACGGCCTCACGTAGAACGGCGATGGCTCCGGGAATGTCGCGGGGCGGGCCGAAAACCATCTTGCCGCCGTCGCGGCCGGCGAGCTGCATGGCGCCGTAACCGATGCGATGGACCGTGAGTTGTTTGTTCTGAAATGTATATTCACCAGCAAGATCGGGCTGCTTTGTCATGTATCCCCTTAAGAATCGATTTCGTTCTTCGAGCGTTCGATGCGGCGCGAGAAAGCCTCGACTCAAAACTCCGCCGCAAATGGAAAACGGCTCCGCGCATGGAGCACGGAGCCGCGATCGTTTTCTGAGAGCCGGACTACTTCACCTTGGCGAAGATAATGACCAGCGTGAAGAGGGTGAGGGACTCGATGAAGGCCAGGCCGAGAACCAGCAGGAGCTGGATGCCGGCGCGTGCGCCCGGGTTGCGGGCCAGCGCTTCGGTGGCCGAAGCAGTCGCCTTGCCCTGACCGAGGCCGCAAAGACCAGCAGCCAAAGCCATGCCGATGCCGGCGCCGATGGGCACCAGGTTGATGGGGGCCGAGCCGCCATCTGCGAAAGCCGGCATTGCGAAGCAGAGCGCCGCCAGCGTCATGAACAGATATTGCAGTTTCCGCATAGTTCTCCAGCTTCCGATGAATTGGCTGCCAGTGGGTGGTTGAGGCTCACCGTGCTGGCCCCCTCAATCTAGCGGCCTTTCGTCTGCCCGGAGCGGAAGCGCTCTCCGGCGAATGCCTTGTAACACGGCCCGACTTTAGACG
>PLTV01000067.1:0-195 GCA_003164635.1 Acidobacteriaceae bacterium
TCACCTCGATCACACTGACGATCCTTTACGACCGCACGACGGCGTCGCATTCGGTGCTTTCGGGCACGAAAACCGCGCCGATTTCGGCGCCTGCCAAGCCCGCGAAGTAAGCCTCTGGCAGCACGAGTTCTAAAGGGCGGGCCGATCTGGCATCCGCCCTTTTTCATGCCCGCACATCTGTTGAACATTTCCTGT
>PLTV01000067.1:322-3702 GCA_003164635.1 Acidobacteriaceae bacterium
GGGCTTAACGTACGGGCTGAAGCCTGCGTACCTTTCACTGGACCCTGTACCCTTCAAAACAGTGGCCTCAAATCCGCTTTCCGAAGAGAAATGCAAGCTGGTGCTGTCTTGAGGTTGACAAGAATATCTAGCAGATATATCTTTTAGATATATGGAACGAAGCCAAACGCAATATGTTCTGCTTGGAATTCTGGCTATTCATCCCAACCAGTCGGGATACGAGATTCGCAAGACCATTGAGCAAAGCGTGGGTTTCTTCTGGGGCGAGAGCTTCGGGCAGATTTATCCGACCCTGAAGCGCCTGGTTGCGGAGGGTTCTATCGTTGCCAGCGCCTCGAAGAGCAAGCCCACCGCGCGCCGCCAGGAGTACTCGATCACGCCCAGGGGGCGCGAGGCACTGGAACGCTGGCTCGCAATTCCTTATCGCGAAGACCCTCCACGCGACGAGTTCCTGCTGAAGCTTTTCTTCGCCAATGAAGCCGGTCCCGATGTTGCGATCGCCCATATTCGGCGGTTTCAGGAGCGGAACCGACAAATTCTGACCACGCTGGAGCAGATTGAGGCGATCAGCCGACCGCATGGGTCGCAGTTTGCCGGCTACAGGTACTGGATGCTCACGCTGGGCTATGGCCTGGCCCACATACGGGCCGTGCTCGCGTGGAGCGACACGGTGCTGGCGGACCTGGCCGCCAACCCGGAAGCGCCGGCAGCCCCTTCATTAGGCGCCGAAAGGGTCACAAGCCCAATTCCCCATGAATGAGGTCTTCAACTTCGCAGTTTGTACGCAAAGGAGCCTGTCATGATGCCGACCGAAGTTCAATCCAATCCCTGGGCGCGGTCCATCGCCTGGTGCTTAGCCAGCCTGTACATTCTGGGATTTTTCATCCCGGTGATCGGCGTCTGGACCGGGCCGGTGCTGGGCGTGTGGTTTGTTCTCACCCAAAAACCGCTGCGCGGCCTGGCCTGGATTTTTCTGATCGCATTTATTCCCGATCTAATTGCGAAGGGACATGCGTTAGTGGCCGCCGGACCGCAGGGAGCTCTACGTTTGCTGGGTTTGATTTTTGCAACTTCCCTGCTCTCGGTGATGCCGCTGACATTCCACCGGCTGGTGAGTGCGCGGCTCCCTGGCCTGCTTGCAACGCTGCCGTTTCCTTGTGCCGCGGTTGCGATCCACGGGCTCGTTTTGCCGCTGATGGCGGATGCTCCCGCGGCAATGGCGCTCGAACGCACGTTTCTGGCGTGCTGGCTGGCAGCGGCCCTGGTGTGGATGTGGAATCAGGANNCTGGCCGGTTTCGTGGCCTACCGATGGTCTGTCTCAGCGGCGCCGCTGACGCCAATGGTCGCGATGCGCCTGTGCTGGCTCAGTGTGGCAGCTTGCTCGGTGCTGGCGATCATAGCGTTGTTGCGCCGTCCTAAAACCGTTTCGTGGATGGACAGACCGGCGGCCTTAGCGCACGTGCAAAGTCCTTTCACGACGGCACCCCTCAGGGCCGTCCGCGAATCGGGCGGCGAGTTTCTCCTGAGCCCACAGGGGGAGCGCTTCGCGGTCCGGGATGGAATTCCTGTTTTTCTGACACCCGAAGACCTTACGGGGGACAACGGCAAGTACAACCACCTTTACGAAACCATCGGCGGCTTCTACGACGNNCAGCGCGTGTTCAGCGCCTTCCGCGGCATCGGGCTCGACTCGTACTTTCTGAATTACATGAGCCTTCTGGACGTGAAAGCGGGCGATTCTGTTTTGGAAACCTCAGTTGGCACCGGACTCAACTTCAAATATCTGCCGGCGGGAGTGCAGCTCTCGGGCCTTGACCTGAGCGCCGAGATGCTGACGCGCTGCCAGGCGAACCTGCGCCGGTGGGGCGTGGAGGCCGATCTCTATCTTGGCAACGCCGAACATCTGCCTTTTGCGGATTCAACCTTCGATGTTGTGTACACGGCGGGGGCCCTTAATTTTTTCAGCGATCGGAGCGCGGCTATTCGCGAGATGATTCGGGTAGCGAAGCCCGGCAGCCAGCTGATGATTGAGGACGAGACCGAAGAATACGTGAAGAGCACATACGAGAAGATTCCCTACACCAGCAAGTTCTACGGCAATCGGGAGAAGCCGGTGACGGTGCCGGTAGACCTTGTGCCGGCGGAGATGCAGGACGTACGCGTACACATGCTGAAAGACGGCAAGTTTTATGCGATCACGTTTCGCAAGCCGGCCGTACCGGTTTGCGATTGGCGGGAGGGGCGCGATGAAGTTGTGATGCGCGAGGCCGCACTAAAATAGGGCCATGCGCATTGAGACTTTTCCGGTTGGCCCGCTGGAATGCAACTGCACGATTCTGAGCGACGAGGCGGCAGGCGAGGCCATTGTTATTGACCCCGGCGACGACATTGCCCGCATCCATCGCCGGTTGACCGAAGGCGGGCTGAAGCTGAAGCAGATTCTTATTACCCACGGGCACATTGACCACGTGGGTGGCGCGCTCAAGCTCAAGCGACTAACCGGCGCGCCGATTTTCATGAATGAAGACGATGTTTTTCAGCTCGACATGATGGACGAGCAGGCCGAGTGGCTGGGCGTACCCACGCCGGAGACTGCGCTGCCGGACGAGTCGCTGAGCGACGGAAGGCTGGTCGGGCTGGCGTCGCTGCCCGCCAGGGTACTGCACACGCCGGGTCATACGCAGGGGTCGGTGTGCCTGCATTTTGCTCCGCTGAAGCTGGTGATTGCCGGGGATACGCTGTTTCGCGGCAGTATCGGCCGTACCGATCTTCCGGGGGGTGACGGGGCCCAGATTCTGGATTCGATTGCGCGGAGATTGCTTCCGCTGGGAGATGAGACGAAGGTTCTGCCTGGGCACGGGCCTGCGACCACGATTGGAGAAGAACGCTTGAGGAACCCTTTTCTGCAACAAGGGTAAATTTCATAATCCTCTAAGAATTTAGCTAGTTAAATGAGCAGTTTGATGGCAGTTGCTTCAAGTTAAACTTGAATCTAAAGAGCCGTAATATTACCAAATTGGTGCGTTTGAAAATAATTAATAAGGCCCTGTGCGCCCGTTGCAAATTCGGCAAGTGGCGTTAGCAGGCTCAGGACCAGCCACCCTGAGGGAGGCAGGCCGAAGAAGTAGCCAGGGTGCACCCAGATTCCCTCTTCGAGCAGTGCGAGCACCGTGTCCTGGTCTGGCTGGAGCGCCGGAATGCGGAGGGTGGCGTACCAGCCCCCCTCGACTTGGAGACGATCGACTCCCGCGGCCCCCGTCAAGAGGCGGTCGAGTTCGGCGAGGTTGGCACGGGTGCGGGCCTGAATCTGGCGCTGAATCGCTCCGCGAGCGGTCAGCCAGGCGGGCAGCGCCCATTGCACGGGTGCATTCATGGAGAG
>PLTV01000067.1:3711-4607 GCA_003164635.1 Acidobacteriaceae bacterium
ACCGTGACGCCATCGACGCCCTGGGCGAATGTGCGGAGTGAGTGGAGACTCGAAGCATTGCCCAAGCCGTAGTCGAGGAACACCTCGTCGACGACTAAGGCAAGATTGTGTTCACGACAGAGCCGGGCCAGCTCCGCGGCTTCCCACGCCTTGATGAAATGGCCGGTGGGATTGTTGGGATGGACGAGCATGATGGCTCGCGTGCGGGGGGTGATGGTGCGCCGAATACCCTCGGGATCGATCTGCCAGCCGTGGTCGTAGACAAGCGCGGCCTGGCGCAGGTGAACGTCGTCGAGCACGGCCAGAAAGTCGAAGAGCGGATAGCCGGGGTGAAGGGCGAGAATCTCAGAACCGGGATCGCACAACAACCGGAAGAGGAAGCTGTAGGCCTCGCTGGTGCTCGTGGTCAGGACGATACGATCGGGCGAGACCTGGGCGCGGTGTTCGGCGTAGTAGGCGCAGACCGCCTCACGCGCTACCAGATTGCCGCGCGGCTGCGGGTCGTAGTCGAGGCCCTTCGGGCTCGTCAGTGCGTTGAGTAAATCGGCTGAATAGAGAAAGCCGCAGCGAGTTGGATTCGAAGCCGTCAGGTCGGCGATGGGGAGCCCCGCCTGAGCGCGCAGCCGATGCGCGCGCGCCAGTTCGCTCTCTTCCGTATTCCATGCAGTGCGTTCAGAAAATCGCATCGTCAACAGGCCCGCTGGATCAATGTGCATCGCCTGTCGGTCGCACAGAATCATGCACAATAGGAGCAGGCGTCCTTTCCACGATACACGGGCGCGTGCGGGAGGGAATGTGGCGCTACGGGCTGTTGTTTTCGACTATGGGATGGTGCTGACCGGCGCGAGGGACGAAGAGGCGCTGGCCGCTCTGCATCGGCTGACCAGCATGTCGCC
>PLTV01000022.1 GCA_003164635.1 Acidobacteriaceae bacterium
AGTGGATTGCACCTCTTGGCGTCGGCACAATTCTTTCACCCCTCGGCGTGCCGCCCTCGCGCATAACAGAACTCAACTGGACTGAGACGGTGAACGTGGGCGCGGTTGCGGTCACGGCATTGCCCGCGCGGCATTTCTCCGGGCGCAGCCTCTTCAATCGCTTTCAAACCCTGTGGGCTTCCTTTGTGCTCGCTGGCCCCGATCATCGCGTGTTTTACGGCGCTGACTCCGGCGAGTGGGCAGGGTTCCGCGACATTGGCGAGGCATTTGGTCCGTTTGATTTGACGATGCTCGAGATTGGCGCCTTCGACCCACTGTGGGCCAATATCCACATGGGCCCCGACGGCGCTGTCCGCACCTTTCGCGCGCTTGGTGGCCACGGGCTGCTCATGCCCATCCACTGGGGGCTTTTTGATCTCGCCCTGCACCCGTGGCAGCAGCCGATCGAGTCCATTGTTGCGGTGGAGGGACTCAAACTTTGGTCGCCCACGCCAGGAATACCCACCGAAGTGATCGGCGAAACAGAAGTTCGTTCCAACTGGTGGCGATAAGCCCGGCGCAATTAAAGCGTAACTTTACTCGAACAATGTTGACTGCGCTTGCTGCTCTGCAGGGTCGCTAAAGTTGCTCAAACCTACTCCCACCAGGCGATAGAGCTGGCGTCGATCAAGATCGACTCGCGCCCGCAATGAAAGAGCAATACGGGTCAACTCCTCGCAAGACGATGGCGGCACCGTAGGCGTGAAGCTGCGTGTGATGATCCTGAATTCCTTTGTCTTCAGTTTCAGGACGACCGTGCGCGGCACACGTATCTCCTTGCGCGAAGCTGTCCAGGTTTTGTCCGCGAGTTGGACAATCATTGCTTCGGTGTGGTCAAGTAAGACGTCCTCAGGAAACGTGTCCTCGGATGAGACTGACTGTGTCGGCCGGTCAGGCAGAACAGGGCTCTCATCAATACCGCGCGCCAGTTCGTGCATGCGCACGCCATGGCGGCCGAACCGCGCTTCGAGTTCCTGCAAGGTGCGCCCCCGCAAGTCTCCCACGATCCGGACTCCAATTTTCTCCAACTGCGATTCAGTCACTTTGCCAACGCCGGGAAGCCGGCCCACCGGGAGCGGTGGAAGAAAGTCCTCCACGTCCTGCGGCCGAATCACGTAAAGGCCATTCGGCTTGCGCCAGTCCGAAGCGATCTTCGCAAGGAATTTGTTGGGCGCAACGCCGGCCGAGACAGTGAGTCCAACTTCTTCAAGAACCTGCGCGCGGATCGTGCGGGCCACCTCCGTCGCTGAGAGCAACCCTGTCTTGTTCTCGGTCACATCGAGATACGCTTCGTCGAGCGAAAGCGGCTCAACCAGGTCGGTGTGCCGCTTGAAGATCTCCAGCACAAGCCGCGATACGGCGCGGTAGCGCGGAAAGTCAGGTGGAAGGAAAACAGCATCGGAGCAAAGACGCTCGGCGCGAACCACGGCCATGGCCGAGCGAATGCCAAAACGCCGGGCCTCGTACGATGCAGCACAGACTACGGAGCGGGTCCCACGCCAGGCAACAACCACAGGCCGGCCGCGCAATTCGGGGGCGTCCCGCTGCTCCACCGACGCATAAAAGGCGTCCATGTCCGCGTGCACAATCTTGCGGGCAGTCATCGTGCCTCGATTTTATCCAAACTTCGGCCGTCGCCGCAGAGCCCCTTGCCCAGGTCTGGCTTGGTAAGTAAATGCATTCATGCAAACTCTGTGCGCCTGCGGGCTTATCGGGGAACCATAAAGCCGCAGGTCGCGTAGACTCAAGAAGCAGTTACGGCGAACGCGCGTCGCGAGAGGGGGGACCGATGCACGATCCATGGTGGTTGCGCGCCTTTCTTGCCGTGCATATCGCGGCTGGCAGTGGAGCCTTCGTTCTGGCGCCGCTCGCGCTGATCACTGCAAAAGGCGGCAACGCCCATCGCATGTGGGGCAAGATGTACTTCTGGTGCATGGCCGTTGTGGCCTTTACGGCCTTGATCATGGCAGCCTATCGGCCCGTGCTTTTCCTTGCCCTCGTAGCCATCTTCAGCTTTTATGCCGCGTTCTCGGCTTACCGCGTGCTCGGACAGAAAGCCGCATGGAAAGGCGTTCCAGTCGTTCGCGGATTGGATTGGGCTGCCGCGCTCTTCTGCTTCGCGGCCAGCCTGGCGCTTGCCGGGCTCGGGGCATTCTGGCCAGCGCTCGTACAGAACTTGCGCATCCCGGCCATTGTCTTCGGATTGGTGGGGATGCGCATCTCGGGTAAGTCGATGTGGGGATTCACGCACCCGCCCACGGAAAAAATGTTCTGGTGGTACGCCCACCTGCAAGGAATGATCGGCAGCTACATCGCTGCCTGGACGGCCTTTTCAGTGGTGACAATTGGTCCGCTGCTCCACGGAGCCTGGTGGGTCTGGATTGTCCCCATCTCGGTTGGCATTCCTGCCATCGCTGCCACAACTGCCTACTATCGGAAGAAATTTTCTCCACGGCCCAAGCCCTCCTTCACATGAGCCGCCGTTGAGCAATGATGCCGCGCGTTGCTCGAATAACTTCAATCAAAATGAGCCTTGTTCAACACCCTCTAAAATCCTGCTCATTCGTTCCGTAACGCCTGCATGGGATCGAGCCGCGCCGCATGCCATGCGGGAACCAGGCAGGCTGCAATGGACACCAGCAACAGCAATCCGGCAACCGCAGTAAACACTCCCAGATCCAGTGGCTGCGTCTCGTACAACATGGAGCGAATCAGCCGCACAACCGCCGCACTGGCCGGCAATCCAAGCAGTATGCCAACCAGCGCCGGCTGCAATCCATCCAGCAGCACCAGTCGCAGAAGCTGCGTACGTTTTGCGCCGAGCGCCATGCGGATCCCGATTTCGCCCGTACGTTGCGTGACTAAATACGCAAGCACTCCGTACAATCCCGCCGCGGCCAGCACCAGCGCAATCACCGCGAATCCGAAGACGAGAATCGAATCGAATTCAGAATTCGCTGTCGACTTGCCAATCGCTTCGCGCAGGGTCATTACGCCCCACACCGCTAGCTCCGGATCGAGCCGGCCGACAGTCTTCTCGACGGGCACCGCCATCGACTCCACGTCATGCGGCGACCGAATCACAATCGTGGCTACCGTATACCCGTTTCCGTAGAGAGGCCAGTAAAGAGTGGGCCGAGGCTTCTGGGCAATGTTCCACCGCACATCGCCAACTACGCCGATAATCGCCCACACACCGCTTCCGCCGATATCCTTGATATGCTTGCCAATCGGATCTTCGCCGGGAAAATACTCCTGCGCCGCGCCCCTGCTGATCAAAACCACATTGGCACGCTCCAGGCGTTCATCGTGGCTGAAAACGCGTCCCTTCAAGATAGGAAGCCCAATCGCCGAAAAGTATCCCGGCTCGGCCCCGCGCAGCATGAAATCCAACCCCTGTCCTGCGGGCAAAGGCGGGTGCTCCGCAATGCTGAAGTTTGTGTCGCCGGCCCAACCCTCGCCCGGTGCGGCGCTCACGAGTCCTGCGCCCGATACGCCCGGCAGTGCACGAACGCCGGCAATCAACTGCTCGAAAAATGCGACGGCCTTATGTGGTTCCCCGTATCGCGCATCGGGCAACGCAATCCGCATGGTGAGCACATTGTCCACCGGCACGCCAATGTCCGACGACCGCAGCCGCTCGAAGCTTTTCAACAAAAGTCCCGCACCAACCAGCAACACCACGGTCAGGCCCAGCTCCGCGGCGAGCAGAACCCGCCGCAGCATGGCTCGCTTCGTGCCTGCGCTGTGCGAGCGCGACGCCCCTTGCAGCCCGGCCAGCACACCCTTCGCGCTTGCACTGGCGGCAGAAATCAAACCCGCGAACAAACCGCATAGAACAACGATGCCCACCGTGAATGCGGCCACCACGCCATCAATCCGAATGGCCTCGACGCGGTTCATGTCATGGCGTATCTGCGTAAGCCACGCAAGCGCACCCCACGCCAGCAAAAGCCCAAGAACGCCCCCCGTCGCAGAAAGCAGCAGACTCTCGACCAACCTCTCCCATATCAGGCGCAATCGTCCGCCGCCCATCGCCGTGCGAATTGCCAGTTCCTTGTTGCGCGACGCGGCTCGGGCGACAAGCAAGCCCGCAACATTCATGCAGGCAATCAACAACACGCAGCCTGTCGCCGCAAGTAGTGCGTAGAGCGGAGTCTTGTAGTCATGTACGGCATCGTCCAGCAGCGTCCTTCCAATGGCGCCTGAATGTATCGCGGGGTCCGGATGCGCGGCCTTGATCTGCTTCTGCAATGCCACAAGTCGCGACTCAAGCGCGGCAAGCGTAACGTCCGGAGCCAGCCGCGCCACTACCTGGAACTCATGGTCGCCGTACGTCTGCATCAGCGACGCCGACGCTTCATGCCGAACGGGCGTCCACACCTGCACCGTGTTCCCCCCGAATGTTCCTGAATAGACAAACCACGACGGCAACACTCCGATGATCGTGTAAGGCTTGGCGTCCATCCAAATCGTTTTTCCCACGACCGAGGGATCCGCTCCGTAACGACGCTTCCAAAAGCTTGAGGACAGCACTACGGTCGCGGTCGCACCCGGCGTATCGTCCTCCTCCGTAAAGCTCCGCCCCAACACGGGCTGAACACCCAGAAGCGACAGAAAATTGCCCGAACACCACGCCGCATCCACCTGCTCCGGCAGCTTTCCTGCCTCGCTCGAAACAAGGTACCCCTGAAACGGCGAAACCATCGCCATCTGCGCCACCGATTGTTCGGCCCGCTGCCACTCCCAGAAACTGCCCGCATCTACCGGAAGCCATGGCATAGGGTGGGGTTGATCGGAGTCGCTCTCATACATCAACACCAGCTTGTCCGAATCGCGATACGGCAGCGGCTTGAGCAACACGCCGCGCACCACCGTGAACAATGCCACATTGGCCCCAATGCCCAGCGCCAGCACCACCACGGCCATTAAGGTAAATCCGGGCGTGCGTCTCAGGGTGCGTAGTCCATAGCGCAAATCGCGCCTCAGGGTTTCCAGGCGGTTCCAGCTCCAGGTTGTGCGCGTCTGTTCGCGAATCAGCGCCGGGTTCCCGAAGGCACGCCGTGCGGCAAAGCGCGCATCCTCGGCAGAAAGTCCCTTCTCCCGTTGCTCCTGTTCCTCTAACTCAAGGTCGGAACGTAACTCGCGCTCCAGGTCCGCATCTCTTCGCTTGAATTGCCACCATTTCATCTCAGNNTGCGACTCTTCGACCACGAGTTGCTTCTTGCCTTTATCCGTTAACCGGTAATACTTGAATTCCCGGTTGCGATCCGGAGCCATCTCCCATTTCGCGCTCACCCAGCCTCGTTCCTCCAGCCGATGCAATGCCGGATACAACGAACCGTGCTGCATCTGCAGAAACTCATTCGTCGTCCGCTGAATGTGCTTTCCAATCTGATGACCGTGAGCCGGACCATAGAGAAGCGTCCGCAAGATCAGCATGTCCAAAGTCCCTTGCAGAAGCCCGGCTCGCTGCTGTGCCTGTTTTGCCATGGAAGACAGTCTACCCCCAATCTGATTGCGATGGTAGACAATCGACTATCGGATGTCAAGAGCGCCGTAACGCGACAAACGCAATCAATGTCCTCAGGCCGGGATCCCCGGCCGGCTCCGATGTCGTCAACAAAGGTGACGCGGCGCATTCGGTCGCCATTCGCTAAAAAGGTCCGCCTGGCGTCCAAAAAGGCGTTCTGGCGCGACAAACGACAAAAGGCGAATCGAAGAGCCTGCGCTCTTCGATTCG
>PLTV01000097.1 GCA_003164635.1 Acidobacteriaceae bacterium
GCTTGCGTTCAAAGAGAGAATCTAACGGATCCGAACGGAACAGCAATATTGGTACATCAACCTGCCTTCGATCCCATCAAGGTTGGGGCGTTCTTGTGCGTCCCCAGTAACGGTGCTGTGGCTCGCGGTGTCGTGCGATTCTTTGGACGCAGCTTTGTTTGAGCCCGATCAGGCATCGCTTGTGGTTACGGAAGGCCTTAGGTGCCGATGGCCTACGAGGGCAATTATCCTTTCTATCCACTACTCCGGCGAAAGGCAAAGCCGGTCAATTGTCCGTGATCCTCAAACTCGCGTCGCCGGCTTGGTGGACTACTGGGCTTCAGTGCAATCTTGAGCGGAGCGAAACGGAGTCCAAGGGCCTGCTGTTGCTTTTTCCATTCCCCGGCTTGCCGACTCTCGAACTCCAAATCCTCGTAGGAAGCTTCCGGACAAAGTTGCAAAAGGGTGTCTAACCTCGGCATACTGCGGCAGCCGTTGAAGCGGCCAAACCCCTTAAATATCCAACATTGCTGTTTGGAAAGGCTCCACAACTTATGCCTTCTTTCTCGCTGAAAGCAAAAGGAGAAAATGCATGAAAATAGCCGTTTCAAAAATGTGGATTCGAATACAGTCGAAGATGAGTGCTCATGGCCGAGATCGCCAGGAACAAGTCAGCACCTGAATCGATCTCGGGACGCAGGCCGGCACCAGGGTACCGATCCCAAGCACCTCTTTACCTAGCACTGCGGCGCTTATACGGACGATTCGTCGCCTGCTGGACTGGGAGTGTAACTTCTGGATTCACAACCCGAACATCTGACGGTGCCTGTCCGTCGGCGTCACGATCCATCACTGACAATCGACTAACTAGTGGTTTCCTAATCTCCCACTTCCAACTTGAGTTCTGCATGCAGGCCACAAATTAATGGAAGCACGTCTCGGGCTCGAATTCCGCGTTTTGAATGCAATGCGGGCAGACAATGGCCCGTGGTCAACTGCGCTCGAAAGTCCTTCAAAAGAGCTCGATGGCCGGCCCATCATAGTCGCTCTTTGCCCTGCCGCCGGCGACGGCTATGTGGGTTGCTGTCTGACTCGCCATTCGATATTTGTCAAGATGACCTGCAAGCATCGTTTTGAAATTGACTGTGCAGTGCGGTTCATCACATGGTCTCATCAAGCAGCCCGATATTCCCTGCAAGTGTTCGTTCATTTCAACCAAGGCACCTTGTACGTGCTCCATCCTCTGCCGCATCACATCTTGAAACTGGATATGGCCCATTGCTTCCAGTAAGTGGTTCACGCTTTCCACATGACCCGCTTCCACACCGGAGATAACTTCAAGCTGCAATTGGCAGCTATCACTGAAATCCTGCTGCATGACTGTCAAATCCTGAACTAGATCCTGCAACTCGCCGAGGCCGTGCTTTTCTTCCAGGGCCTTTTGTGCTTCGGCCATCTTTTCAGATACTTTCGCGCCCGTGGTGTTCAGCTTCTCTGCGATTTCCGCGGCCGCGTTAGTTGACCGTTTTGCCAGCGCTCTCACTTCGTTGGCAACCACTGCAAAGCCGCGCCCCGCATTTCCGGCACGGGCCGCCTCTATCTCCGCGTTGAGAGCTAACAAATTGGTCTGGCTGGCGATTGTCGAGATGACTTTGATGATGGGTGTCAGGGCTTTGACATCGTTGGCCAGCAGGCGGATCTGCTCGTAGTTGCCTTGCATTTCGCAGGCTTGCTCACCCAATTTGGCTTCGAGTTTGGAGATGAGCTGTTTGTTTCGTTCCACACGGACTCGGGTTACTTCCGTCAATTCCTTCCCGCCCTGGACGGACTGGGTTATACGCTCCATTTGCTGGTTGGATTGCGCCGTGAGGCGATCGAGTCGCTCGATCAGCGCCTTGACCTCGTGCTCCGATTCGGAAAGAGACCCGCCGATCTGCTCGTGTAATACTTCGATGTAAGGTTTGGAATCCAGGATTTCGGATGCAACTAATTTGGGATTATCCAGCATACGCGACAGTTTCTCTTCGTCCATTGCGCCGATTTGGCCAAGTTGGTTGATGCCGTAACGCGCCACGAGCCAGTTGATGATGGGATTCGCGATCATCGGTACGCCGGTGCACACCAGAGTCAGTATGACGACCTGGAGACGATGAGGAGCAAGGGAACTCCCAAGAATATGAGGCAAGACGCAAAAGAATATTCCCAGAAAAATCAACGGCAATACCGGTGCGGCAAACATATGGTATCGAGCACGGCGAAGTTGGTATTTCTCACCAAACTCAAGTTGCCGAGGTTGACCTGGCTCGTAACAGGTCACTTGCGGTACCTGGTTGAGTGACACGTACTCGGGGCTCGCCATGGCTTATGCTCCAGGCAGTAGCTGCTTGACGACCTTCAGCAGATCGGAGCCGGAGATCGGCTTCACAAGCCATCCAGTGGCGCCGAGGCGCCTGCCTTCATCACGCATGGCGGTCTCGCTTTCGGTGGTCAGTGTCAGAATCGGGAAGAATTTGCATCCAGCCAACGCGCGCACTTTCCCGATCATCTCGAGACCCCCCATTCCGGGCATATTGATGTCTGTGATAACGAGGCTCGGCTTGAGCCCCGCTTTCATCTTATCGAGGGCCGCCTGGCCGTCGGAGGCGGTCTCTACCTGGTAGCCGCCAAGAGCAAGTGAACTCCTCAGGCTCATCAGCATGGTCACCGAATCGTCAACGATCAGAATGGTCTTCGTCATGAGGGCCCCTATTTCCCTGAATTCAATTCGGCAGTTTGCAGTGCCGGTTCGAGCCAGGCACGCAACCCGGGGTCCTTCGGCCACTTGGAGATTCTTGCCTTCGCACTCATCAATACCTGGAGATTGGCTGTATGCAAATGGCTGCAGGCGGCAAGGTCGGCTTGGGCGCCGGGCCGGGTCTGAAGCCACTCGAGCAGCCCCTCCGCCTCCTCCACGGTCACCACGTCCCGAAACAAGGCGCGGTTCTTCTTATACTCAATTGGCATTAGACGATCTCCCGGATATTGAGAATCATGAGCACAGAGCCGTTTCCGAGAAGGGCCGACCCTGAGAACGCAGCAAGACCTGACAGAAAGCCATTCAAAGGTTTCTGTATGACTCCGATCGTTTCCCGAAAGCCGTCGACTACCAGACCGAACTCGACGCCCCCGGTCTGAACCCGGAGTACAGCGAGTTCATCGTCAGAATTCATGCGAGGGATAGCATTAATTCCTAGCAGGGCATTGAGACTCTTCAAGGGCACGATCCGCCCCCGCAGGACAGCCGTCTGACTCTTTTTGAACGTGCGGATGTTGCTTCCGGAAACGCGGACAGTTTCGACAACATGGTCCATCGGGACGCCAAACAACTGTCCGTCGGATTCGACGATCATAACCTGGGTGACTGCCATCGAAAGGGGAAGTGAAATGCGGATGGTCGTACCCTTGCCAAGTTCGCTGTGCAGCACGACGGTGCCATTGATTTTTTCGACGGCGGAACGAACCACATCCATACCCACACCGCGGCCGGAAAGGTCGGAGAGGACTTTGGCAGTCGAAAGCCCAGCCGCGAAGATGAGATTGATGGCTTCCTGGTCACCGATACGCTCGAGCGCGGCCTCGTCGATGATTCCTTTTTCGTAGGCCTTTTGTTTGATCACCGCCGGATCGATGCCTCTGCCGTCGTCAGATACCTCGATCACGACGCGATCGGCCTCCTGCGCGGCGCGGATGGTCAGCCTGCCCGTTGCCGGTTTGCCGGCCGCGAGGCGGACCTCCGGTGTCTCCAGACCATGATCGAGGCTGTTGCGCACAATGTGGATGAGCGGGTCGGCGAGTGACTCGATGATGTTCTTGTCGGCTTCGGTCTGCTCTCCTTCGAGTACGAGCTGAACTTCCTTGCCGAGTTTCCGCGATATGTCGCGTACCAGGCGCGGGAAGCGCTGAAAAACAAACGAGACAGCCATCATGCGGACCTGCATAATGGCATCCTGCATCTCATCGGCAATACGGTTGATGATGGAGTACTGGCCTTTGATCTCGCGCGAGAGCTCGCGCACGCCGAATTGTGATTCCGCACGTTCGGCAAGATAGGGAAGGCCATTCTTCGACACGACGAGTTCGCCAATCAAGTTCATCAGGCGATCGACTTTTGCCTGATCGACCTTCAGACTCTTCGGGCCGCTGAACGCGACTTCCGCGCGGCGGCCAAATTTGATTCCTTCGTCAGCGAGCACTTCGCCAGGACCGCTTTCGAGCGATGAACCGGCCCCTTTCTCCATTTCCGCTGGAGCGGTAGCGGAAGTGTCATTCGAGACGAGAGCGGCCCCCGCTCGATTGGCTGGGTTCGCATCAATCCACGCGAGCAGAAGCGTTGGGTGGCCGGTCGACAGGGCATCGGCAAGGGCCGCTTGAATGTCGGCTTCATCGCAAGTATGCCCGGCCGCGGAACTGAGGTTCGCGAGGACTGCAGCGACTGCTTTGAGACGTCCCGCATACCAGATGGGACGATCCTCCAGGAGAAGAATCTGCCGCTGGGCGGCAATGATCTTGTGGAATGCGGCCTCGTCGTTCTCCGAGTACGATCGGCGTCGAGGCGCTGCTGGTAACGCGGCCCGGGATTCACCCAGGTTCTCAAGGCTGTTAAGGAGCCAGTGAGAAGGAATGGTAATGATTTCCACCTGTTCCGGAATGTAGCGGTAAAACTGATCCAGCTCCTCACGGGGTGCATTGGTCAGCAGATCGAACTGAACCACGCAGCTGTACGTATCGAGATCCGCTAGCGGCGGGAGCGGCTCAGGAGCGACAACCCGTCCCCAAACCAGCGCCGGCGTCTGTCGTGCGGTGTTCAAGGGATCGTCGCCGTGAAAGAAGCATTCCCGCAGCGGACGATAGGCAATCCAATGCAACGCATCGCCCGGGCGCCAGTGGGCCAAGGCCATTTTCCGCGTTGATTCAGGAATGCCGGCAAGCAGCGATCTCACGGAATGTGTGCCATTCGCACTGGAGGCGTTTGCGGCAATGGAAGGAGTCCCCATCGAGACAGCCGCCGCGACTCCGTTCCCGGCCGGGGCTGGATGCGTTTTGAGGCTCGGCATCCACTTGTGTAACGCCTCGGTGATTTGTTGTGAGTCTCGGGCACGGGAGGCATCGACGCCGTGTGTTGCCTCGATTTCGCGACAGAGCGTCCCGACGAAATCCATCGCTTCCAACAGGCAATCGGCCAACTCGCGGGAATAGTTTGCGTGCCCGCTTCTCACCATACCGAGCAGATCTTCCCCGGCGTGCAGTACGCGCGTCATTTCAGGAAAACTAAACAGGCCGCTGTTGCCCTTCAGAGTGTGCACGCACCGGAACAACTCGTTCATCACATCCTGGTCGTTAGGCGCGTCTTCAAGATGCATCAGCTTCGCGCCGGAACATTCAAGCAGATCGCGGGCTTCGCTCAGGAATTGTTCCAGCAAGGGACTCATGGGCACGGAACTCATTGACTGGCCTCCCCAAGCATGAGGCTGAGAAACGAAAGAAGCTGCAGGGGGAGGACAGGCTTGATCAGATATGCGTTGGCTCCTGCACGATAGGCTGCTGCTTCATCCGTTGCCGCGGCTTCGGTTGAAACCATGATGGCTGGCGCTTGCGGAACGACCTGCTGCCGCAACTCGCGCAAGAAGCCGTATCCGTCGAGCTTCGGCATGTTGATATCTACAATGTAGAAATCGAAGGGCGCGTTGAGGATCTTCTCCAGCGCCTCGATTCCGTTCCATGCTTCTTCCACTATGTAGCCGGCGGATTCAAGAATACCGCGGTGATACATGCGCACGGTAGCCGCATCGTCGACAATCAGGACGCGTTTCACTTGGCCTCCGAACTTTTCTGATACACGATTGCTTCTGGAAACTTACGGACTTTGAACAAAGATGAGATTCGACTCATTGATTCCGAATGCCCGAGGCAGATAAAGCCGCCCGGATTCAGCGCTTCATAAAACGTCTCGGCGGCTGTCTGGCGCGATATGTCATCGAAGTAGATGAGTAGATTACGGCAGAAGACCACGTCGAAATTACGATAGGTAAGAGTGTCCGAAGGCTCGGCGAGATTGACGCGCGTGAACTCGACGGCATCCCGGATGTCGTCTGAAAGCTGGTATTCGTCGCTCACGGGCCTGAAGTATTTCTCCATCCAGCGTGCAGGCACATTCTGCACGGAGCGGGCNNGTACATGGCAATTGAGTAAGGCTCCTCCCCGGAGGAGGAAGGAATGCACCAGACGCGTATCGCGTCTGACCCTCGTCTGTGCCGAACGATTTCCGGAAGAATTGAGTCGACCAGGCAGCGGAACTGATATTCCTCGCGTAGAAAGTAGGTTTCGTTCACCGTCATCAGATTGGTGAGTTGCTGCAACTCTTCGCCCGAAGCCTGAAACCGCAAAAGGGTAAAGTAGCCGCGAAACGTACCCGTCCGGGTGATCTCGATTCGTTCAATCAGGCGTTTATCCACGAAGTAGCGCTTCGAGGATTCAAAGCTGATGCCGGTCCTGCGATAAAAGAACTCCTTGAACTTCAGGAAGTCCTCGGTGGTGATATCAGGCCCGGGTTGTGGCACCGATTCGAATGCGGTCATGGGGAGTCAGATCTCGTGAATGCGCTTGAGCGCAAGGTCGGCGGCAAACTGGATGTAAGCCTCAGAGGCGAAGCGTGCCTTGAGGCGGACAAGCGCATCGATGGCCGCTTCCGTGCCTGCTTCGCAGAGAAGATCCGCCGCAGCGGCGCAGACATTGAGGTGAGTATCTTGCTCGATGACCTCGATCAGCCAACTCTCCACATCGGGATGCCGCGAGGACGCAAGAATATTGACCGCGAAGATGCGCAAATCCGGATCGGGATCTTTGAACAAAGATTGCAGCGTGGGGTCAACTTCGCGACCCATCTGGGCGAATCTCTCGATCACTTCATTTCGCAGTGCCGCATCTTCGGAGCGAAGGCAATCGACCAGTCCGCTGAGAGCAATTGGGTCGTTCATGCGCACGAGGGCACCGAGGATCACTTCGCGGACGGCATCATCTTGCTCTCGCTGAAGGCGGCTCACCAACCGCGCTGCGCAATCCGGGAAATGAGCAATCTCCCGGGCGGCTTGACGCCGGCCGCTCGCATCCGAATGCTCGAGAGCTGCCCATAGCGCATCTCGGTCCCCCTCTAGGTGCGGCTTTTCGCACTCCTCGAGTTGAGCGGTTTTCTGCCTTACAAGGCCCATAATCCTCTCCATTACATGCGGCTTCCTGAGTGCTGAGAAACACGGATCCCTTTACCGTCCTGCCCAGGCATTCAGCTGTGCTGCAACTTTCTCCGCACTGAGGATGAGACTTGCCCCGCCCTTTCTCACCAATTCTGCTGGCATGCCGTACACCACAGCCGAGTCTTCTGATTCGGCGATCGTGCGACCGCCGCGTTTCTTGATCTCGGTGAATGCATCCGACCCGTCGTACCCCATCCCCGTGAGTAGCACGGCGGTTGTTTTCGTCGGATCGTAGTGCTGGAGCACTGAACGCCCGAGCAACTCGACTGAAGGATGCCAAAGGTAATGCGAATCCTCCGGCGCCGGCAGAACGGTCAGTTTGCCTGCACGCTTGGTCAGGAGCAGGTCCGCTCCCCCTTTGCCGATGTAGATGTGGCCCGGCGCAATCGCTACTGCGCTTGCGGCCTCGACTACCGAGAGCGCGCAACACTGGTCTAGCCTTTCGGCGAAGGCGCGTGTAAACGCTTCCGGCATGTGCTGAGCGACGAGCACCGGCCAGGGAAAATCCGCGGGCAATCCCGACAACACAATCTCAAGAGCGCGCGGACCGCCGGTCGACGCCCCCATCACCACGATCCCGTCACTGGCCCCTTTTGCTGCTGTCAAGGCCTGCGACTGCGAAGCGATTGTCTCGCGCTCGCTCTGAAGGCGACGGGCAACTGTTGCGAGATTCGATCCCTTCGCCCCATTACCCTTTGGCCGTGCGCGTGCGGCGCTGCGCACTTTCGCCGCCAGTTCCGCCGCGACCCTCTCGATGGAAAGCGAGATCGTTCCGCCCGGCTTGGTGATGTAATCCACTGCCCCGAGGTTCAGGGCCTCGAACGTGGCCAACGCCCCTTGTTCGGTGAGCGATGAAACCATCACCACCGCCACAGGCCGTTCCGCCATGATGAGCGAGAGCGCCGTCAATCCGTCCATCTCGGGCATGTTGATGTCCAACGTCACAACATGCGGCTGGAATTCCCGGTTTTCTCGCACCGCTTCGTCGCCGTTTCTTGCCTGGCGAATATCGAATTCTCCCTCAGCCTGAAACACCGCCATGAGTTGGCGGCGCATCAGAGCCGAGTCGTCCACAATCAACAGCCTGATCATTGGTTTATCCCGTCACAGCGGCCAGAGCGACCAGTTCTTTCTGCCCCATCAGGTGGGGAGGATCGACCAGTTGCACCATCCGTTTTTGTTTCTCGAGGTTGGCCATTCGGCTTAGCAGCCTGCCCTGGTCTGCGGATAGTTGAGGCGCAGGCTCTATCGCTGCCCTGGGAATCATCAATACCTCCGCCACCTGATCGACGATGAAGCCGGTGCGCACTCCGGAAATGAGAAATACCATAATCCGCTGGCGATCGGTGCGTTCCACCTGTTTCAACCCCAGGCGCATACGCAGATCGACCACTGGAAGCACCGTTCCCCGGAGGTTGATCACGCCTTCGACAAAGGATGGTGCTTTGGGCACACGAATCAGTTCGTCCGGAACCCGCACGATCTCCTGGACGCTCGCGATTGGAGCGCCGAACTCTTCTTTATCGAGACGGAAAACCACGACCTGTTCGTCATCGTCCCCGCCCTCATCAGCGTCGTTGACTTGCTTTTCCTCATCGAGTTCGCTCTCGTTCACGGTGCTCAGAGCCTCCTTGATCACGGAATGTCCAAACAAATTGCGCGCGGTTACGATCGACACCAGGCGTTTTCCATTGTCGAGCCGGCAGATAGCGGTGATCTCGGCGAGATTCCCCTCGCGGGCGAGGAGAGGAGGCAGCGCGTCGACGCCCGACTTTGAGACCCGAAGGACTTCGCTGACCGCGTCCACAACCACGCCAACCGAGGCCCCGTTTAGGGTCAGCACGACGATGCGGCTCTTCTCGTCCAAGTCACGATACGGAAGGCCGAACATACTGCGGAGATTGACGAGTGGCAGCAGGCGGCTGCGCAGGGTCATCACGCCCAAGACGTGCGACTCGGAGTGCGGCACATGGATCACCGTCTCCGGAACCTGCACAATCTCTTGCACGTCCTCAATGGCGATTGCATACTCCTGACCATCGACATCGAAGCTGACCAGTTGCAGTTCATCGCTGGTTTCCTCTTCTTCGTGGTTTTGTGTACTTGCCTGCACCGCGCCCGCTACGCCCGTGCTCCTTGAGATGGCCGCGATCTGCGAGAACTCGCGCTCAATGAGCTTGCTGAAGTCCAGCACCATAACCATGGCGTGCCCCCCAACGTTCTTGATGAGGCTCGAAAGCACTTCGGTGTTCACTGTGGTTCGAATGGAGCCCACATCTTCGATTTGGCTGGAATCGACGCCAACCACACTCGAAACGCGATCAACGACAAAGCCCAGCGGCTGCCCCACGTCAATCACCAGGGCTCGTGTAGAGTCATCATGGGGCAACTCAGGAAAGCCGAAAAGCCGACGAAGCGAAATAATTGGCAGAACCTTGCCGCGCAGGTTTGCCAGCCCCTCCAAGGCGGATGGCGCAAGGGGTACACGCACGACCTCCGGAACGCGAATGATCTCCTTCACCGGTGACATATCCGCCGCAAAAACCTCGTCGCCGGCCATGAACGTGACAAACTGCTGCGAACCTTGCTGAGTGATGGAAGCGGGCTGGTTTTCGGTATTCTCTACCTTCGCAGCTCCGTCCGGTTGTTTCCCGGGGGCAAGCTCCTCGAGGACATTCTCCTCGAGAAGCGCTGCCCCACTTGCACGCTGCTTCGATGATTTGGTTGTCATGATGGCCTCCCTACGCCGCACTCTGCAGTTCGTCCGCTAGAGAAGAGATCTCTTCGATAGCAGCGGCCAGATCCTCGGCTCCCTTCGCTTGCTGTTTAGCCGCACTGGCTGCTTCGGTGGCTGCCTTGTCGGCTTCAGTGGCTGCGGCTGAAATTTGCTCAATTCCTTTTTTCACCTGGGCAATGGCTGCGCCAATTTCTTCCGAAGCAGAGAGAATCTCCTGGGTTCCCTTCTCGACAACCAGAATGTCGCTCTCAATGGAGACCAGATCCGTTGTCGTGCTTTTGGCTTTTTCAACTTCGGTNNGCGAGGTTGCGGATGTCGGTTGCCACCACGACGAAGCCCTTGCCAAATTCTCCGGCGCGCGCCGCTTCAATCGCTCCATTCACAGCCAGCATGTTGGTCTGAATCGACACTGTGCTGATCGCTTCAACGATCTTGTCGATGCGCCTCGATACAAGTTCCAGATCGTTCATCTGCTTGATGCTGGCGCGGGAGGCTTCCGCGGAACTGGAAAGGCCTGCGATCAATCCATTGACAGCCGTCTTGTTCTCACTCAGCAGGTTCTTGATGGCGACCACTTTTTCTGCACTCGCAGTAGCGCGTTTCTGTGCCACCTCCAACCCCTTTTCGATCTGGTTGGTGGCTGCGGCGGACTCTTCCGAAGCTGATGATTGCACCTCGGCGCCTTTGCGGATCTGCTCGAGAGCGGTCATGATCTGGGCGCTCGAACGGTTAATCTCCTGCACCGCAGACGANNNNGCCAGTGCCTGTGTTTGTTCGGCCACGGTCTTGCCAGACTCTTCGGCGGCTGAGGACTGTTCTTCGGCTGCAGCGGCAATACTCTGTGATCCCTTCAACGCCTGCTGAGATGCGACGTTGGACTGACTGGCATTCGCGGCAATCTCTCCGATCCCCTTCACGATCTCGATCGCATCGAGACGAATCTGCTCAAGTTGGATTGTTACTAGCTTTCCCTTTTCAACTTCATCTTCCATCGTCTTGGCGGAAGTATTTATCCCGCCGGCGATGGTCTTCACATCGGTCTGGATTTGCCCCACCAGGTCTTGAATCTGCTTTGCGCTCTTCTCTGAAGTCTCAGCCAGCGTCCGCACTTCATCGGCTACGACGGCAAAGCCTTTACCGTGCTTGCCGGCCCGCGCGGCCTCGATGGCAGCATTGAGGGCTAACAAGTTGGTTTGGTCGGCAATGCGTGCAACTGCCTTGACGATGTCGCCAATGTTGGCTGCCTGCGTCTCCAGCTCAGAGACCATGCGAACGGAAGCGGTTTGCCGTTGTGCGGCTACGCCGATATTAGTGATGAGCCCAGCGACATCGGCGCTGGTACGAACAATCAGCGCTTGGCAGGTTTCCCCTTTGGCGCGGCTGACATCCGCGTTCTGCATCTGACGGGTAATGGATACGCCCACCTGCTGGAATGCGGCAAGAGATTCTTGAGCGGCACTGGAGGCCTCTTCGGCGCCGGTTGCAATCTGATCGCTGGCTCGCTTCAACTCTTCGGCTGCGGACGACGCCTCGGCGATACCAGAAGCCAGTTGTCCCGTTGCCGCAGCGATTCGCTCGGCGGCTTGCTGTTGTTTGGCGAGCGTCCTCGCCTTTTTGCGTTGCGCCTCCGCCTCGCGGACGGTGACAGCCGATGTCTTTCCACCAGGAGCAGAGTTTGCCGTTAAGGCAGTTTTCTTGACGAGTGCCATGATTCCTTCCTTTGTACTTGCTTTTCCAGTGCCGGAGTCTCCCGGTCCTCTTCGAGAGGAGTTCGCGAATCGGTGATGGGCGCATTGTGAGAACGCAGGCGCGGAGAATGCGCACCTAGAGCAGATTGCATAATCCATTTAGCGGCTCAACCGGCCCCGCGCTTACTGAATTGCTGTGCAGTTTTGTTTTAAGACGGAGAGGATCTTCCTGTTGCGGGAACACGCCCAATTCGGTCATTTCAGGTCTTTCATCTCCGAGCCATGAATCGTGGCTCGACCGAGAGCGCGGGGATTCTTTCACGGAGAGAAGGAACCACAGCTCTTTCTTTGAAGAGCGGACCAAGAGTTCTCGCTGTGCCGTCGCCTGACCAATTGATGAAGAACTACCCGTGAGCTCACCGACGGACAAATTGGTCTTCTGGTGCCGGCCTGCGTCCCGAGATCGATTCAGGAGCTGACCCATTCCTGGCGATCTCGACCGTAATCCAACCCACACCTTTTCATACGACTGGATTGCGCCGATCTTTCCGTTGATTCAGTTGGAATTTTCGCGAAAGGTAGTCAGTCTCATTTCAGGTGTGCCGCAGACTGTGCCATGTCGCCCGTGCCCTGATGTGTCAAGTCAATGTCTTAGATGACCAGGCTCGAGTGCTTCCGTGCGGGCTTATTTTAAGGGTAAGTGCTTGATCCTATAGTGATGATACTCAGCGGTCCGAGCTCCGATATGTTGATCCGGCATCAGCGTCCTGCGGCCTTCCGATTGGGATTCTGGTACGGATACGGGATGCGCGGTTCGCAGAAAGTGTGCGGAAGAAGCTGTCGGCCGCTCAGGGCGGCAAACGGCAAGAAGGGGTCCGCTCGATTAGTTTCTGACGATCTCAATTCAGAAAGCCGTCCCGATTCGGAAGATCGAGCGAGAACGTCGGAATTTCAATATCAAAATGCTCTCCGCTCTCACTCTCCATCTGGTAAGCCCCGCCCATCATTCCCGACGGCGTGTCCAGTGGCGCGCCACTCGTATATTCAAAGCTCTCTCCTGGCTTGAGGACCGGTTGCTCGCCGACAACACCTGGTCCTTTGACTTCGGTCAGTTCGCCACGCATATTCGTGATCATCCAGTGCCGGCTCAGCAATTGGACCGTTTCCGTTCCTTGATTCTCGATGATCACTCGATAAGCCCAAAAATACTGCGCGTTGTCCGGCGATGATCTCGCCTCAAGGTAAGTTGGCTCAACGCTCACCGCTATTCCTCGAGTGTTTGCCATGTACGGTGTCCAATTTGTCATAGAGAAAGCTTAGATCAAACTCGTGGGCTGGGCTTGCCAGGCACGATCCTGAACTGTCGCCAACAGGCCAAAGCAGGCATCCATGTCGTCAGACCTGGAAACGCGCACTGGGATTTCCCAACTGCAATTCATGCAGGGCCGCAAGGCCCTGCGGTTGCACGATGTTCCTGTCTGGCTCGTGCTCAATGAATTGGGGGCGGTTTAGGCAGATGCAGGTGAAAACGGTCAAAAACATTAAAAAAACTTCCTAACGGCGGGGGGCTCCTCCGATCTAATACGGGCATGCGAAATAGCGACCAGGCGCTGATCCGGGCGGTTCTGGCCGGAGACAAAGAGGCATACGGCGTTCTCGTTGAGCGNNGAACATGGATCTATCGGATTGCGGTGAACTGTGCGTTGCAGGTGTTGCAGAAACGCAAGGCCGAGGGGGGAGTGCCGATCACCGAAGAGTATGACGAAGAGCATTCGGGCCTTCAACTGTCTGACGGTGGCGCCGGCCCCGAAAGGCTGCTGCTTGACCGGGAAATTGAACACAGAAGGCACGCGGCAATGGAAAAGATGACGGAAGATGAGCGGCTCGCAACTGATTCATGTGGCGGACACAAATTCGAATCTGACGGTTCGCAAAGAGGCATTCTTCTGGCTCGGTCAATCCCAGGATCCCCGCGCCTTAACGTATCTCGAACAGGTACTGAAGAAATAAGGAGCCAGCCCCTGGATTTAGAGTTCTCGCATCACCAGCTATAAACATCCAGGGTGCGGATCGCAGCAGATCGCCCCTCGAACGAGAGATCTGCAGTCCCATTGGGCAAGATGAGTCCAACCGTGCCGGTTTCCGATCCGGCTGTCGGTGGAAGAGCAACGGCCGTCGAAAGACCTGACGTGTTCTTCATCCGTAATGTGGCAACAATCCCAGAAGTGTTTGCGTAGTGAAGTCGCGCAAAGGTTGGACCATGCAATGCCTGAATCCCGGTTATGTTGTTTTGACTCGCCGTGTACTCTGCCGGCGGCTTATCTTCGCCATCGACGACCATGAGCTCAAGATCATGCGCGGGAACAGAGACTGTGCTGTTTACTAATGCGATGTCTCGTCTGTTCCAGACGTCGCGCAACGATTTCGGAGCGCTAATCAGCCCAAGCTTCTCCCAATCGACTTTGACTTGCGTGGCAACGCCGGTGCGATTCAATATCGCGACCGCGCGCCGTCCAGCGATCGTCATGGGCTTTACCCAGATCTGGATCCCAGGAGAGGGTTCGTCGACTTTGATCGGTTGCAATCCATATGGGTCGTTATGAATCGCGAGTGCTTCTTCATTGGTCAATAGCGATAACGCAGTTGGCGAAAGCCGAGTCAAGTCGGAGCCAACCATGAGCGGCGCGCTCGAAATAACCCACAGCCCCATATGGGTACGATCGAGAGCATCGGTCATGCCGCGCATGCCCATCACCATCATGTCCAGGTCGTTGAAGTAGCCGGTATGCTGTGCTTCGGGATGCCATCCGGCGTCGAACGACTCGAGAACGTTTTTCGAAGTGATGACACGTTTCTCGTGTTCGGCATCATGCAGAGTCTCTACAACAGGCGGAATGATGTCCCCGCCGGTGCGCCAAATGGTGCTCTCTATTTCTCCCACACCGGGAGCCCAGAACCAGGGATTCTGGCTACCCCACTCACAGATTGAAAAATATAACTTCCGTCCGGTCGTCTTTTCCGCCTTCTGAATAGCGCGGGCAACCTGCGCGTATTGCACTGCACCGGACAACTTCTCCTTGGCGCCGCCGCACCAGTCAACCTTTACGTAGTCGAAGCCCCACTTGGAAAACTGCAGGAAGTCCTGGTCAAAATGACCCTCGCTGCCCGAATTCAGGTACTTGGGGCCGGAGTCAGGGTACATGCTGCACCCGTCTTTGCCGGCATCGGTGTAGATTCCAGCCTTGAGGCCAAGGCTGTGAATATAGGCGGCAATATTGGCCATGTCGCCGTCTTTCTGACCCGATTGAAGCGCAGGCCACTGTTTGGCATTGACCACGATGTTGCCGGCAGTATCGCGCTCTCCCAGCCACCAGCCTTCATCAATGACGACATACTCGTAGCCGGCTTCCTTCATCCCGTTCGCCGCCAGCGTTCTTGCCTGCTGCTGAATAATCTGAGAATTCACGATGTTTGCGAAACTATTCCAGGAATTCCACCCCATTGGCGCAGAGGCGAAACACGCGGTTGCAGATACGAGAAATAGCCATGAGGAACGCATCAGAACAACATATCAGGCTTGATTGCCGACGGACCCCTTCATGCTGAGGGGGAGTTATCGGCACAATGCATTCATATTTCGAGACCATCTGATAGGTTTTCCGAGAGGGTATTTATGCCGGCGCATGTTTTGGTACATGCTCTTCGTGGCGATCGGACACGCACTTTCACCTCTATCCGATGTGCATATTGCGAAAGATGGGTGTATCGTTGCGTTTATCCGAAGAATGGCATCGCCTCTGTTGGGAAATGACGAGGCGGAGGCTTGTCGATGGGTTCACCCGCAATGCATGACCCCACGCGAATCTGGCGTGTCGCCGTTTCCATCCTGTTGATCGTGCTGGTATTGGCGACCGCGATGGGAATCGTGTGGCACCACCATGATCAGTGCATGGCGGGCAACTGCACGCTGTGTCACATGGTGATCGCGTCGCCGGCGGCGGCTATCGAGGCCAACGAATCTGTGCCGGCCACCGCAGAATGCACGGGCCCGGAGATTCACTTTATATCGCAATGCAGGGTGAACGAGAAACCACCCCGCGCCCCTCCTGTATAGCCAATTCCCTTCCTTCGTGCCTCTCAGGCACTTTCATTGGCTATTTCGTCTGTTCAGGAGTTGGAGCGCCTATGCGTTCGACAACTTTACGATTTTTTATCTTTGCGCCTTTGTGCTTGATCGCGGGTTCATTGACTGCGCAGAATCCGCCTGCTCAGTCTTCGGCGCAGGGTAACCAGGCGCCGGCTGCGAACCAGTTGGCGCAGAAGCCCGGAGCGCAGTTGATCGCCCTGGATCAGGCGATCCAGCTGGCGATAGAGCACAATCACAATCTACTGGCCGCGCGGACTACGATCCAGGAAAACGAGGCGGAAGAGATCACTGCCAACCTGCGGCCTGATCCGGTGCTGTTGGGCGATACGCAGTTTCTGCCGATCTTCCAGCCCAGCAGTTTCACCGCGGATTACCTGGACAATACGGCGCAGTTTGACCTGGGCGTGAGCTACCTGTTCGAGCGCGGGAAGAAGCGGCAGAACCGGCTGCAGGCAGCGAAGGACCAGACCGCAGTGACGCGATGGCAGGTTGGGGACAACGAGCGGACGCTCAAGTTCAGCGTAGCGACAGATTTCATCAATGTGGAACTGGCCGAGTCGACCCTCGAGCTTGCCAACCAGGACCTGAAGAGCTTTCAGAACTCGGTGGACATTACCGAGGAGCGCTACAAAGCGGGAGCTATTGGTCTGGACGATCTGCTGAAGATGAAGCTGCAATTGCTGCAGTTCCAAACCGATGTGACGCAGGCGAAGCTGGCGCGGTTGCAGGGACTGTCGGATCTGCGCCAGTTACTGGGGTACGAGCAGGTGAGCGCGGACTACGATGTGGCCGGAAGCTTCGACTACCAGCCATTGAAGGGTGGACTCGAAGATATGCAGGCGGCAGCGCTGCACAACCGGCCGGACCTACAGGCGGCGCAGCAGGGAGTGGCAGCGGCCCATAGCGCATTCAATCTGCAAAAGGCCATTGGAAAGCGGGACGTGACTGGGCAGATCAACTATACGCATCTCGGATATTTGAACGAGATTTCGCTTTTTGGATCGATGCAGTTGCCGATCTTCGACCGCAATCAAGGAGAAATCAAGAGGGCCGGATTCGCAATTACGCAGGCGCAGGAACAGCAACTCTACGCAAACGGGCAGGTACTGACGGATGTAAGGGACGCCTACGAAGGGTGGCGGGCGAATGACGAGGTGGTGGGGCTGTACCGCTCAGGCTATCTCGACGAGGCGCAGCAATCGCTGGACATTACGGATTACGCGTACAAACACGGGGCGGCCAGCCTACTGGACTTTCTGGATGCGGAACGAACTTTCCGCGCAACGCAACTAGCTTACCGGCAGACGCTGGCGTCGTACCTGCAGGCGCTGGAACAACTTCGCGAAGCGGTCGGGACCAGGAGCTTACCATGAGACACGCACAGAAGATGGACAGGGCCCGCCGGATGGGGAGTGTGTGGCCGATATTACTTGTGCTTCCGGTTTTGGCCGGCTGCCATTCGAACGATAGTGCGAACGGAATGACGTCGTTTTCGTCGAAAGCCTCGCCCTCGGCGACGCCGCAATTGTTCACAATTCCCGCAGACCAGATGAGCCACGTACAACTGGTAACGATGACGCCTGGCACGATGGCGAACACGCTGCGTTTGACTGGTGCAGTAGCCTACAACGCATTCAAAACAACGCCGGTGTTTACACAGGTTGGCGGGCCGGTAAGCCGGATCATGGTGCTCCCGGGCGATCATGTGCAAATGAATCAGCCGATGCTTGAAGTGAGTAGCCCGGACTACGCGCAGTTGCTCGATGGCTATCTGAAGGCCGCCGACTCTTTTCGGCTGGCGGACAAGTATTACGTACGCGCGCAGGGTCTGTATGAGCACCACGCCATTGCACAACAGGATCTGGAGCAGGCGGAGAGCAATCGCACACAAGCGCAGGATGACTTGAATGCGGCCGAGCAGGGCATGCGCATCCTGGGAATCAAGAATCCCGACGAACTGGCGAAGGCACCATCGTCGGCGCAGATTCCTGTACTGGCGCCGATCGCCGGCGAGGTGGTGGAGCGATTGGTATCGCCAGGGCAGGTGCTGCAGGCGGGGCAGACGCAGGCATTCACCATCTCGGACTTGCGCACGGTGTGGGTTCTGGCAAATGTGTACCAGGCAGATCTGAAGTATGTGAAGAGCGGCGAAGACGTGGTGGTGCAGACGGACGCGTTCCCTGACAGCTTCCACGGCAAGATTTCGTATGTGTCTCCGGCACTCGATCCGAACACGCGCACGCTGCAGGCACGCATCGTGGTGGACAATCCAGGGGAGAAGTTGAAGCGCGATATGTTTTGCACGGTTCTGGTGACAGCCGGCTTGCTGAAGAATGCGCTGGCTGTGCCGAATTCAGCAGTGTTGCGCGACGACAACAACCAGCCCTTTGTGTATGCGGCGACGGGAGAAAACCAGTTTGGGCGACGCGATGTGGAACTTGGCGCTGTCGAGGGAAATCAGACGCAAATTGCAAAGGGCGTATCGCCGGGCGACAAGATTGTAGGCAACGGGAGCCTGTTCCTGCAGTTCGCCAACTCGCTGCAGCACTGAGAGGACAGGCCGAAATGATTCATCGCATCATTCAATTTGCGCTTCGGCAAAAGCCGATCGTCCTGTTCCTGGTGGCGTTCATGACTGTGGGCGGCGCCATAGCCTTCCACAACATGCCGGTAGACGCGTACCCGGATCTGTCGCCGCCAATGGTTGAAGTGATCACGCAATGGCCCGGCCACGCGGCGGAAGAGGTAGAGCGGCTGGTGACTGTTCCCACGGAAGTGGAGATGAACGGTGTGCCCAAGTTGACGGTCATGCGTTCGATTTCGCTCTACGGGCTTTCGGACGTGATCATGACCTTCGACGAAGGCACCGACGACTACTTTGCGCGGGAAGTCGTATTTCAGCGCCTAAGCGAAGTGACGTATCCGCAGAGCGTAACCCCCACGCTGGCTCCGCTGGCGAGCCCGTCGGGACTCGTGTACCGGTACGTGATTGAAAGCCCGGACCGTACGCCTCAGGAACTGAAGACGATTGAGGACTGGGTGCTGGAGAGGCAGTACAAGCAGGTGCCCGGTGTGGCCGACGACTCCGGCTTTGGCGGCACGGTGATGCAGTACCAGGTGCTGCTCGATCCGACGAAGCTATACGGATATCACGTGACTGTGCCGACGGTCATTCAGCAGCTTTCGGTGAACAACTCGAATGCCGGCGGCGGATTCTACGAGCAGGGACAGCAGTTCGACTACGTAACCGGCGTGGGACTGGTGCGCGACACGTCGGATATCGCCAATATCGTGGTGGGCTCGCAGAATGGCGTCCCTACGCGCGTTGGGGACATCGGGCAGGTGGAGATCGGGAACGCGCCGCGGCTGGGAGAGTTCGGTTTTAACAAAACGGATGACGCGGTGGAAGGCGTCATCATGATGCGGCGCGGTGAGCAGACACAGAATGTGCTCAAGGGCGTGGAAGCCAAGACGCAGGAGCTGAACGAACACATTCTGCCGCCGGACGTGAAGGTGCGCCCGTACTACGACCGCAGCGACCTGGTGCAACTGACCATCGACACGGTGGAACATAACCTGCTGACCGGCATGCTGCTGGTGCTTGTTGTGCTGATGGCGTTCCTGGTGAGCTTTCGCGCGGCGGTGATTGTGGCGCTGACCATCCCGCTGTCGCTGCTGTTCGCATTTATCTTTGTACACGCGGAGGGGATCCCAGCCAACCTGCTCTCGATTGGAGCGATCGACTTCGGCATTCTGATCGATGGCACGCTGGTGATGGTTGAAAACATCTTCCGCGAACTGGGTGCGCGCGAGGGTCAGGAATACGACCTCGAAGAGGTAATCAAGAACGCCGCGAAAGATGTGGACCGGCCTATTTTTTATTCGGTCGCCGTGATCATCGCCGGCTATTTGCCCATTTACGCGCTCACGGGCCCGTCGGGCAAGCTGTTCAAACCGATGGCCGACACGGTGGGATTTGCGCTGGTTGGGGCGCTGATCTTGACGTTGACGCTTGTGCCGTTGCTATGCGCCCTGTGGTTCAAAAAGGGCGTACACGAAAAGGAGAACAAGCCATTCAAGTGGATCGTGAAAAAATATGCGGTCTGGCTGGACTGGTGCCTGGAGCGGCCGCGAACGACGCTGGTTCTAGCTTTGGTTATTTTTGCGGCCGCGCTGCTGCTGATTCCCTTTATAGGTGGGGAGTTCATGCCGCACCTGGATGAGGGCGCGATGTGGATTCGCGCCACGATGCCCTATACGGTTTCATTCGAGACGGCGAGCAAGTTTTCGCCGCAGGTGCGAGACATTCTGATGAAGTACCCGATGGTAACGGACGTGGGCTCGGAACTGGGGCGGCCCGATGACGGCACCGATCCGACAGGCTTCTTCAACGATGAGTTCTATGTTGGGCTGAAGCCCTATAACGATGTGGCGTGGAAGACGGGATCGCTTCACAACAAAGCGGAGTTGCAAGCTAACATTGAGCGCCAGCTGGATGCGTTTCCGGGCGTGATCTTCAACTTTACGCAGCCGGCGGAAGACGCTGTGGACGAAGCGTTGACGGGACTCAAAAGCGCGCTGGCGGTAAAGGTATACGGGCCCGACCTTAATGTTTTGCAAAACACGGCGCTGGAGATCAAGCGGCGTCTGAGCGGGGTGCCGGGCTTCACTGAGTTGACCGTAGTGCGCGAATTGGGGCAGCCGACTCTGTCGATCAACGTGGATCGCGGCAAGATCGCGCGTTACGGCATCAACGTGGCCGACGTGGAGGCGATTGTACAGGCGGCAGTGGGCGGGCAGGCGGCCACGCAGGTTGTGCAGGGAGAAAAGCTCTTCGACCTGGTGGTGCGGATGAAGCCGGAGTTTCGCGAAAGCCCGCAGGAGATTGGCAACCTGCTGGTGGGAACACCCGCAGGCCAGCAGATTCCGCTGAGTGCACTTGCCGATATTCGCGAATCGAGCGGGGCATCGTTCATTTACCGCGAAGACAATTCGCGTTACATCGGTGTGCAGTACAGTGTGGAAGGCCGTGACCTGGAGAGCGCGGTGAGCGCAGGCCAGAAGGCAATTGCGGATGTTCAGAAGACGCTGCCTTCGGGATACCGTTTGACATGGGGCGGCGAGTACGACGAGTTGGTGGGCGCGGAACACCAGTTGGCAATTATCGGTCCGTTGGCGCTGCTGATTATCTCGATGATTCTTTTCGCGCTCTACGATAACTTCAAGTTTCCGATCATCGTTCTTTTGGGTGTATTGCTAACCGATCCGGTCGGCGCATTGCTGGCGCTGAAGTTGACGCACACTCCATTCAGCGCGTCGTCGGCTCTGGGCATGCTGGCGTTGATTGGCGTTTCGGTGGAGACAGCCGTGATTCTCGTCTCTTACATCAACAAGCTGCGCATCGAACAGAAGATGGGCATCCGGGCAGCCACGCGAGAGGCTTCGCTGCTGCGCCTGCGACCCATTATGATGACGGCGCTTGTGGCGTGCCTGGGACTGCTGCCGGCGGCCCTGTCTACGGGCATCGGTTCCGATACGCAGAAGCCGTTTGCGATAGTGATTGTGGCAGGGTTGGTGTCGCGGTTACTTCTTGGTTTTTTTGTAAACCCGGTGCTCTACCAGCTAGTGGCGCGGGAGGGCGATGTGTTGAAGGTTTAATGCGGGATGCGGAGTCTTCGATGCACCGGGAGTTCAATGACTACTCGTTTCGCTTACGGCCTGGTTCAAGCGCAGAAAAGGTGCAGGTGTCGCTCGTCAATTTGATCGGGGCGACTTTGATTTCCTGCAGGCTGTTTTTGGTTAGCAGCGCGTTGAAGTCGACGATCTGCTTCTGCGTGTCTTTCCAGGCTTCGATGGTGTGGTTGAGGTTGGTACAGTCTTTTTGCCAGGTGGCGACCTGGGTGGGGGTAGGCGCCATGTCGAGGCCTACCTGCATCATGCTGACCATTGTGTTGTAGGCGTTGTTCAGATTCATGAACGACTCGATTGCCTTCGGATCGGGAGCTACGCGGCGAGGGCCGCCTCCGCCGAATCCGGCGGTCATGACGCCGCCAATTTTATTGAGGCCGGCATCCAGCGTTTTGGCCTGTGCGTCCACTTCGGCGGGCAGTGTGCCTTTCCTGAGCGAGTCAAGCTGGGTCTTGACTGCGTCGACTTCATCACGGCCTTCGAAGCTCTGCTCCATGCCTTTGACGGAGAGCAGGGTGAGCTTACTCTGCTGGCGCAGATTGGCCATGAGCGCGGGGCTTTGGCCGGCACGCGGATCGTTGACTACAGTAACGTCGCGTGTATAGACCTGACCATCCACGGTGAGCTTCAGCTTATAAACCCCGGGGATCACCTGCGGCCCGTGGGGACCGGGCGTTGTGGATCCCTCAACCATGTTCATTTCGTTTTCGAGGTCGTGGCGGAGGGCTGGCGGATCTTCATATTGCAGATTCCAGTTGACGCGATTCAGACCGACATGCGCACTGAGGGCGCGCGTCTCCGGCGCGGCCAGCCAGTAGTGCGGATACTCCGCGCCCTCGATGGGCGGAGGCAGAGTGCTGGTCATGGTGCGGACCAGCGCACCGTTTGAATCGAAGACCTGGAGCTGGATGGGCCCCGTGGGTTCCTTACTCAGGTAGTAATCGACGATTGCCCCATAGGGGACGTTGGGTGCGTGTGGAACTTCGATGGAGAAGGGCTGATCCCAGTTGCTGTTGATGCGAGTACGAATCGCCTCCGAGGGCGGGAAGAAATACACAGGCGAGGAGCTGATGGCTTGTGCGTTGGCGGCGATCTGGCGCAGCGGGGTGATGTCGTCGAGGACCCAGAATCCGCGGCCGTACGTGGCAATGACCAGGTCGTTGAGATGGGTATCGGTGTGGACGTCGAGACCGCGGATGGAAGTGCTGGGCAGGTTCTGGCGCAGCAATTGCCAGTGGTCGCCGTTGTCGAAGCTGACGTAGACGGTAGATTCCGTCCCTGCGAAGAGCAGGCCAGGCTGTTGGGGATCGACGACCAGATTGTTGACCCAGCTTCCGGTGCGCTCATCGCGCGGCAGGCCATTGACGATGCTGGTCCAGGTCTTGCCTCCGTCGACGGTGCGCCAGACCAGCGGCACGTCCGGGTTTTCATCGGGCGGAAGAGTTTGGCCGCGCTCGGGTGCAATGCGTGCGGCAATGTATGCGGTGTTGGCGTCGTCGCCGGCCACGATGGTGTTGAACTGCGTATGGGGCGGCACTTCGGCGATGTTGCTGACGTTCGTCCAGGTCTTGCCGTGGTCCATGGTGTTGTAGATCTGGCCGTTGGTGCTGACGGTCCAAATGATGCCGCGTTTGACCCTGGAGATCGAGAAGTCGGTGATGGAGGGATCGGGCGGTGGAGGCCCGCCGGCTGGCGGCTGCGGCAAAGGCGATGGCTGTGGCGGCTGGGCCGGCGTTGGGGGCGGCGGCTGCGGAATGGTGCCGCAGGCAACCTGCGGTTTGTCTTTGGCGGTAGTGAGTTCTGGACTCGCGGCAGTGAACGTGTGAGCGCCGTCGTGCGAGACAAGCAGACACTGGTAGGCGACGTAGAGTGCACCCGGATCGAAGGCGAGGTCAAACTTCTTCTGGAAGTCGCGACCCGCGACATACTTGATGGCATCGGAACCGAAGTTCGGCGCGACGTTCTGCCACTGCCCTGTCGACATGTCGATTTTGATCATGCCGCTGCCGCCTCCACCCGGACCGTAGCCAACGCCATAAATGACGTTCGGATTCTTGGGGTCGGGCGTGTCGACGCCGAATTCCGACGAAGGAAGCGGGCTCCAGTCAGTGAAGTTGATCTGGCCCCAGTTGCCACGGCTCGAGATCATGACCGAGCCTGTGTCTTGCTGCGCGCCCATGATCCGGTAGGGATATTGGCTGTCGGTGGCGACGTGGTAAATCTGCGAGATGACCTCGGTATACCAAAGGCTCCATGTGCGGCCGTTATCGAGGGTCACGCTGGCGCCCTGGTCTGAGCCGACCAGCATGCGGTGGCCGTTGGTGGGATCGATCCACAGCTTGTGATAGTCCTCGCCGCCGGGCGCGCCTTTGAAGGGTTGAAACGTGACCCCGCCATCGGTCGAGCGGTACATGGCGGTGCTCATGGTGTAGAGAATGTCAGGGTTCTGCGAGTCGACGAAGACACCTGAGCTGTAGGCGCCCTGGCCGTTGCTGATGCGCAGATCTTTGCCCGCCATGTGCTGCCAGGTGGCGCCGCCGTCGTCGGAGCGGTAAAGGCCCGAGCCGTTTTCGATATTGTTGCCGATGATGTACATGCGCAGACCTTGTGTGTGCATGGCCACGGCTACCGCGATACGGCCTTGAAACGGCGGAATCTTGATCTCACTCCAGGTCTTGCCTTCGTCGGTGGACTTGTAGACCTGGGCCGGCTTGGGTTTGGGACGATTGGCGCCTCCACCGGCGCCGCCACCACCGCCCGGGCCCGCGCCTCCGGTGCCCTGCGTGGCAGCCAGCATGACATTGGGATCGTCAAACGCGGACTGCAGATCGCGCGTGCCGTCGTAGTTCTCGGGCTTCAGGACGTTGGTCCAGGTCTGGCCGCCATCGGTGGAACGGTAAACTCCGCCGCCGTGATGACTGGTATCCCCGAGGGCGGAGACAATCACCAGGTTGTAATCTGCGGGATCGACAACAATGCTGTTAATCTTCACCGTGTCCTCGAGGCCGATGTGCTGCCATGTTGCGCCGGCATCGGTCGACTTCCACATCCCATTGCCCAGGCTGCCCCCGATGGGGTCGCCGGCTCCGGCATAAACGACATTGGGATTGGAAGGAGCGACCTGGATGGCGCCGACGCTATCCACGCTGGTCTCCTGATCCATGACTGGCAACCAGGTCACGCCGCCGCTGGTGGTTTTCCAGATGCCGCCCAATGGCGTGCCGGCATAAAACACGCCGGAATCGCCGATGACGCCGGTCACCGAAGAGATGCGTCCGCCGTGGAAAGGCCCAACGTTCCGCCATTTGAGGCCGCGATAAAGGCTGGGATCGACCTGCGCTGCCGCAGTTACGCCAGATACCACTAGGATCAAAAAAGCCAGCAGGCAAAATGCTGTGCGCGACACTCGCGTCATGGTGGTTGAACCTCTGGGGGAAACTTCATCGTGATGCGGGAAGTATACAGGGACGATCAAACTGGATCGCCGTGATTAACTGTTTCGTTGCGGCCGCCAATAGAGCGTAATCCCCTGCCCCGCAGGCGGATTCGCACAGCAACGGCGAGAAAGCAGACGGCCGCGAGAATCTCGAGAAAAACCTTGCCTCCATCGAGCAGGTCGGGATGACCGTCCTTCAGGTCGGGATCCGTGAGGATGCTGTGGATGAAGAGCAGCACTGCAGCGGGAAAGACGAGGTAGTGCAGGCTTCGCCAGATCGGGCGGCCAATACGCGTTCGCAGGAGCGACGTGACAAAGACCAGCAGAAGAAGGTATAGCGCGGCCGCACCAGCAAGATTGATGAAGGGTTGTAGCGGCGATTGGATGGGCAGGAGGATGTCGAAGAGGCGGAAGTGCGGCTTGTCGAGAAAGAGGAGCACGATAGGGTGGCTCACGGTGAGAACGATGGTGCACCACGCCGTCCAGCGGTGGAAGGCGAAGATATCGAGTTTGCGATGAGGCCACTGGCGCACTGGGCTGTAGCGCATCGAGATGAGGGTGCCGAGCAGAAGGTTGAGGCCCGCTGCTGCTGCCGCCCCGAGGCCGAGATATGAGCAAAGATCCAACAAGGTCATTCGAGGCGGCGCTCCAGAATGCGTCCGATGCTGAGGTGCCAGTATAAATTCCGCCATAGCGCGGCAAGTTTTTCAAGGAAACGGACTCGCTTCCGCTACACTAGCAATCCACTGGTAAAGATGATGGGAAACCTCATCCCAGCCGATCGCCGGTTCTGCATCCGGTCCAATCTTGTTCCGCAACTTCAAACGCCAGGAGCCATCCTCGTGCAACTTCGCCTGCGCTTCAACTTTGATCTTTTGAACTCGTTTGTTCGACGTGCCGCGTTTACATGTGCGCTTATGGTCTTGCCGTGGCCCGGATTCGCACAGCAGCCACCGGCGAAAGCTGTAGGCCCAACCGGTCCGGCGGATGGATTTTCAGCCCTGAAGCTGAGGCAAATTGGGCCATTCCGTGGCGGGCGCGTTGATGCCGTGACGGGGGTGCCGGGACAGCCGCTGGTGTACTACTTTGGCGGAACCGGCGGGGGCGTGTTCAAGACGACAAACGGCGGCCACACGTGGGAGCCGATCACGGACGGCAAGATCAACTTTGGCTCGATCGGGTCGATCGCCGTGGCCGCTTCTGATCCGAACGTGGTCTACGTGGGCACGGGCGAGAGCGCTATTCGTGGAAATGCGTCACATGGGGATGGCGTGTACAAGTCGATGGATGCGGGAAAGACATGGATGCATGTCGGCCTGGAGGATACGCAGCAGATTGGGCAGATTCGCATTGATCCGACGAACCCCGATCTGGTTTACGTTGCGGCGCTCGGACACATGGCCGGCCCGAATCCCGAGCGAGGCGTATTTCGCTCGAAGGACGGCGGGAAGACGTGGCAGAAGGTGCTGTTCAAGAGCGAGAATGCCGGAGCCATCGACTTGGCCATGGATCCTACAAATTCGCGGGTGTTGTATGCGGCGATCTGGCAGGTAGTGCGGAAGCCGTGGACATTTGAGAGTGGCGGCCCCGATGGCGGCGTGTGGAAGTCCACTGACGGTGGCGACACGTGGAAGGAACTCACGCACAATCCGGGCATGCCCAAGGGTGTTCTGGGACGCATAGGCGTGACGGTTTCTCCTGCGAATCCTGATCGTGTCTGGGCGCTGATTGAGGCGCAGGATGGTGGCGTGTTCCGTTCGGAAGACGCAGGCGCAACGTGGAGCAAGCTAAACGGCGATGCAGGAATCAAGCAGCGGGCGTGGTACTACTCGCAGATTTTTGCCGATCCAAAGAACGCGGATGTCGTGTATGCCGTGAACACTTCGTTTTTCCGGTCGACCGATGGCGGGAAGAAGTTTGACCCCATTCGCAATCAGCACGGCGACAACCACGACCTCTGGATTGCGCCGGAGGATCAGAACCGCTTTATCGAGTCGAGCGATGGCGGCGCACAGGTAACCTTCGACGGCGGAAAGAGTTGGAGCACGGAAGACAATCAGCCTACGGGGCAGTTCTACCGCGTGGCTGTGGACAATGACTTCCCGTACCACATCTATGGCGCGCAGCAGGATAACAGCACCGTCGCCATTGCAAGCCGCAGCAACAATGGCTCAATCACGGAGCGTGACTGGCACGATGTAGGCGGCGGCGAGAGCGGATGGATTGCGCCCGACCCCACCGATTCCAACTTTGTCTACGCGGGTTCGTACGACGGGCTTCTGACGCGGCTGGACACAAAGACAGGCGCGATGCGCGACGTGAACGCTTGGCCGGACAATCCTATGGGATACGGTGTGGAGGCCATGAAGTACCGCTTCCAGTGGAGTTTCCCGCTGCTGTTTTCTCCGCACGATCCGAAGCGGCTCTACGCGGGCAGCCAGGTTCTACTGCAAACCACCGATGAGGGCCAACACTGGACGGCGATGAGCCCCGACCTCACGCGCAATGACAAGACCAAGCAGGGACCGTCAGGCGGGCCCATTACGAAAGACAACACAGCGGTTGAGTATTACGACACGATCTTTACCGTGGATGAGTCGCCCGTAAAGGCTGGGGTGATCTGGGTGGGATCGGATGATGGGCTGATTCACGTCACGACCGACGATGGAAAGAACTGGCAGGATGTTACGCCGAAGGATGCGCCGCAGTGGATTCGCATGAATTGCATTGCCGCGTCGCCCTTTGACGCAGGGACGGCGTACGTGGCTGCGACGATGTATCTCTCCGATGACTTTCATCCGTTTCTCTGGAAGACGACGGACTACGGCAAGACTTGGAAAAAGATTGTGAACGGAATTCCGGAGAACGATTTCACGCGCGCCATCCGGCCCGATCCCAATGAGAAAGGGCTGCTGTTCGCGGGAACCGAGTCGCATCTCTATATTTCGTACGATGACGGCGACAAGTGGCTTCCCTTCCAGCTCAATCTTCCCGCGGTCCCGGTGACCGATCTTGCATTTCAGAAGCGAGACGATGCGCTGGTGATTGCGACCCAAGGACGCGGGTTTTATGTGCTGGATGACATGCCACTGGTACGCGCGCTCGATCCGGCGAAGTTTAAACACACCGATGCTCTGGCGCTCTTTGCGCCGAAGACAGCAATGCGCATAGCAGGAGGAGGCGGTGGCGGAGGGAGGCCGGATCCAACCGCCGGGCAGAATCCGCCGGATGGCGCGGTTCTTTATTACCTCTTGAAGGAAGAGCCCAAGAGTGAGCTGAAGCTACGCATTCTGGATGCATCGGGCAAGCTGGTGCGCGAAATATCGAGCAAGCCGCCGACTCAGTCCAACGGCGAAGAGGATCCGGAAGACGAGCGACCGAAGGAGGGTCTGGCGCCATCGAAGGAAGGCATGAGCCGCTTTGTGTGGGATCTGCGGTATGAAAAGGCGACCGGTTTTCCCGGCCTTCTGATGTGGGATGGGTCGCTCGATGGGCCGCTCGCGATCCCGGGCAAGTATAAAGTGGAACTTGTGGTCGATGGGAAGACCGAGTCGCAGGACTTCGAGGTCGTGAAGGATCCGCGAGCGCCCACCACTCCGCAGCAGTTTGAGGAGCAACTGGCACTGGGCCTGAAGATTCGCGATCGCGTTACGGAGGCCAACAGCAGCGTGGTTCGCATCCGCAAGGCAAAGGAGCAGCTCAAGCCCTATTTGACCAGCGGGGACGAGCGTGTGAAGACGAGTGCAAAAGATCTTACCGATCAACTCACCGCGATTGAAGAGAACATCTACCAGACCAAGCTTCACGCCGGCGAGGACGCACTCAACTTTCCAATCAAACTAAATAACAAGATTGCGTCGGTTGGCGGCGTGGTGGAGTCGACCGACATTGCGCCGACAGCACAATCGGTCGCGGTCTTCGATGAGTTGTCCGCGAAGCTGCAGGTGGAACTGGATCACCTGCACCAGATTGAGACAGCCGGCATCGAGAACTTCAACAAGTTGGTTCGGGATCAGAACATCCCGGCGGTCAATCTCAAGGAGTAGACAACGGACCGTCACGGTGGCCACCACACATGCGCAGAAGAAGGAGCAATATGGAGAGCTTTCGCCGAGGATTGCTTGTATCCATCGCGGTTTTAGGCATTGTGCAACTCAGCAGGGCCCAGGTGGATCCCAAGCTGTTTTCCGACATGCGCTGGCGTGAGATCGGGCCCATGCGCGCCGGGCGCACACGCGCGCTTGCCGGTGTGCCCAGCGAACCGGCTACGTTTTACATGGGTGCCGTGAACGGGGGCGTGTGGAAAACGACCGACGCGGGCGCGACATGGCACAGTACCTGGGGCGATGAACCGAGCGGGTCGATTGGGGCGATGGCCGTGGCGTTGAGCGATCCCAACGTGATTTACGTGGCGAGCGGCGAAGGACTGCAACGGCCCGATCTCTCAACTGGCGACGGCGTTTACAAATCCACCGATGCGGGGAAGACGTGGACTCACCTAGAGGGTTTGCGCGACGGGCAGCAGATTGGCGAGCTTGCCATCGACCCGCATGATGCGAATCGTGCCTTTGTCGCGGTCGAGGGCCATCCGTATGGGCCGAACCAGGAGCGCGGGTTGTATCGAACAATCGATGGTGGAAAGACGTTCGAGCGCGTTCTTTTTGTGAACGATCGAACAGGCGCGTCGGACGTGCAGATCGATCCGCAGAACGCAAAGATCGTTTTTGCCGGCATGTGGCAGCGCCAGGAAGCGCCTTGGGAAAACGGATCATTTATTGGAGCCGAAGGCGGTCTATACCGCTCGACGGACGGCGGCGATCACTGGACGAAGCTTACGGGGAACGGGCTTCCGGACGACATTCTGCAAGTAAATCTGACGATTTCGCCGACCAATTCGAAGCGCATCTATGGAGCCATTGCGCCACTACACGGAGCGGTGGGGATTTACCGTTCGGACGACGGTGGCGATCACTGGGTTAACGCCCCGGATAACGACACACGACCGGAAGAACGCATCGGAGGCGGAGACTGTCCCGTTCCGATGGTCGATCCCAAAGACCCGGACACGTTGTATGTGGCGAGCATCGTCACGATGAAGTCGACCGACGCGGGCAAGACCTGGACTTCACTGCGCGGTTCGCCGGGCGGCGACGACTACCAGAATGTCTTCGTGAATCCCAACAACACGAAGATCATTGCGCTGGCCAGCGATCAGGGCGTGATCATCTCGCAGAATGGCGGCGAGACCTGGGTGGAGTGGTACAACCAGCCGACAGCGCAGATGTACCATGCGACGGCCGACAACGCGTTTCCCTATCGGGTGTGCGGAGGCCAGCAGGATTCGGGGTCGGCGTGCGTGCCGAGCCGCAGCGATGATGGGCGCATTACGTTTCACGATTGGCACCCTGTTGGAATCGAAGAGTATGGTTACGCAGCGCCGGACCCGCTCGATCCGGATATTGTCTACGGCGGCAAGGTGACGCGCTATGACCGCCGCACCGGCCAGATTCAAAGTGTTGAGCCCAAGCCGCTGCGCAGCTATCGCGTGCTGCGCACGGAGCCGCTCCAGTTTTCACCTGTCGATCCGCACAAGCTCTACTTTGCGACGAATACGCTGTGGCTCACTTCAGACGGCGGCAAGAATTGGAAGGAAGTCTCGCCAGATTTGACGCGGCCAACGTGGGATTTACCGTCTTCAGTCGAGGCCTACAAGGATTCGCCGATGGCCAAGGCGACGCAGCGCGGCGTCATTTACGCGCTGGGACTTTCGCCGCTTGACGGCAACCGCCTTTGGGCCGGCACGGATGACGGCCTCATCTGGACCACCGCGGATGGTGGCGCGCACTGGAACAACGTGACGCCGCCGGAACTGAAGCCCTTCTGGAAAGTCTTCAACATGGATGCCGGCCACTTTGATGTGCAGACCGCCTACGCGGCGGTCAACACACTGCGGCTCGACGACATGCGCCCGCATCTCTTCCGCACGCATGACGGCGGCAAGTCGTGGACTGAGATCGACAACGGCATCCCCGCGGGAGCAGCCACGAGCGCGATCCGCGAAGACCCGAAGCGTAAGGGACTGCTTTATGCGGGCTCGGAGACGCAGGCCTACGTCTCCTTCGACGATGGCGACCATTGGCAGTCGCTGCGTTTGAATATGCCGGCAAGCTCGGTGCGCGATCTGGAAGTGAAAGACGACGACCTGATCGCAGCCACGCACGGCCGCGGGTTCCTGATCCTCGATGACGTGACACCACTGCGCCAGCTTGCTGCCGAAACGGCAGGGGTGGCCGCACATCTCTACACTCCACAAACCGCACTGCGCATTCGCAACGACATGAATCCGCCGACACCGTGGCCGGCCGATATGGCTACAGGTGAGAACCCGCCCGATGGCGCCATCATCGACTATTTTCTCGGCACGGGGATCAGCGGCAAGGTTTCGCTGGAGATTGCCGATGACGCGGGCCACACGATTGCCCGCTTCAACAGCGACGATCCCGTACCACCGCTGGATCCGCGCTATTCCGTACCCGAGGTGTGGGCGCGGCCGCCACGCGCGCTCTCGGCGGCGCCGGGGCATCATCGCTTCCTGTGGGACCTGCAATATCCGCAGGTGCCGGGCATGTCTACAGGTCCCGACGCGGATCTAGCCACGCCGCACAATACGCCATCAGTCTCAACTGCGCCGTGGGTACTCCCGGGCAATTACACGGTGCGTCTAATTGCGAATGACAAAACGCTTACGCAGCCACTCAAAGTAGCCATGGATCCGCGTGTAAAGACGTCGCAAGCCGATCTTGAGAGCCAGTTCAAACTGGCCAAAAGCATCTACGACGAAGTCCTGGAGACGACCGCTGCGCTGCACGAGATCAGCGTGCTGCGCGAGCAGTTGAAAGATCGTGCAAGTCAGCCGCCCGTTGCGCACGCCGAACCCTCGATCGAATCGAAGCTCGATGCGATTGCCGGTTCCGATCGGGGTGGCCGAGGCGGCTTTATGCGTGGGCCCGCAGGACCGCCGACGCTGGGAACCGTGCGCATGGTTCTGGCGCGGCTGGAGCACTCGATAGAGAGTGCAGACGCGGCGCCCACCGCAGCGCAGGACGAAGCTTACACGACCACTGCGAAGCCGCTCCCTGGCCTTTTGGAGCAATGGAAGCAGCTCAAGCAGACCGATTTGAAGTCGCTAAACGACACGCTCAGACGGGAACATCTGGCTGTGCTCACGCTCGATACACGCGAATTCGATCGCAACGCAGAAGATGAGCTGGAGATGGGCGACGAGGAGTAAGTGATCCGAAGGAGCAAGAAGATCATCGTGGGTCGGGTACAATTCGGTACAAGAGCAACCCGCTCGACCTGACCCAAGCACGAAAAGCTGAAAATCATGGGAGCCTTCCATGGCCATTCGCGGCCGCTTCTCGGCCTGGTTGTTCGTCTTCATTGCATTGCGGGTTTCTGCCCAACAATATTCGCCTGACTTGCTCGGCGGCCTGCAGTGGCGCGACGTGGGCCCGATGCGCGCCGGGCGCAGTTATGCCGTGGCTGGAAACTCGGCCCAACCCGATACGTTTTATACCGGCTCGGTGGGAGGCGGCGTATGGAAGACCGAAAACGCGGGGCGCACATGGTTTTCCATTGGCGATGATGCGACGACGGGGATTCCGATTGGCTCGATTGGCGCCATAGCAGTCGCCCCCTCGGATCCGAACATCGTGTACGTGGGGACGGGCGAGCCGGACATCCGCAGCCAACATTCGTATGGCATTGGCCTCTTCAAATCGACCGACGCAGGCAAAACGTGGCATTCAATCGGGCTGGCCGAGACGCGCCAGATCGGCAAGATCGTTGTCGATTCCGCCGATCCCAATCGCGTCTACGTAGCGGCACTCGGCCACGTCTACAAGGCAAACCCCGACCGCGGGGTTTATCGCTCAACCGACGGTGGCGCGCACTGGAAGAGAATTCTCTGGAACGCGAAAGACCCGGACGACGTGGGCGCGATCGACCTTGCGATCGACCCGCAGCATCCGCACACCCTCTATGCGTCGCTGTGGGCGACGCGCCGTCCGCCGTGGGCGGTGTACGCACCACCCAATATGCCCGGTGGCGGCCTCTATAAGTCGACGGACGGTGGAGACACGTGGCATCCACTCACCGGCGGCCTCCCGACCGACGATTATGTTGGCAAGATCGGGATCGCAGTTGCACCAAGCAATACCAACCGGCTCTATGCAGTCGTGGATGATACAGGCAGAGCGGTCGCGCGTTCGTTACGCGGTGGCGGCGATGAGGCCAATGCACCCAAACCTTCGGGCGGAATTTATCGTTCTGACGATGGCGGCACTACGTGGACGCTGGTGAACAGCGAGCAGCGGCTCTGGGGCCGGGGATGGTATTTTGGGCAGATCGCGGTCGACCCGGCCAATCCCGATCGCGCGTACGATATCAATACCGCGACGTACATGACGCTGGACGCCGGCAAGACGTGGGTTCCTGTGAAGGGCGCGCCGGGCGGCGACGACTATCACCAACTGTGGATCGATCCGCGCGACGGCAACCGCATGGCGCTCTCGAGCGACCAGGGGACGGTGATCTCCGTGGATGGCGCAAAGTCCTGGAGCACGTGGTACAACCAGCCCACCGCCGAGATCTATCACCTGGCGGCAAGCAAAGGCTATCCCTACCGGCTCTATGGTGCGCAGCAGGACTCGGGCGCGGTGAGCGTAGCCACGTGGTCGCGCATGGGCGTGCTGAGTTTTCGCGATTGGGAGCCGATCTGCGAAGCCGGTGAAAGCAGCACAGTCGTGCCCGATCCGGACAATGCGGCCCTGCTCTACGGCAACGGGGATCAGCGTTGCAACATGGCACTGAATGTTTCCGCGCCAGCCGGTGGTGAACTGCCCGCGCCCGATCCGAAGGATCCCAACCGGCGCACGTGGACGCTGCCACAGGTTTTCTCGCTTGCCGACGAAGCGCTCTACTACGCAAATCAGTTCGTCTTCCGCTCGCGGGATCGCGGCAAGACGTGGTTGAAGATCAGTCCCGATCTCACACGGCTGAATCCTCCGGTGCCTGCGACGCTCGATGCGGTAACGGCCAAAGATATTGATGAGCCGATGACCGATCGCTTTGGCGTGGTGTACACGATCGGCCCTTCGCCGCTCGATGCCAAAACTGTCTGGGTGGGCACGGACGATGGGCTGATCCACGTGACGCACGACGATGGCGCAACCTGGAACGATGTGACACCACCGGCTATGACGGCATGGAGCAAGGTCTCGCAGATCGAAGCCGGGCATTTCGACTCGGGAACCGCGTACGCTTCCGTCGATCGGCATCGCCTCGCCGATGACCATCCGTACATCTATCGCACGCACGATGGCGGAAAGAGCTGGCAGAATGTCGTTGCCGGAATTCCGGAAGGCGCGTTCGTGAACTCCGTGAAAGAAGACCCGCGGCAGAAGGGGCTGCTCTATGCGGCGACCGAGTTACGCGTCTATGTTTCGTTCGACGACGGCGACCATTGGCAGCCCTTGCAGCTCAACATGCCCGTTACATCGGTGCGCGACCTGGTTGTGCACGATGATGATCTTGCCATCGCTACGCACGGCCGAGGATTTTGGGTTCTCGACCAGATGGCTCCGCTGCGGCAACTGGCGGCGCACGGAAACGAGATTACTTCGGCGAGGGTTTTTCTTTTTGTTCCTGGGGAAACCTGGACAATGCAACAAGGCGGCCAGAACGGCACGCCACTGCCGCATGAAGAGCCGCAAGAGGAGAATCCTCCGCAGGGTGTGGTTGCGTACTACTGGCTCAAGTCGGTTCCGCAAGGCCCGGTAAAGATTGACCTCGTCGATGACGCGGGCAAGGTGGACGCCTGCCTGGCCAGCGATACGCCCGTGAAGCCGGTGGATACAGAAGCGATCAACGTGCAGGCTGTTTGGATGGAGCCCACGCCGCCACCGCCGGCGGCGACTGGAATGCATCGCGCTGTGCTGAGCATGGTTGCGCAGCGCGGGTTCGGCCGCCGTCCGGCGACTCCAGCACCGGACGCCTGCCATCCTGCAGGAGCCGCGCCGGTGCAGACCGAGGCTGCGCCGACGCGCCCCGGGCGAGGATCGCAAGGCCTGCAGCCGGGAAACTACACAATTCGGCTTACCGTGGATGGCCAGACGTTTACGCAACCTGTCACGATCAAGCCTGACCCGCGACATCTGCCCAATGCCGCAGGAGCACCGGATGATGATGATGATGAGTAATCTTGGAGGCAGCGGTCCGATTGGAGCACGGCGGAGCGCGGAAAGTTATGGCGCGAGAAGCGCAATGTCGTTGCTGCTGGCGATGATTTTTCTGGTCTTCGCGGGCGCGCTGGTTGCGCAAAACCCCAATGGGGCTCTGCGCGGCGTGATTCAAGATCAGACTCACGCGCGGATTGGGTCGGCGAGGATTTCGATTACGCTGGCGGATACATCGCTGGTGCGTCGTGCCATGTCGGATCACAGCGGAGAGTTCCGTATCGATGGTTTGACCTCAGGGAGCTGGTCCGTTGCAGTTTCCGCCAGCGGTTTTCAAGATGTATCGACCACCACGGTCATCGCAATAAGCACGGTGCGCGATTTGACGGTGACCATGAAGCCGGGTGCGCAGGTGACGACAGTTGACGTGCAGTCCGGGGCAGGATCGATCACGTCGCAGCCGATTGACTTGAGCAGCAGCGTGCATCAGGCGATTGCAACAAACCGCGATCTCGAAGCGCTGCCGCTGCCAGCGCGCAGCTTCGCCAACGTTGCGTATCTCGCGCCGGGAACCGAGCCGGTGGAACCATCGGACCCAACCAAGGCACGCATTACCGCTGTGTCAACGGGAGGAAGTTCGGGATTGAACAACGAACTATCAGTCGATGGCGCAGATAATTCTGACGATTACATTGGCGGGTTCCTGCAGAACTTTTCGCCGGATGCAATTCAGGAATTTGCCGTAAGAACCTCGCAGGAAGACGCGGACACCGGAGGGACGACGGCGGGCTCCGTGGTGATCACCACAAGGAGCGGTTCTAATGAGTGGCATGGAGGTGCGGCCTTCTATGAGCGTGCCGCTGCTCTCAACGCGCGCTTTCCCATCGAGAATCCGGCGCCGAACCCGAAACAGTCGTTCTCACGACAAAACTATGTAGGAACACTGGGCGGCAGCATCGTGAAGAACAAGGTCTGGTTCTTCACGGCATTCGAAGGGATACACGAAGATGCCAGCATCGCCTACAGCCCTGCGAGTTCGACGCAATTTGATGCGCTGTCGACGCTGGCTTCGCAGGGATTGATCCCTGGCGCGAGTTCGATTCCCGTCCCGGCGAGTGTTCCGGTCCCATTTCGCGATTTCTTCGGATCAGAGCGGTTTGACTGGGCTCAATCGGCCCGATCGCAGTGGTTTGTGCGCGGCTCAGTGGATAGTTACACCACGCACAACGATCTTGTGCAACAAGGCACGCTGCCTTCAACGGGTCTGCTGACTCACAACAACTATATGAGCCTCGCGATCGGCAATCAGTTTGCGATGAGCGGGTCTTTGCTGGGTAGATTTGTCTTTTCTGCGAGCGGGTTGCACTTGACGCAGACGCGGAACAGCGACCTTGGCTTTGCTCTGGCTTTTCCCTTCAGCTCGACATCGCTCACGGTTTCAGGCTTTGAAACCTTTGGGGACAATCAGTTTGCCACGCCGATAACTTTCTTCCCCTCGGAACGAAACCAGGAGAAATATCAGCTCCGCTACGATATGGACAAAACGCTCGGAACGCACGCCATCCGATTCGGAGCCAATCTGATTCATGAGCCGGTGCTGAGCGGAGCATTCCCTGGAAACACGGAAACGCTCTACACGTTCCCACAGAACCCGACGTACTACCTGAGTGATCCGAGGCAATTCACCGCCGACATGCAGGCTGGCGCTTCGACTTCGGATCTGGGCGGCGGCTTCTCGCAAGACGTGCAGAGGGTGGCCTTCTACGCGCAGGACTCATGGCGCATCAGGCGTAACTTTACGTTGAACTACGGCCTGCGTTATTCGACGACCGATGGTCTGTTTGTTTCGTCGGGGCGCAGCCAGTTGCAGAATCCGGGATATGTAACACTTGCAGCGCTTCAGATTCCGCTCGTGAACGCGGCGCCGCACGACGATCATCGCCAGATTGCGCCAAGGCTGGGCATTGCGTGGTCACCAGGAAGCAGCGGAAGAACCGTGGTGCGCGCAGGAGTCGGACTGTACTTCAGCGACCTGGCGCAAAACGGCTGGGTCACCGCATTTCAGGCTGTCAATATGGCGCCGGGCCCCTGCGTCGATCCTGTTGCGAATCCTGGAGGCGCAGAGAATTCCGGCTGCGTTTCCGGCGATGCGTCGGGAGGGTCAGCTAACCTAATCGCGCCGAGCTATAAAACTCCGTATGCCTTTCACGTCTCGGCGGGAGCGCAACATGCGTTCAGCGAGAACTGGTCGATCTCAGGGGATTTCGTTCACGAAGAAGGCAATCATGCCTATCGCGCTTACAGTTACACCGGGGGGACCAACCTCTTCACTCCTTTGGTTTCGCTCGGTGATCCTGAACAGGCGAATGTCGTGCCCGATGTGAATGTCTTCCATTCCGACAATCGGTCCAGCTACAACGGGTTGCTCGTCCACTTGCAGGGGAACGTCGCGCGCCGCGTGAGTTTAATTGCGAATTACACCTTTTCGAAGGCGCAGACCTGGGGCTGCGTGCTCGGGGAGTTGTTCGACTACGTCAATGGAGTGTGCAATCCGCTGGACCCGTTTGGGCCGGGGGATTATGGGCCATCGGGCGAAGACGTGCGCCAGCGCGCGGTATTCGCGGGCACATGGCACGCTCCGGGCAAGGTCGACTTGAGCACTTTGACCCAAGCTGAATCAGCACGGCCGTTCACCATAACCACGGCAGACAACGCAGGCCGGATCTCCATCAATGGCGTTCCAAGCGTTCTCGACCAATTCCGGGGAACGCCCTATATTCAAGCCGATCTCCGGGTGAGCCGGCCAACCTCGCTCGGCGACAAGTGGAACGTGATGCCTTTCATCGAGTTCTTCAATTTGTTCAATCGAAATAATCCGGGTGCGAACTATGTGACGAATATCGCGACGCTCCCGGTTCCGGCCGCAGAGGTGTCTGCGGGCAACGTCACCAGCATTTGCACGAACACGGCATGCACTGCGACCACGCCCATCACAAGCCCGAACCAACTTCGACTGGCGGGCGGCGCACTCGGCGACTTCTTTGGGCCGGGCACCACCGTCGGGATTCCGTTTGCTGCGCAGCTAGGAATTCGTGTTACTTTCTGAGTTGATTGGATGCCTGTAATCGGGTCTTTCGCTTCACGATCTAGTTCTTGGTGATCTGCCTCAGGAGAGGCTCGGGTGATCCGGTGAGAGCACCACCCGGCCTCTGGAATTCGCATCTTGTTCCTACGGTCGAACGAAAGTGAAGACCTGGTCGGCGGAGTTGACTCCAAAGACGCCGGCTCCGGATCCGGCGGCAATGTTCTTGAGAGAGCCAGTGACCTGGACAAATTCTTCGCGGCTGGGGTCGAAGCGGAAGATTTCGTTGGAAGTGTTGATAGCCCAGACGCCATCCCCGCCGGCTGCGACTTCCCCGACAGGCGCCGCTACAAGGTTGAACAAGCCGGTCTTCGAATCGTAGCGAAAGACTTGACTGGAGCCGTTGATCCCCCACACGTCATTCACTCCAACCGAGATCGTCCCCAGGGTGCCCGAGACTTGTTGCCAGGACTCCGCGGCAAGGTTGAAGTGAAAGATTTGGCCGGCACTATTCAGCCCCCACACATCGCCGCCGCCGGTTGCGACGTGAGTCAGGAAGCCGCTGACTTGGACGAACGCGTTCTCGCAGTAGTTGAACCTGAAGATTTCATCCCCGGAGTTGAGGCCCCAAACTTCATAGGGATGACAATCGTCCTGGTTGCCTATGCCGACGGCGATTTGCGTGAGGATGCCCGGTATCTGAACGAACTCCTTTTTGCTGTAGTTGAACCTGTAAACGAAGTTTGCGTTGAATCCCCAGACCTCGTCATTCTGTGAGAGAGTGCCGCCGCCCACAGCTACGTTGGTGAGCGAGACCTTGGCTATTTTGTCAAATGCCTTCGAACTGGCCGAATATCGCCAGACATTGTCATCGGCATCGATGCCAAAGACCTCGTTCCGGCCCGCGGAAACGCTGGTGAGGGAGCCTTTAACCTGCTTAAAATGCTGTGCTGACGCCGGGACGACGAGCGAAGTCCCGCAGACGAGAACCAGAAGTACGTTGGAACAAGCGGTTTTGCGCGACATAAAAATCTCCTTGGTGAATTTCAAATACGTGGGAATAGCGGGTGCGGAAGGAAAGAGCGTGTCGCTCATGGCTTCTTAGCCCAAAGGTGGCGGCCGGTGTGTAACGAATCGTGACTGGACTCGCGACGTTTCATGGCAGGTACGCCGCAATCGAGCCTCTACTCAACAAAGCGCAAACCTGTGTCAGGAACTATCATGAGCAAGAAAAAAAATCGAAAGATATTTGCAGTCCCCGAGCTGAAGCAACCGCCAGCACATGGAATCCAGTCATTCGTCAGGAACGACATTGGGGCCGCTGAAACGTTCGCGGTGCCGACCCTTCGGGCGCGATGTTGACTCGACTCGCAAAACCAGTCGCTCTTGCCATTGTGTTGCTATCGGCAAGGTGTAAGAGCGCCGAGCCAGCGACAGGGCCTATTCGTGGAACTCCTGGCGACGCACAGGGGCAACTTCTGGTGCTGACTGCAATGGGTCATCCAGGAGTTTCCAGCGTTCAGTTTCCACGATTCAGGCGTGCGGTGCCTCTGCGTGAGGATCAGCTAATTCCGCGGTTGCGAAGAAGCTCGCTTTTTGGCGCGGGCTACCAAGGCTGCAAGACGAGGATCGTCATGAAGAGGAGCAAACAGGGGATCGTTCTCCAGGCCCACGGCGATTCGCGGGGCCAAATTGTCGATCACTCCATCGAGGAGCGCCAGCGCCTCGTCAGCTTTCCCTTTGCGGACAAGGACGGAAGCAAGGTCGTATTTGGTCGCCGAAATCTCGCCCTGGTCAGGGTCGAGGACGCGTCGTTCGATCACCATTAGCTCATTGAGTGTCTTGATTGCAGCGTCGTCCTGGCCCGTATCCCTTTGCAACTCGGCAAAGTTAAGCATGGCATTGATTGTTCCGATGTTCTCGGGGCCCAAAACGCGCAGATGCCTGTCCAGCGACTCTCGTTGCATGACCATAGCTTCCTCCATTTGCCCGCTGTCGTGCAGCATACCTGCAAGATTGTCCATGGTCGTTAGGGTGCCGTAAGCATCGGGCCCCAGTAAGCGCTTCTGCTTTTCCAATACCTCGCGATTGATTTTTACGGCTTCCACACAATTGCCTTCCTGGCAGAGCGTGAAGGCGAGTTCGCCCATGGTGCCCAGGGTGTCCGGATGGTCTGGGCCCATCACGCTGCGCTGAATGTCGAGCACCTTCCTCGCCAGCGTCTCGGCCTCAGTGAGTCGGCCTTGTTGCACGAGTGCCCACGCCAGGTCGTGCATGGCTTGCAGCGTGCCGCGATCTCTCTGCGCGTCAAACGACCCGCCAATTTGAATGCTCCGATCAAAGAGGATCTGTGCGCGCGAGAACAGGCCCATATTCAAGTAAGCGCGGCCCATAACCCGCATCATTTGCGCCTTAAGGTCCGGATCGTTCGATAAGCTCGTATCTATATCCTTCGCTGCTTTGTCGAGGACCGCGCGTGCCGTCACTGTATCGCCGACCCTTTCATTGGGGTCCGAAACCCTGAACACCCCCGTCATGAAGTCTGCGATGCGGTTAGCGCGATCACGTTCGCGGGTAATCCGCCGCAGCTCAACAGCCTGTGTCAGGGCAAAGCCCGCAAGCAGCGCCACCAGCGCCGCCGCCACGGCCACACCTACCCGGTGCCGGCGGACGTATTTGCGCATACGATACGGCAGCGTGTCCGGCCGGGCGGCGATCGGCTCATGCTTCAGATAGCGATGGAGATCGTCGGCCAGAGCAGTCACCGAGGCGTAGCGTTCCTTCGGTTTCTTCTTGAGAGTCTTGGCAATGATTGTGTCGAGGTCTCCGCGAAGCAGGTGTTGGAGCTTGTCTGAGGTGGCATGGCGCCTCTCTGCCAAACCTTGGTCCTTCGCTGACGCCACAGCCTGCGATGCAAGACGTGCCTCGGCATCGGTGATCGATTTCACCAGATCCGCGGGAGAATGCAAACCCGTACTGGTGGGATGCTCGCCTGTCAGGAGTACGAAGAGCAGGACGCCCAGCAAATAGACGTCCGTTGCGGTAGTGATGGCAGCACCGGTCAGCTGCTCAGGCGCCGCATACTGTGGGGTCAGCACCCTGCTCGCCTCCGCGGTAAGCTGGGCGGGGACCGCGTCTTCAGCAAGCACCTTGGCAATGCCGAAGTCCAGCAGCTTGACCTGTCCATCGTTTCTGATGAATACATTGCTCGGCTTGATGTCGCGATGAACAATCAAGTTGCTGTGTGCATGGGCGACGGCGCTCAGCACATCGAGGAACAGATGGATGCGCGCATCGATGCCAAGTTTGTGCCGGTCGCAGTATTCGTCAATGGCCTGCCCTTCCACATATTCCAGAACAAGAAAAGGCTCACTGGTGGAGGTGACACCCGCATCGATCAATTCCGCAATCTGCGGGTGAGAGAGTTTGCCAAGGATCGCGCCTTCGCGTTTGAATCGCTCGGCGCCGGCCGCGTCGAGCACGGCAAGGTGGATAAACTTGATTGCAACCTTGCGCTCGAAGCGCCCATCGCAGCGTTCGGCCAGCCATACGCTTCCCATGCCGCCGCTGCCGATCATCTTCAGAATGCGATAGTGGGAGACGACCTGGCCAACAAGGGGTTGCGCGATCGACGGAGCCACGTCAGCCGCCATCGCGCGGGCAGCAATCTCCACCGCCGGCGTTTCGAGAAAAGCTCCGGCCCTTCGGTGCGAGGTGAGCAGCGAATTGATCTCGCCGACGAGCGCCGAATCGCCGCCGCAGGCTTGCGCGAGGAACTCCTCGCGACGCTCCGGGGCAAGCTCCAGCGCCGACTGCAATAAATCATCCACGAGTTTCCAGCGTTCAGTCTCCATGATTTAGAAGCGCAGTTCGGAGTCAGGAAATTCGCATTGCCGCCCCATCACGTCTTGGCATGCTCCGCAGACATGCCCCCCATTTCGCGGTATAGCCAGGCGCGTGCGGTAGTCCAATCGCGCATGACTGTAATAGAGGAGATATTCAACACTTCGGCGGTCTCTTCCACGCTCAAGCCTCCGAAGAAACGCAGTTCGACAACTCGTGCTTTGCGCGAATCGAAGCGCGCGAGTGCGAGCATCGCATCATCGAGAATGACGAGATCTGCATCGCGCTCCGGCCCGAATACGTTGGTCTCTTCTAAAGAAATTTGCTGCATACCAGCCCCACGTTTCAAGTTTCGCCGCCGGGCGTGATCAACCAATATGCGCCGCATAAGTTGTGCCGAAACGGCGAAGAAGTGAGCGCGGTCCTTGAAACGCATGCGTTTGAAGTCCACAAGCCGCAGGTAGGCCTCGTTTACCAGGGCGGTGGTCTGCAGCGTGATTTCTGCCCGCTCGCCTCTCAGATAGTGGCGGGCAACGCGGCGCAATTCGTCGTAGACGATCGGCGTTAGCTTATCCAGGGCGAACTGGTCCCCATTACTCCACTCCTGGAGCAGTGTGCTGACATCGTTTCCCGACGACGGATTCACAGCGAAATCCTTTCGACAATTGGCCACAATACTGAGGAATGGGCGCAATTATAGCCCGCTGGTCTGCGCCCGCAAATAACTATCCCAAAACTTTCCTTGCCAGATGATAGGTCCTGACCCCGGCTTGCGCCTTGTTAAGTAGAGGCTTTGAAAGCGGCGAATCGCCGAGCAAGCCGGAGCCTCCAAAAACTAACTGGAAAAATGCGGTGCTTTCCGATCCTTTTCCCGCAGGTCGATCGCAGTTTCACATCAGCAAATTCAAGAAGACAGGAGGTTCTCCGGCGAGCCGCCCAAAATGTCCAACTGTCTGCGGCTTCGATGCCAGGAACTATCACAATGCACGGAACTTAGACACGGCCCACCGATTCTGCCCATAGAAGGGTCTGAGTTTGCTGTAGCACCCGCTATTCCCCCGAAACGAAAAACCAACCAAGGAGATTCCAATGTCACGCAAAACCGCTTATTGCAGCGCTCTTCTGCCACTCGTCTGCGGGGCCTTACTCGTCGTCCCGGCCTCAGCACAGCATTCCGCCAACCCGGCAAACTCGCAAAATGCCAAGTCCACCGCTTTTAGGGGTATCGGCAGTCCTGTCGTCTCAGACCCAACCAAAGCCCAGGCGATTCTCGACTACTGGTCTCCAGACCGGCTGTCGAACGCCCGCCCTTTGCCTATTCCAATTCTGGACAAGGAAGCCATCGATGCCGCCGCTGCCAAGGTTCCTGTAAATGGGCCCAGCGGAGGAAGCCCCGGCGGACGCCCCTCCATTCAGGCAGAACCCACCGAAGAGACCCAGACGGAAACCTTCCCGCTGAATCAGGGAGATGCAGATGAGTCCGCCCCCAGTGACCCACCGGGATTCAATTATGTGTATCCTTACAACAACTTCCGAACGGGCGTGAACAATACTTACCCCTACTCAACCGTAGGAAAGCTGTTCTTCATAGTCCCTTCGGGTGCAACACTGCCTCCCGGCGAGTACGTTTGCACCGCTTCGGTCGCAATGAATAGCTATACGCTTGTAACTTCTCGCCAGTGCATGTACGACGTCAACACGGGTAAATGGTACAGCAGCTTTGTGTTCTATCCCGGTTGGAACAGCGGAAAGAACAGTAAGCTGGGAGGCGCATGGACAGTGCGCTATGCGTGGACCTGGCCCACCGGCTATGCAAACTATTACTACGACATCGGCTTCCTGGCCCTGAACGACCACAACGGACAAGGCTGCGATAACAGCACCGGATCCAAATCAATCGGCCATTACACAGGATGGCTAGGCAACTGGTACGGCGAAGACTATTCGCAAGTGCAGTGGAGCCTCTTCGGCTACCCGACAACGAATCCCTTCAACGGGAACTACCTCTACCAGGACAACGCCGCAACTGCGGCACTTAACCCATTCGGCTTCTCTGGGACAGTTGGAGTTGGCAACCCACAAGCCGGGGGCATTACGGGCGGTCCCTGGGTCCTGGGATTTGACCCGAACAACGCATCCAGCAGCGTCCCGGTGGACAACATCAACGCCAATAAGAACCTGATCAACTCGGTCATAAGCTATAAGAGTGCATCGTACCCGCTTATGGTTGTCGGCCCAGAATTTGAGTCGAATAACTTCAGCAACCTCTACGGCGGCTACCTCGCCAATAACGGTTGCAATTAGCAGGGCACGCCTAGAACATGGACCGGCCCCGGGGACGCAACCGTCTTCGGGGCCGGTGCATTGAGCTTCTGGAAGCCCGGGCCACGGGCGCTGCGCAGCGTTGTCACCCGACGACGCTCGAAGCTCCGAAGCGCGGCTAACAACCATTGCGCCCGCAGCGCGGAAGGTCGTTTTGCAGGAGATGGAGCGAGTGCCTACGGATGAATGATGCGGACGGCGAGAACGGTGAAAGAGACAGGCGCCCCGGTCACGGCCTTTGAGCGAATGAGGACCTCGAAGTAAGGTGACGGGGCCTTTGCCTCGCGTTCGACAGCCTGCTGGAGTTGAGCCCGATGCTGATTATCGGCCAGGATCATGGCGAGGGCTTCGGTTCCGGCCTGACGCAGGCCTTGCACGATCATGACGTTGCCGTGTCCCATCTGGCCGGGTAAGACTGCCAACGTTGCGTAGTCTTCTCCGGTGGACCCGGTGCTAACGAGGCCCTGATAGTCAGTGAGTTCGCCGGGCTGAGGGTTCCGGTTGCGGAAGTGCATGCCTCCGCCAGCGGTTTCTTCAACCGGCTGAAAGTTGAGCTTGTCAGTGAAGAGCGCTACCCAGGGATTGGAGGTGGGACCGCCAAGGAAGATGAAGTTGCCATATTCCAAATCGCGCCGGTCGAGGTCGTGGGCGGCCGTAAGCGTGAACTGCTGGTTCATGGGTCCGGCAAGCTTCATCAGGCTCGACAAAGCGGTGAGGTCGGCAAATGAGGTCAGTTGGGCGACGGAGATGTAGCTAAGGAGGCTGGTGAAATTCGGTGGAATTTTCGCCGGAATCATTTTTTGGCGGTAGTCGGGTTGCAGAAATTCGTCGAGGGTGACGGGTTTGTTTTGCAGCCGGCGCAGCATAAGACTGCTGTCGGAAATAACGATGCGGGTGCGGCGGTCGGGCTGAATCAATTTATCGAGCGGCCAGGGTGGAGTTTGAGAGCGAGATTCATTGGCGGCGCGGAACCAGCCTACGGCGCAAAGGACGGCTGCGGCCGATGCTGCGATCAGGAGTGCCCACAGCAGCCAGCGGTTTTTGGGGGGAGCAGGCGTGGGCTGCGGAACGGAAGGAAACGGGATCAACTGCTGGCGATCTTCGGGCTCGATGTCTTCGAATTCCAGCACGTAGGATCCGCGGCGGATTTCTATACGCTGCGGTTCATGCCGGCCTTCGACGGCGAAATATTCGTGGAGCCTAAGCCGCAACTGCCTTACGTGGACGCGAACGGCGCTGTCTTCGGTGGTGCTGTAATCGAGGGGTTTGCCGAAGACACCAATGCCAATCTGGCGCTCGGTGAGACTGTCGGCCCGGCCACGAATAGCAAACTCGGCAAGGTAAGTAAGAAGCGAAGGCAGCTTGGAAGATTTTTGAAATGGGGCTGTGGCAAGGATGCGCTCGATGAGAAGCCAACGCGGGTCGGAGTGGATGTCAGTAACGGACTTTTCACTCGCGACACTTACCTTTTGATTGGGCTCCACGGGCGCCATTTCCATATCTGCTTGAATATAGTGGAAATCTTGACCTATTGACTCCAAAATAAAGTAACCGCTTCGCTTACCCTCGGTAACCACCATGGCCGATGACCGCCTTGCCAACGCGGTTGTGGAGACATTTTCCCGATGGAAATGACGGCACGATTTGGCGGTGAAAGCTTTTGATTTCACCTTGTTTTCAATGGCTAAGCTCTGGTGGTAGACATTTAGTGGCATCAGACTCGGAGTGAGGTCGAGGCAGCCCCAGAGCCAGCCGAACAGGTTTGTCACACACTCATATTTCGACTGGCAATAGGGCTTAGTTCTATGGAAAACTCAGGTTTCAAATTAGACGACAGTCGTCATTCCGTGGGAAAACCGCGGGGTGTTTTGGTAGTGATGCCAAAGCGCCACTTTCTCTCGCTGGAAGAAGTTTTGTTCAGACTGGAAAACAAGACGCTTCCAACGAAAGTTGCCTTGGTTCTCGAGTGGTCGCTGGCTGGGATGGCGATTCGGCGATCGTGCACGGCGCCTGTTCAGCTTCGCGGCCCGTCGAGTTAGTTTGGACACGAGCTGTGCAGAGCCGGAATGGACGAAAACTGGGGGGAGTGCCTGCACGGGTCTCGGAATCGGGACCCCGGGCACCCAAATTCTGTAGCGACCTTTCTTTTACCAATTGGGTTCTCGATTGGAGCCCAAACCCGCCGCGATATAGGGCTTGAGGATTGCGGGAGACGTTTTGCCGTCCCGCTTTCCTTCCGCGGATTAGCCGGCTCCAACGCGAGGTCGAGAATCGACTATGGCTCAAGCGGCCGTGTGGCCCCGGAGAGCAGTCCGCGTTCCACGAGGACCGGCGGCTTGCGATGGTGGGTTTGGAGTTCGTAATCGTACGCCCAGCCGATCAGGTCTCCGTCGTGCCACTTGCGCGCACTGATTTCTATGCCGAATGGCAGTCCATCCGGATAAAAGCCAGCCGGAATGCTGATTGCCGGCAAGCCGAGCATGTTAATCCAGTTAGTATCGCTGTGCGGTCCTTCGCTCAGGCGGCCATCCTGCGGCATGGTCTCGTCAATCGGCGGCATCTGGTTTGCCGGATAAACGAACCCGTCGAGATGCAGCCGATCGAGTTCTTTCTCATACATCTGGAGTACCTGGCGTCGCGGACCCCGGAGGTTTGCTTCGGCCTGAGGGTCGATTTCAAGGGTCGCCTGCTGGATGTTGGCCGCCGCGGCCATGCCGGTCCTGTTGCCGCCGATAATGACTGGTGGAAGCGGCTTCCCGATTAATTGCTCGTACTGGTTCGCTGAATGATATTCTGCCGGGCCAAAGCTGGAGAGAAATGTTTCAGTGCCCTCGCGAATGTAAGGGAGCGTGCAGATGTGGGAGGCGGCAACAGCGAAGCCGGCGGGGAGAATTTGATCATCGATCAGCACAGTGGCGCCTGCTGCCCTGATTTCTTCGACTGACTTCATAAAGGCTGCGCGGGTCTCTGGTTTGAGTGGAGTCCTGGCATCGTTCATTGCCTTGGCAAACTGCTCCGGAGTGGCGTTGGGGCATACGCCCTGAAAGGCCGGCGTTTCGCCATCGAGGATGAAGGCAGGAACGGCGAAGCGTTTCCCTTTGAGCGCGCCGGGCTTGAGATAGCGCGTGTAGGGGCCTGGCTGCGCTTTGCTTGCATAATCCGCGGTCGCTGGATCGAGCGGGTCTTCGCCGGCGATTACAGTGAGTGCCACTGCAGCATCGGCGACGTTGCGCGCGATGGGGCCGGTGTTATCGAGTTGCCAATCTAGCGGCGCGATACCTGCGATGCTGACCAGACCGCGTGTTGGGAAAATGCCGACAAGATTGCTTGTTGAAACGGGCATGCGGATGGAGTTCCCGGTGTCAGTTCCGTTGCCAAGGACGGCGAGATTGGAAGTCACGGCGGTGACCGTGCCGCCCGACGAACCGCCCGGTGAAAAACGCACGTCATACGCGTTCCCTGTTCGGCCGAAGGCGGTGGAGCGTGTGGTATCGCTGGCCGCGAAGTCGGGCATATTGGTCACGCCGAGCAGAATTGCACCGGCTGCGCGAAGCTTTACAACGATGGTTGCATCGCGCGGTGCAACCAATTCGTGGCCTGGGATCATGTAGCCTACCCATCCATCGGTGGTGACGAGGCCAGCGACGCTTGTGTTGGCTTTGGTCACGATGGGCACGCCCCACAAAGGGCCGAGGTGAAAGCCAGGCTGATTTGCTTCGGTGTCTTCGCGCGCGGCCGCTGCAAGCGCAGTTTTTGCCGTGACGGTCTGGACGGCTCGATAGACGCCGTTGTAGCGCTCGATGCGATCGAGGTGCCATTGAACCACCTGCACGACGGTATAGCGATGTTCGCAATACAACGCATGCAGCCGATCGACAGTAACGTCGATGAGATCGCGGTCCATCGTAGCATGACTGCTTGAATGAACAGGCGACGGGCGCTGGGCGAGGGATACGGGAAGGCCGAAGAGGACCAGCAGGAGGAGGAAGCGCATGCGGCCATTCTAGCGGCAACGCGAAGATAGATCGCCGATCTATTTATCGCAAGTGCAGCTCGGGCCGGTTGCGAGATTGTCAACAGGAATGCTGCATGAAAACGTTCAAGCAAGTCGACCGCAATAGCTCGGGCGCCATGAGCGATTGCATCGCAAACTGAAAGAGGACGCGACGAAACCGCCTGCAACATCCCTTCGCGCACAGCGGAGCCGGTTTGATAACTTTCGCTCTGTGTTCAACAGGGTGGGCCCGCACGAGGGCCTTAGCAATCAGGTCCGAGCGGGTTTGCGAGGGGAATCGACGCGTGGGTAAACGGTCACAACCGGCGTTGCTTAAGCCTGCGTGGGAATGAGAACCCTCTTNNGACCATACAATTCCCCGGGGCTCTACGACGGAAGATAAGTTTTCTCGTGCCCTTTCCTGATAACATTCGCGAATTGATACGCAGCTTTTTCGGTTGGGGTGACGAAGCGCAGTTGTTCGTGCCGGGGCGCGCAGGTTTTCTGGCTGTCGCCCCGGTCGTTATTCTGGCTGCGCTTTCGCTATCTCTCTTTCACATCCGGCTGAAGCGTGATGGCGAGGACGAACGAATCGCTCGTGCCGTCGGTATTCGTCAACTTGATGCTCTCGACTTTCCGGTTGTAATCGAGAGCATAGGTGTAGGAATACAGATTGCAACTGACGCCGCTGAGTGTGCCATCGCTGTTGATGCGTTCGATCCCGCCCACGGCGACGCTTTCATTGGCATTGGCGCCGAAAGAGCACCAGTCGCTGAAAGTCTGGTTGAAGGTTTCGCTCGCGCCGGTTGTGTATTTCACGGTGACGGTTCCAGTGTGGCTGCCGTCAACGGCCGTGCCCAAAAGCGTCATCGCCGTATATTCCTGTCTCTCGGCGGCGGGCAGGCTTACCGTCGAACCGGGAGTTGCTCCAAGATCGACTTCGTCCGCGAAGCAGCCGGTGGTGCAGTCGGCGGCATTCACGGGTCCGAAATTGAAATCGATGCCCTTCAGCGTGAGTTGCGGAGTTGTGCCAGTGCCAAGGCCCAGTTGCTGTGCCGAGTATGCGTCGGAACATCCATTGGGGAGAGTGCAGCCGTCACCGCCGCCGTCCATTCCGCCTGTAGCCGGGAATGTCACGCTGTTATCGAAGATGCCGGCAAGGTTGAATTTCGAGGACAGATTCACCTGAGCTTGTTTCGCCAGGCTTTGTCTTGTGAGTGTTGCCGCCAGCACCACGACCTCGGGATTGTCAGGCAGCGTGACACTCTGGACCGGCCTGTTGGGGTCGAGGACGAAAACGTAAGCGTACAGGTTGAACGGGCCATTGGTGCTCTTTGTCCCGTCGCTATGCACCTGGTAAGGCGAGATCACTGCGAACGATTCACCGGTATTGAACGAAGGTGAATACCAGTCGCTGAAGCTCTGCGTAAACTGCGCGCTCTTGCCATCTGCGTAGTTCACCGTGATCGTTTGTGCGGACTGTTCCCCATTGAATCCAGTGGCCAGCAATTGCAATGTCGCAAAGCTTTCCGCCGGCAGTGGAATCGTCTGCCCTTTGGCTGCGACGGCATCAGGCTGATTGGCAGGACCGAAATTGAACTGGATGCCGTTAAGAATGCGACGCGGCGTCAGCACGTTCGATGAGTAGGCATCGCCTTCGCCATCAAGCCCCGTGGTGAATGGTTTGCCGTCGCTGTAGATCGCGCTCAGGTTGTAGTCCGCCGACAGATCGACGGGCTTTCCGGCTCCGCCTGTGCCTGTAGCTGCACTCACGGCCAGCGTGATCGCCGGTGCGCTTTGCACAATATCGCCGGAGGTTCCGGAAAGTGTGAGTGGGACTGCCGGCCCGGTGGGCGTTCTGCCGCGGGCATAGAGTGAGAGTTGGCTCGACGACGTTGCTTTGGTGGGATGAAGCACTGCACTGACACCGCTGGGAAGCCCAGTCACCGCAGACAGTGTCACCTTGCCATCGAAGCCATTCTCCGGCGTCACGTTTACCGTAGCGGTCGCATTCCCTGCCTGATTGATGTAGATCGTACTGGGTGTTGCGCCGAGCGAAAAAGTGGGCAACGCGAGCGTCAGGTATGCCGGCTGCGTCAACACTCCTCCTGTGCTTGTGCCGGTCACTGCGAGGACGAGGTTTCCACCTGGGCCGGAGCCGGAGAGCGAAACCTTCAAAGTCGAAGTACCCGTACCCGAAATCGAAGCCGGCTCCAAACTAGCCGTGACGCCTGCGGGCGCTCCGAGGATATTCGCAGCCAGATCGACGGTCCCGCTGAACCCATTTCCCGACGCGAGTTGAATGGTGCTGGTGACGCCTGCCGAGCCGGGCGGGATGGTGAGAGCCGATGGCGTTGCCGACAAGGAAAAGTAGGGGACAGTTGAGGCCGGCGTCAAAGTGTTGATCAGTGCCTGTCCGTTGGGGCTTCCCCATCCCGTGACCAGATCGAAGCCAGTCTCGGCGTTGTACTGCTGGCCGAGGCCGTTGTTGTTGCTGCCGCTGGTGATGTCGTGGAGCTGGCTTGCGTAACTTGCTCCTGTGCCGATGCCATACACGGTGGGATTGAGAAAGCCGGCGGCGGGAGCCTTGTTGTTGGCTGCGTTTTCATTTACCAGCGCCAGGAAGCCCGCCCAGCGGGGTGTCGAGAGGCTCGTGCCGCCGATTCCTCCCTGACAAGTGCCGCCCGCGCACCACCAGTTATCGCAATCGGCCTCGGCGCTGAGGTCAGGAACATTGCGCAAGGTCGTCGAGCCCTGGTTATTCGAATCGACGACGCCGGGGAGCTTCTGGTAAGCGGGAATGGAAAAGCCGTTGGTGCTATAGCCGCCACTGCTGCCGCCGGTCGGGTTGGCACAGGCCAGGACGGAATTGGTGCCACCCCATGCGATCTCCGATTCCCATGCGCCGCCCGGGCCATTGGTGGTAATGTGCGTGCCGCCCACGGCGGTGATGTACGGGTCGTCTTCCGGATAAAACGCAGGGTTGCAGTTGCCAGTGCAGTTGGGGAGCGTGTAGGCGCCGCTGTCGCCGCTGGCGACGAACAGATTCTGCCCCTGCGCCGCAAACTCCATGAAGATTGGCTCGTCGGAAGTGGGGTCGGCCGGCAGCCAGCCGACGGAGGCGCTGAGCTGCTTGGCAATGTTATCGGTGGCCATCTGGGTAAACGTGTCCACGTCGTTTGAAGCTTCATACTCGATGACCGCGTTCACGCCCGGCGCCATCGAGTAGGACTGCACGATATCGGCGATGGGCTCACCGTCGTTGCAACCGCTGGGGCACGATGTATCGTAGCCATCGATCGAGACTGTAATCACCTTGCTCGAATCGAATGGCTGGTTAATCGAACTGAAATAGTTTGTGACGTCGCTGAGGTTGAAGTTGAGACCGAAGAGCCCAATGGTCTGGCCGGCGCCGGTGAGCGCGGTTCCGCCGTAGTAGGCGGCCCTGATATCGCTGCCCAGAAACTGGCCGCCCGGTCCCGAGCCGGTTGTTTCGGTGCGTAGTTCGCTTTTCGGAGCAAAACGGAGCCGCGGGCGCGGCGGCGAAAAATCATCCAGGCCTGCGATGTGCCAGAGTTGCACGCTGAGGTCGGCGGAAGGCTCGCGATCCGGCGCATAAAATGTGCGGTCATCTGTCGGATGTTTGTATACGCCCATCTTCACGTGAAACGCCCGTTCAATGTTCGCAACCGGGCCCCGCACGCCGATGACCATGCGATTGGGGGTGGTGCGGGTCACAGTCAGCCCGTTCGCTTTAGAGAATTGGACCACGGCGTCCACGTCTTGCTGGGTCGCTCCAAAGCTCTCGGTGAATTGCTGGACGGAAAGATACTGGCGGTATCGGGAGCTTTGTGGATCGTACAGGTCGTGAAGCAAATCGTTCAGGCCGACCTGGTTGCGCAGCGGCAGCATGATGCTGAGTTTCAGTTGCTGTGTTGCAGGAAGGGGCCGAATATAGGCTGCCTGCCCGTTGGTGACGGCTTCGCGGACGTGCCGCGTCATGGCGCGTTGTTGTGCCCAAAGGGATGAGGTCGAAAGCAAAAATGCTGCGGCAAGCACAAGCGAGCTGCGGAAAGTGCCTCTGGGGGACATGATTCCACTCCTTTGAATTGTGTGCTGTTTTTTTCATTTCGGAGCGAGGGAGCTGCTTCGTCTGTCCGAGTCTTTAACGACGGCTGCTTCCTTCTCGCGCGTTCCTGACACTAGAGAGTTCAGGTATTCAGAGGACGCCTCAGAGCCAGATTTCGGCGCGATTCGAATTATGCCACAGAAGGCCGACTTCGGAGACGGAAGCGCCCGGCTCTCCGTATTCCGATTCCCAATCGAGCGTCACTCCTGGTTGACTCGAAGTAAAGAGGGGCTTTTACCGGCCTCGGGGGTGACACTCAGGCCTTTTTTCCCCTGGCAAGGAGTTCGGTTTCACAGGCGTATGCGTTGGGTGTGAAGGGATAGGATGAAGTTCGACGTCGCAAAGCTCAAGGCTGCGGCTGAAGTTGAATGACTGCATTCCTCACCAGCGAAAAAGGCCCGGCAGTTTGCCGGGCCTTTCGTTTGAAAGCTTAGAGAGCAGCTCAAAGTTTCTCGTAGAATTCGCAGGCGGAGCACGAGATGTAGACGCCGCCAGGGATACCGCGCTCGCGGTCTTTGACGCGCTTGACGATGCGCGTGGGCTTGCTGCATTTGGGGCAGTCGGTCGACTTGGTTGTGTCCATGACCTTCTTGCGGTCACCTGTTTTTGCGATCTTGGCCATCTGTCGGTGTTTCTCCTTCTTAGGGTTGTCTCTGCACACATCCGCAGTGCGGACGGCTTCAACGACGCGGTTGTGGCTGGCCTCGGAGTGCAAAGGGATTTGCGGGAGGCGAGCGGAACTCGCTCGATTCAGTTTACAGCACTCGTTTCCGACGGATGGAGCTTGCGCCGCCGCGTTTGTGGAGGCCCATTCATGAAGCTGCCGCTGCGATTGGCGCAACGTTTCCGACTTGGTTCCAGAGGTGGGGCGACCGCCGAAAAGTGAGGCGTATCACTTTTTAGGCAAAATAAAAAAATAAAAAAAAAGGTGTCTCTGTAAAGAAGTTACCTGTTTTCAATGGGATACAGACNNTTATTTGCAGAATCTAGACAACAAAGGCGTTACGGGAACGAATTTGATCGTTTCCGGGTTCTGAAAGCTGATCTGAAGCAAGTATGCATCTACTCGCCGAAATTATCTGCAAGGCGAATTCCGGGTGGATTCCGGTGATTCCGGCAGAGAGATATGGAAAATAAGCAGGAGGCGGGTGAAGGTTCGTGGCTTTCCCAGATATTAAAAGCGAGAGCCCCCCACGGACGAAGACCTGTCCGTGGGGGGACCCTGACAGACTCAACTTTGGCTGAATTCTCTTTGGCAACCCCACTACGGACAGTTTAGGCTGCGGCGAAGAGTTTCTGGACGGCGGCGATCAGGCCGGGAATGTCGGACTGCGCAGCTTCCGCGGCGGGTTCCCAAAGCAATTCACGCAGGGTCTGGCTGGTGATGGGACCGATGGAGACTGCCGGGACGCCATGCAGTGGCCAGGGAATGCCGGCGATCCGCGCGGCCTGGGCAAGGTGGGTGACGCTCGAAGAGCTGGTGAATGTTGCAGCGTCGATGGGCGTGGCGAGCACCTGGAGCAGGATGGATGGAGCGGCCTCCGGGAGAACATTTCGGTAGGCGTCGACGATATCGACTTGAGCGCCGACGGCGCGCAGTGCGTTGGGGATGACGTCGCGGGCGACGGCAGCGCGGGCGAGAAGGATTTTTTTGTTGTTGGCGCGGTTGCCGATGGCTTCAACCAGACTTTCCGCCACGTATGATTCCGGGACCAAGGTCACATTGAAACCGGCTTTGCGGGCGGCGGCGGCGGTGGATTCGCCGACTGCGGCTACCTGCCCGCCGGCCACATCAAGCGAAATCTTCAACGTGTCGGAGCGATCTTTGAGGGCGCGCACCGCATTCGCACTGGTGAACAACAGCCAATCGTAGGTCGGAAGGTTCTTAAGTGCAGCGTCGAGCGGGGCGTAATCTTCGGGTGGCTGGATTTCAAGCACCGCGACCTCGGCCGGCTCAGCGCCGAGGGCGCGCAAACCATCGCTGAGCCTGCCTGCCTGGTGAGCGGCGCGGGTTACGAGAACACGGCGTCCGGCAAGCGGAAGTGAACTCAACGGGCAGCCTCGGCGGCGGCAGCGAGCAGTGGGCCAGCTCCAGCGTCGAGAAGCATCTGAGCTGTTAATTGCCCAAGCGTTTCGGGGCTTGAGGAACCGGCGGGCACCCGATGGATGATGCGAATGGCGGTGCCCGTTGCGGGGTCAGCGACCACGCCGAAGACCTCGTCATACGGATCGGCATGGCCCGTTTTTTGCCCGCTCGCGAGTGGACGCGGACGGCAGTGGATGCCGATGGGAACCTGGCAACCGCCTCCCAGAGCGGCGAGGGCTGTGCGTTCGACGGTGACGGCGAAGCGGGTGGCAGGGTCATTGAGGAAAGCAATTGCGGCCAATGTGGCCTGGTCGCCTTTGCGGGTCTCGATGCCGAGCGAACCCTGGCCGGCCGCGGGGCAGAAATCCTTCGGGTCAAGGCGTTCGCGGACCCAGTCGGTTTTCTCGAGACGATCGAGGCCGGCGGCGGCGAGGAGGATGGCATCGACCTGGCCTTCGGCGAGTTTGCGCAGGCGAGTATCGACGTTGCCGCGAAATTCAACCGCATCAATGTCGGGGCGAAGAGCGCGTAACTGGGCGCGGCGGCGCTGGCTGCTGGTTCCGACGCGCGCGCCCTGCGGCAATGCGGATAGCGCAGAAAACTTCAACGAGACAAACACATCGCGCGGATCGACGCGGGGAGGCGTGGCCGCCAGTTCAAAGGGCTCGGGCAATTCGGTGGGGAGGTCTTTGAGCGAATGGACGGCAAGATCGACGCGGCCCTCGGCGAGGGCGTCCTCGATTTCTTTGGTGAACATGCCCTTGGAGCCGACCTGGGCGAATGTGACTTCCTGGAGGCGATCGCCGGTGGTTTTGATGATCTCGATTTCAATGTCGTGGCCCGCGCCGCGCAGCAAGCCGGCAATGTGGTGGGCCTGCCAGAGGGCAAGCTGCGAACCACGGCTTCCGATTCTCAACTTCATCGGCGCGTCTCCAGACTTTCGGCGGTCATGGCCGCGTTCTCAATTTTTGCCGATTCTCGCGTTTCTGTTTTTGCAGCTTTGGCCGGGCTCTCGGGGAGTGTGTGTTCGGACTCGCGTTCGCCGGCAGCCGCAGAGACCTGCCAAGCCTCGCAGAGCGCGTCGAGCCGCGCCTGATCGCCTTCGCGCGCAGCTTGTTTGAGGGCCTGCATGGGGGGATGAAGAAACTTGTTGACGAGCCCGCGGGTGAGGGCCTCGACGGCGGACAACTGCTCCGCGGTGAGGGCGCCCAGGCGACCTTGCATACGGCGCAGTTCCGCCTGGCGAATGTCTTCGGCCTGGCGCTGCATGGCGACGATGGCAGGGGCCACGTTCACCGTGCGCTGCTTCTGCTGGAAACGCTCGACTTCGGTGGCGATCAGGGATTCTGCGTCGCCGGCTTCACGGCTGCGCGCCTCAAGATGGGCGGCAGCGACGGCCTGGAGATCGTCGATGTCGTAGACGAAGATGCCTTCCAGATCGCCCATGGCCGGGTCCACATCGCGGGGCACGGCGATGTCGATAAAGAACATGGGGCGGTTGCGGCGGCGGTGCATGAAGGCCTGCCCATGCTCCTTGCGGAAGATGGGGTGGGGCGCGCCGGTGGAGCTGATGACGATGTCGGCGTCGCTGGCGGCCTCATGCATCTGGTCGTAAGGAATGACCTGGCCCTTGAAGGCCTCGGCCATGCGGCGGGCGCGTTCCTGGGTACGGTTGCTGACCAGGATGGCGCCGGC
>PLTV01000158.1 GCA_003164635.1 Acidobacteriaceae bacterium
GTAAACTCAGCGCGGCTCGGCGACAAGCCTAAAAGGGACCGCGCCTGTGCGTCCGTGCCATCAGCATCGGAACAAGCCAAATCAACGCAGCCATTCCAAAGCCAAGAACGAAACCCTGCCAGAATCCGTGAGTGAGCATGGGGGCCCCCAATGAAAATTGAAGAAACAAGGCACTCTACTTCGGCCTCTGCTCGCTATTCCGGAATCTGGTGATGATTTCTAAATATACACGCGCCGCAGCCGTAATCACTTCAGGCCTGCCCTCATCAATGGCCGCAAGGTTCACCAGGTCGCTTCCCACGCCCAGCGCCCGCGCCCCCGCCTCAAGAAAACCAGCCGCCGTATGATGCGTGACCCCACCTGTCGGAATCAATTTCAGATGAGGAAACGGCGCCAGCAGCGATTTCAAATAACCGGCACCACCCACCGCCGAACAGGGAAAGATCTTCACGTAATCCGCACCCGCGTTCCAGGCCGTAATCACCTCGGTCGGCGTCAGCGCCCCCGGTATCGACAGCTTCCCGTGCGCCTTGGTCGCGGCAACCACATCCGCATGAAAGCTCGGGCTCACCACGAACTCCGCCCCCGCCTCAATTGTGTCTTCCGCCTGCCCTCCTGTCGTCACTGTCCCTGAACCAAGCAGCAGTTCATTGCCGTATTCGCTTTTCAGCTCGCGCAAAAGCTCCACCGCCCCCGGAACAGTCATCGTCACTTCAACAACGCGGATACCGCCCGCAAGCATCGCCTGCACCACGGCATGCGCCTGTCCGGCGTTGCGCGCGCGCAGCACTGGGATCAGGGCCGCGCGTTCAAGTGTTTCGGCTGTCGTCACCTTCATACGTTTCCTCGATGCCGCTCAATTCTCCTACCGCGAAATCCGCGCCGAGTCGCCCTTCATCAAGCGCTCCACCTCGGCCAGCGTTGCCATGCTCGTGTCGCCGGGAGTCGTCATGGCCAGTGCGCCATGCGCCACGCCGCACCGCACCGCCCAGTCAATCGGCTTGCCCGCCAGCAATCCGTAAATCAACCCCGATGCGAAACTGTCTCCGCCGCCCACGCGGTCCAGAATGTCGATTTCGCGCTGCGCCACGTGCACAATCTTGTCTTCGTACAACGCAATCGCGCCCCACGCGTTGCGGCTTGCGCTCGACGCCGTGCGCAGCGTGCTCGCTACCAACCTCAGGTTCGGACAGAGCGCAGCCACCGCACGCAGCATCTGCTCATACGCAGCAATCGGCAACTCGGCAAAATCCTCGGCAACGCCCTTCAGCTTCACGCCCAGCATCGCGGAGAAGTCCTCTTCATTGCCCAGCAAAACGTCAACCTTCCCCACGAGGTTTCGATTCACTTCCTGTGCCTTCGTCTTCCCCCCGATGCTCTTCCAAAGACTCTCGCGATAATTCAAGTCATACGAAACCGGCGTCCCGTGCTGTCGTGCTGCGTCGATCGCCTCCGCGGCCACCTGCGCCGTCGAACCCGAAAGCGCCGCGAAAATTCCGCCTGTGTGGAACCATTGCGCTCCGTTGGGGCTCGCAAAAATTATCTTCCAGTCAAAGTCTCCGGGATTCAGTTGGCTCACCGCCGTCAACCCGCGATCCGAGCATCCAGCCGCCGCACGCACGCCAAAGCCGCGTTCGGTAAAATTCAGCCCGTTCCGCACCTGCCGCCCGATCCCGTCATAAGGAACCCACTTGAGCAGGGAAGTGTCGACACCGCCCTGCAGCATCAGGTCTTCCACCAGCCGGCCCACCGCGTTATCCGCCAGCGCCGTAGCGATTGCCGTTCGCAGTCCAAAACAACGCCGCAGCCCGCGCGCCACGTTATACTCGCCACCGCCCTCCCACACCTGAAAGCTTCGCGTGGCATGAATGCGGTTTTCGCCCGGATCAAGCCGGAGCATCACCTCGCCAAGGGAAAGACAATCCCATCGGCGGGAAAAATCGGGAAGAGTAAGCGGCTTCATAGATTGGTCGGAATTTCCCTCAAACTTGATCGCATCGGGCGGGCTGAGTGCAGGTTGCGCCAGCGCAACTAAATCGCCTTACATGATACTGTTTTTTGTTGGAGTACGGCTCGCAGGCTGTCATCGAACTTCGCCGGCGGCCCTGGTGGTTCTTCCGGAGGGTTTGGCTTTCCATGCGCCTCGATCTCAAAGGCAGGGTTGCGGTCGTGCTGGGCGGGAGCTCCGGCTTAGGCCATGCTATCGCCCTCAGCCTGGCGCAGGCCGGTGCCGATGTCGTTGCCAGTTCGCGCCGCCACGAACAGGTTGAAAGTGTTGCTGCGGAAATCGAGTCTCTCGGCAGCAAAACCCTGCGCATCCCGAGCGATGTCACAGACCGCGCGTCCATCCAGTCGTTGCACGACCAAGCGCTCCAACACTTCGGCAAGGTCGACATTCTCGTCAATGCCGCTGGAATCACCTTGAAAAAGCCGGCAATCGAACTCGAAGAAGCTGACTGGCAGCGCGTCTTCAATACGAACTTGACCGGAACCCTGCGTTCCAGCCAGATTTTCGGGAAGACAATGGCCGCCGCTCGCTATGGCCGCATCATCAACATCGCTTCACTCTCCACCTTCGTCAGCTTTCACGGGGTCGCCGCGTACTCCGCCAGCAAAGCCGCCGTTGCCTCCCTCACCCGCAGTCTCGCCGTCGAACTGGCGCGCGAAGGAGTCACCGTCAACGCCATCGCACCAGGAATATTTCCCACGCCGCTGAACGCCGCCCTGGTGCAGGGAACTCCGCGCGGTGAAGAATTGTTGATGCGCACGCCGATGGGCCGATTCGGTAATGCCGATGAAGTTGGTGGCGTCGCGGTTTTTCTTGCCTCCGACGCCGCATCGTTTGTCACCGGCCAAGTCATCACCGTCGACGGAGGATTTCTCGCCAGCGGCGTCAATCAGTAAACCCAGTGTCCGCCAAGTGAATCGAGCGGGAAAGACTCGCTGAGATGAAGTTTGGAGAAGTAAGTCGATGAAAATCACGAACGCGAAAGTGAATGTAACTTGCCCTGGACGTAACTTTGTTACCCTCAAGGTCGAGACGGACGAGGGTATCTACGGCCTTGGCGACGCTACCCTCAACGGGCGTGAGCTATCCGTCGCAAGTTATCTCCAGGATCACATCCTTCCCTGCATCATTGGTCGCGACCCGTTTCAAACTGAGGATATCTGGCAGTATCTATATCGCGGCGCCTATTGGCGTCGCGGCCCTGTCACCATGTCCGCGATCGCCGCCATCGATGTGGCGCTTTGGGACATCAAAGGCAAGGCCCTCAACACGCCGCTCTACAATCTGCTCGGCGGCAAAAGCCGCGAAGGCGTCCTCGTCTATGGCCATGCGAATGGCAAAGACACCGACAGCGCGCTCGAAGATGTCGCCCGCCACATCGACGCGGGCTACAAGGCCGTTCGGGTCCAGAGCGGCATTCCTGGCCTTGCTTCCACGTACGGAATCGCAAAAAACGCGGGCCGCTACGAGCCCGCCGAACGTGGCCTTCCATCCGAGCACGCGTGGTCTTCCGAACTCTATCTCCGCCACGTGCCCACCCTGTTTGCGCGCGCACGCGAAACCTTTGGCGAGGGACTTCATCTGCTTCACGACTGCCATCATCGCTTAACACCCATCGAAGCCGGGCGCCTCGGCAAGGAGCTTGAGCCGTTCCACCTCTTCTGGATGGAAGATCCCACTCCCGCGGAGTTACAGGATGGTTTCAAAATCATTCGCGACCACACCACAACGCCCATTTCCGTCGGCGAAGTCTTCAATTCCATCTGGGACGCACACGACCTCATCCGCAACCAGTGGATCGACTACCTGCGCATGACCATCGTTCACGGAGGCGGCATCACCCCGCTCAGGAAGGCCGCCGATTTCGCATCCCTCTATCACGTGCGCACCGGCTTCCACGGCGCAACCGACCTGTCGCCCGTTACCATGGCAGCGGCGCTGCACTTTGATACCGCCATTCATAACTTTGGCATCCAGGAACTTATGCCGCACACCGAAGAAACCGATCAGGTCTTTCCGCACCAGTACTCTTTCAAAGACGGCATGATGTATCCCGGCGATGCTCCCGGCCTCGGCGTCGCTCTCGACGAGAAGTTAGCAGCAAAATTCGAATATCAACGCGCCTACCTTCCCATCAACCGGAAGCTGGACGGAACCTTGACAGACTGGTAGCGTTACCCGTGAAAATTCCTAAGGAGGCAACGGCGTGAGCAGGAAACTGCGGATGGGTATGGTTGGCGGCGGCCCGGGAGCCTTCATTGGCCCCGTGCACAAGATGGCTGCGGAACTCGACGGCAAGATCGCTCTGGTCGCAGGCGCATTCTCACAATCTCACGAACGGTCTCGAGCAGCCGGCGAAGCTTTTAACATCGACCCAGGGCGCGCCTACTCAAGCTACTCCGAGATGTTCGAGAAGGAACGTCAACGCGCCGACCCCATCGACCTCGTCGTCATCGCCACGCCGAATCATCTCCACCTTCCCGTCGCCGAAGCAGCTCTGGCCACGGGGTTCGCCGTGATGAGCGACAAGCCCGCGACCGCAACATACGACGAAGCCCTCAAACTGCAGGACGTTGTCGCCCAGGCTGCGCTGCCGTACGCTCTCACGCACACCTACGCTGGATACAGCCTTGTCCGCGAGGCCCGCGCCCTGTGCGCCGAAGCCAAGTTCGGCAAGATTCGCAAGGTTGCCGTCGAGTATCTCCAGGGCTGGTTGAGTAAACCACTCGAAACGACAGGGCAGAAGCAAGCATCCTGGCGATCCGATCCCGCTTTGAATGGTCCAGGCGGCGCCATCGGTGACATCGGAACGCACGCCTTTCATCTCCTCGAATACGTGACGGGGCTCGATGTCATTGCGATCAATGCCGCGCTGCGCTCCGTTGTTCCGGGGCGCAAAGTCGATGACGATTGCAATGCGCTCCTTCGCCTTCAGGATGGCGCAAGCGGCACACTGATGGCATCGCAAGTGGCCGCCGGTGAGCGCAACGGCCTTCGCTTGCGTGTCTACGGCGAAACAGGATCGCTTGAGTGGCATCAGGAAGATCCCAACCGGCTGACCGTGAAAGGTCTCGACGGCCCGGAGGAAATTTATCACGCTGCGGGCGGTTATCTCGGCGCGGACGCTCTCGCCGTGACCCGCCTGCCCGGCGGCCATCCCGAAGGATACATTGAGGCCTTCGCCGTGCTCTATCGCGAATTTGCCGACGCCGTTTCCGCATGGAAGGCCGGCGCCGCCTACGCGCCTCCAGCAACACTGCCCGGTATTCGCGCCGGCGTCCGCGGCATGCGCTTCATTGAACGCGCCATCGAAAGCAACCGCACCGAAAGCTGGGTCAACTTTTAAATCAACACAGTGCCGCCGAGGAGAACCATGAAAACAATCAAAGGTCCCGGAATCTTTCTTGCCCAGTTTGCGTCGGACGACGCGCC
>PLTV01000178.1 GCA_003164635.1 Acidobacteriaceae bacterium
ACAATGCCGATGCCGCCCTGCTGCGCCATCGCAATCGCCATGCGCGACTCCGTCACCGTGTCCATGGCCGAAGAAAGCAGCGGCGTGTTGAGCGTGATTGCGCGTGTCAACTGGGTCTGCGTGCTTACCTGCGCGGGCTCCACGTCGCTTGCGGCAGGCACCAGCAAAACGTCGTCGAATGTAAGGGCTTCCGGAAGATTTTTGGCTAGCATAATACTCTGATGCGCCGGTCGGGCCCCGGATTCGAGTCAGCCTCGATCCGTCGGGACGCGGCAGGCGCTTCCCTTTATTGTAGCGGAGGGAACCGCGCCGACCGGCCGCCGCGGGTGCCTCAGGTGACGGGAGAACAACTCGGAATATCGAGACTGTTCAACGACTTCGTGTTGGGATGCCTACGGCAGCGATTGAACTACCATGCTCCCGGCGTTCGGTATCGCGTAAGGTGATCCCGGCGCTTCCGTCACGCTGGTTGGGGTCACGGTGTAGACCCATAGCTCTGTGGCACCCTTCGCGGTGCTTCCGAGTGCATACAGGTGATTGCTGTCGTCCCAGAGAATCGTGCCGATGCTGTCCGTGTTCAGCAGAGTGTTGTACTTCGTGACCGGGCTGCCGCCATTGAAGTGGAAAATCTCCAATCCCGTGCCTCCGATCGCCAGAAGCTTGCCCGAAAGAGACATCCTCATCGGGCCCACGCCCGTCTCGGCCACCGCCATGTTTTTATCGGTGCTGGTTGTGGTCAGGTTCCCTTTTGAGTCCGCGGTAAAAGTAGCAATCACTACCGGTCCATAGAAGCGGCCTTCGCCGTCGCCGCCGCCAATGTTGTCAAATGCATTGAGCTCTATGGCCGCGTGATCTGTCGGGTCCGTGGCCATCGAAAAGGGACAATAATATCCCGGAACCGCTCCACCTGGATAAGTCGTATCCATAGGCGCAGGCGGAAGCCCGACACCCGAATTCGTTGTCGCCAACTCGCCATTGCTCAGACGTTAAAACACGCCGACATACGGGTACGGACTATTGCCGTATGCAGCGCCGCAACTTGGCGTGTAGACGAACTTATTGTTCCCAAGAATATTCAGGCTCGCGCCGCCCAGCAGGATTGCACCGGCGTTGTTGAGAAACGTCAGTTCGCCATTGGCGTCGTCAATTTTGAATGACTGGTAGCTCGTGTCGCAGGGAAAGTCTGCGGGAACAGCCGCGTTGTACAAATCAGCGCCGGTGTGGTCGACTCTCAACCGTTGCCCGTTCCAATAAGTCAGTGCACAATCGCTCACCGCGTTATACTCTGCGGTGTTTAGCGTTGCGCCCTTCTTCAGGGCCCCATTGGACGCCATTGCGAGCGATTGAATGATTACACTGCTCGGCTGAAACCCAAACAGATAGTGGCCATTTTCACCCATCAACGAAAGGTTGTAATTGAACGGAGAGCCCGCAACGGCCGTCAATTTCCCGTTGGGGCGGCGGAAAAGGCCAGGATCCTGCTCCCGTTGCTGACAAAAACATGGGCAATGGGCGCTGCGGTGGTTTCTGCGGTTACTTCATCGCTCTGGTCAGCGGTCTGCGCCCATGCGCTGCCCCCCGCCAAAACAGCAACAAGGCAAACTCCAAGTCGGATGCAATGTGTCATAGAGAAAGGGCCCTTTGAGCAGTCCATTTCGGGGAGGGGGAACGGCTCTTGGTGGAGCACCTGAATACTAAGCGCGCGAGCACAGAACCTGCAAGCCTGAAGGAGCTAACTCGCACCAGGGAAATGATTTAGGCGCTGGACCTCTGGTTGCGCTTGACACGCCGCCGCGCTCACATTGACCCTCATTCGTGCCGCAGCGCATCCATCGGCTGCACCCTGGCGGCGCGGCGCGCTGGAATCCAGCTCGCTGCAAGGGCCACGGCCAGCAGTAACAGAACGCCGCAGGAGATCGTCAGCGGATCGTTTGGCTGAATTCCATACAGCATCGACTTCACCAGCCGGGTGAGAAACAGGGCAGTCCCGACGCCGGCGACAATCCCCGCGATTGAGAGCCACGTGCTTTCGCGCAGAATCATGGCCCGCACCTGGCCTGGCTGCGCGCCCAGCGCCAGCCGTATCCCGATCTCATTCCTTCGATTTGCAACGGAATAGGCCATGATGCCGTAGATGCCCACGCAGGCCAGCGCCAACGCCAGCACCCCAAAGCCGCTGCTCAGCACAGCGAAGATGCGCTCCTGGCGGAGATTCGCCGCGATCTGCTCGTCCTGCGTACGCACGTCGAGCATGGGCAGGTTGGTGTCAATCTGCCGGATGGCATCGCGCAGTGACGGCAGCAGCGCGTGCCCATCGAGTTGCGTCGAGATTGCAAATGTTGCGTCGTGCACGCCTTCGTCTACCTGCCAATAGGGCGTGTAGAAAGTTGGCTGCACCTCTTTGCGCACGCGGTAGTACCGGGCATCGCCGCACACGCCGACAATCTCAACCGTGAAGGGATGACGTCCGCCGGTTTGGAATGTCTTTCCGATCGGATTCGCATTGGGGAAGTACTTCTGTGCGAGGCTTTGGTTCACGATCGCGACTTTGGGGGAGTTCGGGGCATCCTGCATGGTGAATACGCGACCGGCAATGATGGGTATGCCAAAGGTCTCAAAGAAATGCGCTCCTACACGATTGGTCAGCGCACTTGGGTTCCCCTCGGCTTTTTTCTGTTGCCCCTCGGGAATGAGAGTGGAGTTGCGCGCGCTGCCCGAAATGAGAGGGAGCTCAGTCAGCGCCTCTGCCTGCACTCCGGGAACGGAAGCGAATTTTTCGTCGAGCCGCTGCAGGATTGGAGTGCTCGCCGCCAGCGGATAGCGCGTCTCGGGAAGATCCACGCTGAACAACAGCAGATTATGCGATCGGAATCCCAGCGGAGTCCGCCCCAACTGCATCAGCGTGCGCACAAACAATCCCGCGCCAATGACGAGCAACATCGACAAGGCCACCTGCACGGCAACAATCGCCTTGCCGCCCAAGCCTCGACGACGGCGCGTCACAGTTTGCCCGCTCTCTTTCAGGCTTGAACTCACTTCTACCCGCGTTGATTTCCACGCAGGCGCCAGCCCGAAGACGATTCCCGTCAAAACCGAGACTGCGGCAGCAAACGCGAAGATAGGCCAACTCAACCGCGCTGAAAATGCCGGGGGATCCCAGGCGTTCGAGAGCAGGCGTGGAATGGTGTTGCGCACCAGCCACGCCAGCAGCAGTCCCGATGCGCCACCAAGAAACGACAGCAGCAGGCTTTCGGTCATCATCTGCCGCAAGATGCGGCCTTGCCCCGCGCCCATGGCGAGCCGCACGCTCATCTCTCGCTGCCGCACGCCTGCCCGCGCCAGCAGCAGGTTGGCCAAATTCGCACACGCCAGCAAGAGCACAAGTCCGGCGAGCGCCATTAAAACCACGAGCGGCTTTGCAAAGCCTTCAATGGATGGATTCTGACCCCGGCTGCCGTCGCGCAGGACCAGGCGGGGAAGTTGATTATCTTTCTTCACGTCCATTGTCGCCCGCACCGCCGCGTTCAACGCCACGTTCAGAGAGGCTTGCGATGTTTCACTGGAGACGCCAGGTTTGATGCGCCCCATCATGAGAACCCACCAAAGGCTCTTGTTTGTCAGCAGCGAAGGTGTGTCAGAACCGTCGGGCGCGACAATGGGCTGCATGCTGAAGGGGAGAAAAACATCGGGCGTGCCCTGCGCGGAGTTTGCTCCCGTGAATCCAGGCGGATTAATGCCCACCACCGTCATCGGCTGTGCGTTGACGAGAACAGTTTTTCCAATCGCATCGGGCGAGCGGCCGAACCGGTTGGTCCACATCCGGTCGCTGATGGTGACAACGGGACCGCTGCCTACTTCTCCGTCGTCCGATTCCTGAATGCCGCGCCCCAGCTGCGGCCGCACGCCCAGCCCGGCATAGTAATTGCCTGACACCATCTCAGTTTCCGCGGCTTCGGCGTTGCCGCTGATGGTCACTGTCATGCGCCCGTATGGTTTGAACGCAAACACCTCTGCCATCGACCGGTTGGCCTGCCGCATCTGCTGATATACGGGATAGGAAAAGGAAGTGGAGATCTCACCGCCGTCCGGCATGTCGTCCCACGACCCCCACATCGAAGACACAATGCCTTCTTTCGGCTGGGTCCAATAAAACATGCGCAACTGATCAGGATGCGGAACGTTCAACCGATCAAGGAGCATGTGCTGCGCTGCCGTAAAGATCGCCGTATTCGCACCGATTCCCAGAGCCAGCGATCCAACGGCAATTGCCGTAAATCCCGGGCTCTTGCGCAGGATTCGCACCGCGTAGCGCAGATCCTGCAGCGTGCTCTCAATAAGCGGCAAACTCGTTTCTGCGTGATACTGTTCTCGAATCGTTTCGGCTACTCCGAATTTCAACGCCGCGTGTCGGCGCGCTTCGTCGGGCGGCATGCCCGATCGCATGTTCTCCTCGGTTTGCTGAATCAGGTGTTCCTGCATCTCCTCACGAAAGCGATCGGCATGGCTCTGCCGCACGACAAGGTTGCGCATCCGTACAAGAAACCTTCTCAGGATTTTCATGAATTCGTCTCCGCGTTCATGGTGATAAAGCGCGCGATGATGTCTGCGGTGTGATTCCAGTTCTCGAGTTCGGAGCGCAGCTGCTTCTGCCCGGCGCGTGTCAGGCGATAGAAGCGAGCTCGACGGTTGTTTTCCGATGGCCCCCATTCCGAAGCGATCGCGCCTTCGTGCTCCAGTTTGAGCAGGAGGGGGTACAGTGTGCCCTGGTTCAAAGACAGTTGATCTCCGCTGATCTGCTCGATTCGTCGTGCGATGCCGTAGCCGTGCTGTGGCCCGAGCACGTCGAGGGTCTTCAAAACCATCAACGCCAATGTGCCCTGCTGGATGTCGCCTGTCGCCATACCTTTTGGTTACCTAAAGGAAGAATGACACGTTTCCTTTTGGAATGCAACAGGTGGGGAATAGAGCTTGAAGCAGGATGGCTTCGGTTTGGAAGAGACCACGAGCGAGCTCGGATCCCCCACCATGCTCTGGAGAGTTGCGGCTTCCCGTACAGCGACTTCGGGTGGACTGGGCCGGCGCCAGCAAAACGCGCGGCCTGTGTTAGATCAGAGGCAATCTATCAGTACTGGGTATCCATTTGACTC